>DJZU01000038.1 GCA_002448715.1 Candidatus Neomicrothrix sp. UBA6944 | reverse complement strand
GACTGGCCAGACCCTGATGAAGACACTTGTAGCGCCGGGGCTTAAGGCGAGAATGCTCGGATTGCGAGGGTGGTACAGCACCAACATTCTTGGCAACCGAGACGGAGAAGTGCTTGATGATCCGGAGAACTTCAAAACGAAGGAAGTATCGAAATTAGGAGTTCTCGACACCATCCTGCAACCTGAGGTTTACCCCGAGCTATACGGCAATATCGATCATGTAGTGCGAATCAACTACTACCCACCTCGCGGAGACAACAAAGAAGGCTGGGACAACATCGATATCTTCGGATGGCTTGGCTATCCGATGCAGATCAAAATCGACTTCTTATGTCGTGATTCGATTCTTGCAGCACCAATAGTGCTTGACCTTGCTCTGTTCCTAGATTTAGCCCAAAGAGCCGGCGAATCAGGTGTTCAGGAATGGTTGTCGTTCTACCTGAAAGCGCCACAATCAAGCAGTGCATCAGGCCCCGAACACGACATCTTCATACAGCAAACCAAGCTAAAGAACACCCTGCGCGAGTGGATGGGCGAAGAAGCCGTAACCCATTCTGAAGCAGGTTGACTTTGTTAGGCGGTAAGAACTGCATCGTTTTGTTCAAGGTCTCAAGCTGTCGCTCTCGCGTAGTTCCTTCAGCATCGAGGTCAACAGATCTGCGTCTTCGGGGTTATTAACTGGAATGCTGAACTCAATTCGATCGATCAGACTCCCGAATCGTTCGTTTAATAATGAAGCAATCCTGTCGTAGGTGCCGATAGTCGCGATCGTGTGAAACATTTCGTCGCTCACCAAGGCGGGAATCTCATCCCACCGCTGTTCCCGAGAAAATGAAGCTGCTTGATCTACCTGCTCACCCCAGCCATGAACCTCAAACGCTGCTTTGTAGGCAGGCGTAGCGAGATAGAAACCGACTCTGGCTCGAACGCTTTCGGCTACTTGGAAGAGGCTGGCCTCATCTGGCGCTGTGGCAATCAGCGGTTTCATACACCAGTCAATATCGTCAGCGTTTCGTTGAGTCCTAGCAGCGCCCCGCTCCACTGCCGGAACCATGACTTCGTCGATGAATTTCGGTGAGCAGACGGGGTGTAGCCGGATTCCGTCGGCAACCTCGCCCACTACCCCGCACATATTCGTGTTGATAGCGGAAATATGTACGGGAATGTCTGGATGGTCGATTGGTCCAGGATCAAATAGCGGCACCATCAGATCCAGTTTGTAGTGGTCTCCATCGTGATGAAGAGGTTCACGTTGTTGCCAACAACGCCACACAGCCTTCATGGCCAAGATGTAGTCGCGCATTCGCGGGGCAGGTGCGGTCCATTCCATTCCGTATCGACGCTTTATGTGCCCCCGCACTTGCGAACCGAGCCCCAGAATTAGTCGGCCAGATGACACCTTCTGCAGGGTCCAGGCAGACATAGCTGTGATCGTTGGCGATCGCGGAAATGCCATCGCGATGGAGGTCGCCAGTTCAAGCTCACTGGTGTTGACCGAAGCGAGGGTTAATTGCTGGTACGGATCGTCTTTACATTCTTCGACTGCGATGCCGTGGTATCCCAGGGACTCAATTTCTTCAGCTCCCTTCGCGATAGTTCGAACATCAAGTGGGGTATCAGGCTCTCGTAAACCTGGATCAACTTTGCCGAGAGGCAGCATCGTTTCTGATTTCATAGCCTGAGCTCCAATCGCAGTTCGCGTCCGGCGAGGTAGGCGTCTAACTGTTCAATAAAGACGTCATCACCTCGCTTTGTAATACCAGAACCGGCCCCAGCTATGTGAGAAGTCAACGTCACAGCTTCGTGGTTCCAAAGAGGACTAGTGGGTTCCAACGGCTCGATATCGAACACGTCGAGGATTGCCCTGATTGATCTTCCTGAATCGAGTGCTTCAAGGAGATCGTTAGTGTCGACTACCGGCCCCCGCGACACGTTGACAAGAATTGATCCGCTTTGCATTTGGTCTAAGAACTGTTTGTCCACCAAGCCGCGTGTCTCATCAGTTAAAGGGCACGCGACGATTACCACATCGACTGAAGGTAAAACGTCTCCGAGTTCGTCCATGGTGACCATACGGTCCGCTCGGTCGTCGTCCGTTACGGTCCGTCGGGCTCCCACAATCTGAACGCCAAAGGGTCGCGCTCTCTTTGCTATTTGCCCTCCTATAGAACCGAAACCCACAATCAACCATGTTCCGCCATTTATCTCATTCCAGCTCTTCTGATTCCATTGGCTATTTCTCTGATCGTCGTTGCGTTCGCTCCAGCCATGGACAACATTCATGATTGCAGCCATTGTGTACTCAGCGACTCCAGCGTTGGGAGAGTCGCTGTTGCTCAGACGAATCCCTGCGGAAAGAATCTTCTGTAAGGGCGGAGCATCTGCACCAGCAAGACAAGACTGGACCCACTCGACGGTCCCACACTCGACTAGAACATCGGCGAATAAGAGAAAGTCGGGCACGCTCATCCCTTCAGATATGCCCGCGAACAGTAGGTCAATCGGTATCCAACCAATCTCAGGTCTGAAATCTGACTGAGCTACTGCCGACCCGTTGGGATGAGTGACCTCGGTGGCTGACCAGCAGAGAACCTCGAAGTCGTGCTCAGAATTATCAAGTCGAGAGCGGATTCTTTCGTACGCAGAAATAGGAATGAGAACTTGACGCTTGGACATAGTCGATCAGCGTAGGGTGCTAGCCGTGCTGTTGTCCGATGATCCAAATAATTCGTCGTCACCCATGAAAACAGCGTTGCTGATCACCGTACTGGTATTGACAATGGCACTCGGTGCGTTTCCAATTGTTGGGACAGCAGTAGTAGCCAATGCTTTAGCAGAAGACTTGACGATGTCGCTGACTTTGTTTGGTGCAGGAGTAGCTGTTAACACCGCTTTCGGTGCAGTATTCGCGCCTTTGTCTGGTCGGCTGAGCGATCGCCATGGAGGCAAGTGGTCATGCGTTCTTGTCTTACTGTCCTCGGGAGTCGGCCTATTGATCCTGGCCTGCGCCCCATCAGCCTCCATATTGATCTTCGGCCTTTTCGTCTCTAGCTACGGACAGGGCGCTTGCAACCCCGCCACCAACAAGCTGGTAGCAGAAAGGGCTGCGCCTGGTCATCGAGGGAAAATGACGGGCATCAAGCAATCCGGAGTGCAACTCGGAATCTTGTTAGGCGGATTCACGCTTCCAGCTTTGAGTATCTGGCTCAATTGGCGTGTAGCTATAGGGCTATACGCCGTGACAGCGCTCTTGGTGGCTGCTCTTACAGCGATCGCTCTCCCCGACAGCCGAGATCGAACTCAACAAGGTTGTCAAAGCGATGAAAAGTCAACTGCCTCGAAGCTTCCAAGGTCAGTTTCGCTATTGGCGCTGTACGCCCTATGCATGGGATGCGTAGTGGGTGGAGTTGGACGGTACACAGTGCTTTTTGCGGAAAATGCCTTAAATATGTCGAACGTAGCGGCAGGGTTAGTAGCCGGTCTTCCCGGAGGAATTGCTATTGGCACTCGAATTATTTGGGCTCACCTAGCGGAGCACCGAATAAGACCGCCAGTTGCACTCGCTGTTCAATCTTCATTGACAGCCCTAGTGATGGCAATGCTGTGCGTCGCGGTAGCCGTGGGGTCTTGGATTATGTGGCCTGTGGCCATAATTTCTGCAGTTGGTCTGAACGCCTGGAACGCCGTAGCGATGCTGTATGTAATTATCGGAGTACCCCAACAAGCTTCCGGCCGCGCCAGCGGCCGTGTCGTAATGGGGTTTATGGCTGGCCTGACCGTTGGCGGGTTCTTGACTGGCTTAGTCGCCGATGTCACAGGGTCCTATGAAACGGCCTGGGCCGCGTTGCTTCTTCTCTCGGCTATAGCGACCTTTTTGGCTTGGCAGAGCGGGAAAGAGCGATTTAGTCAACCTTTCGGTTAGAAACGAACAGCGGCCGCTGGGTGGTTTGAGGGAAGACGATCTTGTCCAAATAGTTTCTTGCGGAGAGTACCTGGGGCGTATTCGCGTTGAACTAGACCTTTTTTCTGGAGGATGGGTACCACGCCGTCTACGAAGTCAACAAAGGTTCCTGGAGTCACCGTATAGGTGAGGTTGAATCCGTCTAAGCCACTGCGAAATCTTCGTTCTAATTCGTCGGCCACTTGTTCAACAGATCCGGTCAGCCAGGCTCCAGCCAAATTTGACTTGATCAGATCGCCCATGGTCCGCGTGTCAGATGGCGCTGAATCGAGAAGATTTTTGATGAATCCTTGAACGCGTTCGGTTTGGAAGCTCTCTAAAGGCTGATCCGGATCGATATCGCCCAGATCGACCCCGAGGTTCCCGCTGATGTGAGCTAACCCTGCCTCAACCGAGAGACTTTCTTCATACTCGGCTTGCTTATTGAAAGCTTCACTTTCCGTTCCTCCCACAATGGGCGCTACCCCTCCAATCAGTTTGATGTCTTTGTTTGACCGCCCCTGTAGGAGAGCTCGTTCATGTAAATCTTGTGCCAGCGTTGCTCCGCTGCGAGACGATCCCACAACGAAAATGCATTCTGCATGCTGAGCAGCAAACGTTCGACCCCGCTCGGACATACCAGCCTGGAAAAGTACTGGCGTTCGTTGAGGAGAGGGTGAAGAAAGATGGGGGCCCGCCACATCGAAGTAGGTACCGCGATGATTGATCTCACGGACACGGTCCGGCTCTACGTAAACACGCCGCTCTCTGTCATCGACCACCGCATCATCTGCCCAACTGCCCTCTAAAAGCTTGTAAATGACTTCTAAATATTCTTCAGCTCGCGAATAGCGTTCTTCGTGAGACGGCAAACCTTCAAAACCTAGGTTGTTCCCAGCGTTCGGTAAATACGAGGTAACGACATTCCACGCCACTCGACCTTCCGTTAAATGGTCCAAAGTCGACAGCTGACGAGCAAAGGTAAACGGATGGGCTTGTAAGACCGAACTTGTGAACGCAAACCCTAGATGACGAGTGGTTGAAGCCATGGCCGGAATCAGAAGCATGGGGTCGTTGACGGGGACCTGCATGGCTTGCCGAAAAGAAGTATCTGCTCCACCTTGGTAGTTGTCATACAGACCGATTACATCGGCAAGAAAAATGGTGTCTAGACAGCCCTCCTCAGCAATGCGAGCTAACTCCAACCAGGGTTCCAAAGAATTGAACTCGGTTTGGCGACTGTCCTTTCTGGTCCACATCCCTTGTTGTATGTGGCTCACACAGTTCATAGTGAATGCATTCAAAATCATCCGCCTATTGGGTGGCGCATCACTCATGAGAATCAGTCTCCCAGGAAAGTGCGAACGGTGTCCCAAAGCTGCAAGAATTGTTGGATGGATTCAGCAACACTGTCCGGCTATCTCGATTGCATAGAAGAACAGGGCTACTGCATCGTAGAAAATGCCATCGATCAAGAACTACTCAAAGAGGTTAGAAACTCAGTAGCACAACTCGAAGAACAACATGATGTGCAACCCAGAGGAAACCGGGCCGAGGGCTTCGCTACCAAGCGCATGTACAACTTGCTAGCTAAGGATCGAGTGTTTTGGAAGCTGCCCGTTCATCCCAACGTGCTTCCCTTCGCGGAACACTTACTGGACGAAGAGTGTCTCTTGTCGGGAACCACATGCATGCATATAGGCCCTGGAGAAGTTCACCAGGGGTTGCACAGCGACGATGGTTTAGTGAGCGTGAGCAGACCGCGAATTCCATTCATGGTGACCACCATTTGGGCCTTCACTGACTTCACGGCTGACAATGGGGCCACTCGCATAGTTCCCGGCTCCCACAAATTTGATCACGAACCTCGCAAAGGTGAAGAGGCTCAGCACATACCAGCAGAGATGGAAGCCGGGTCAGTTCTGGTTGTGAACGGCGGAACGTGGCACTGTGGCGGCGCCAACACAACACAGGATGACTGGCGACTAGGAGTCAGCGTCCAATATTGCCAGGGTTACATGCGCCAGCAACAAAACCAGTACTACAGCCTTTCCCCTCAAGATGTGAAAGAGATGCCCGAACGTTTGGCTTCTCTTTGCGGGTTCACTCTGTATAAGGGCATCATGGGCCATGTCGATGGAGCGAGCCCGGGTAGGTTTTTAGGTGCCGCGCAATCGGATGAGGTTGCATATGCGGCGATGAGAACCAAAAACGGAGTTGCCGAAAGTTAAGCAACCAGTTGCTGCTTCCATCTAGGTTCAAGTCATGGAAATTAAAGATCGTGTAGCAATTATTACCGGCGGTGGAGGTGGCATTGGATCGGCCACGGCCCGCAAGTGGGTCTCAGAGGGCGCCAGGCAAGTAGTGGTGGCTGACTACAACGAGGCAACAGCGCGTCGAGTCGCTGAAGAACTCGGTTGCATTGGCGTGGGTCTAGACGTCACCAATGAGGAGGCTGTGACTCAGCTCGTTGAAGATACTGAAACCGCAAACGGTCCTGTCGACATTTTCTTTTCGAATGCAGGTGCAGGCGCCGAAGGAGGTGTCGACGCTTCCAATGAGGCTTGGCAGTCGCAATGGGAGCTACATGTAATGTCACATGTGTATGCCGCTCGCGCTGTGGTGCCTTCCATGACGGCGCGAGGAGAGGGCTACCTGGTTCACACAGCTAGCGCAGCGGGCCTTCTTGCAGCGGTTGGCTCAGCGCCTTACTCAGTCACCAAAGCTGCATGCATCAAACTCGCTGAGACCCTAGCTATAACTCACGGCGATGACGGTATCCGAGTATCAGTCTTGTGTCCTCAGGGAGTCAATACTGCCATGGCGCCTCGACAACTCGGCGACGGAGGTACCGATGGGATAGTCGAAGCTGATTTCGTTGCGGACAAAATCACACAAGCGATGCGTGACGAAGAGTTCCTGATTCTGTCTCATCCAGAAGTTCAAACTTATACAGAACGCAAAGCATCAGATCCCGATCGATGGCTAAATGGGATGCGTCGCCTTCGTAGGAGATCCCTCGATCTTCTAGAGGGAGCGTGAAAAAGCACGGCGGGCTCAACCCCAAAATTGCGGCCTCCTCCAGTTCCATAACAGTCGCCCTGGTCGTCCTCACAGCGCTACTTATCGGACTCAACTACACCGTGATGAAGTGGGCTCTGGATCACACCACACCACTGGCCCTCGCCGCTCTTCGAACATCTGTTGGAGCACCCTTTTTATTGGCAATAGCGATGTTGCGTGGAGAAAAGCTGCCCCAAACCCGTCAACAGTGGATGGCTGTTTGGTGGATCTCGCTTGCCATAACGACGGTGTCAAGCGGATTCCTTGTTCTCGGGATTTCGCGCCTTTCACCTGGTCTGGCAGCGATGTTGTCGGCAACTATGCCACTTTTTACAGTTGTCATCGCAGTTGTAGTTCTCGCGGAACTGCCAGGACAGCGGGGCTATCTGGGACTACTAATAGGCCTGTTCGGAGCGGTATGCCTCGCTATCCCAGCCTTCGGATCTGGTAATACCACCTTAGGAATCGTCTTCTCACTAATTTCCAGTATCAGCTGGGCAGCAGGAGCAGTCCTCAACAAACGATTGCCCGGCGCCCTGGAAATCAGCCCATTGATGCTGGTCGCGCTTCAGATCACCTTTTCGACAATATGTCTCCACCTAGCAGTGCCATTCGTAGAAGATTGGTCCGATACCTCCATGGGCTGGGGGCTTGTACTGCCTTTGCTCTATGCAGGTATTCCATCTTTAGCGGTCACCTTTTACCTATTCGCGAGTGTGCTTCGGCGTGCTCCCGCGATCCAAGGCGCCGCAGTTGCATATTTGACACCGTTCTTCGGAGTGCTGTTCAGCTGGTTACTCGTCGGTGACCGTCTCGGAACTTTCGAGATGCTTGGCGGCGCATTAGTTGTTGCAGGTGTAGCCCTCCTATCGGTGGACCGCCGATAACGGAATCTGCATTGAAGTTACGACTGACGTAGGCTCAACACCATGGCAGATAGCGACATTAAAGCGATGACAGCGAACCTTGACGCGGTCGAATTTGACGAAACAGCGTTTACCGAACCTGTTCCTCTCTCTGAGGCCAAGGTGGCGATAGTTACTTCTGCCTCCCTGCATCATCCCGATGACGAGGACTTCTCGCCGATGGACACGGGATACCGAGTATTGAAGTCGGAAATAAGAGACTACGTAATGGGACATTGGAGTCCTAACTTCGATGCAACAGGTTTTGCACTAGATATCAACACGGTGTTTCCGATCGACCGCCTGGAAGAGCTAGCTACCCAAGGAGTCATCGGCTCAGTAGCAGACGAACATCTTGCTTACGCAGGTAATCAATTCGAGCTATCTGCAATAAGAATGGACAGTGGTCCTGCCGGTGCCAAACTCCTTAAGGAACAGGGCGTTGACATCGTGTTACTAACACCCGTTTGACCCCTGTGCACGCGTACCGTGAGTACGCTCGCTCATATTTTCGAAGCTGAAGGCATGGCCACTATCGCCTTTGGCTCCATTAAGAGTCAGATAGAGAGCACCGCCCCGCCCCGCGGTCTCTGGTGTGACTTTCCTCTGGGTAGGCCCCTAGGGGTTCCAGGCGACCCAGAATTTCAACATCGGGTGCTGGCAACGGCATTCGATTTGTTGCAGAGCCCAGAACCAATCTTTGCCGAATATGACGTCACCATTCCCGACGATGAAACCGAAGTTTTGGCATGCCCAATGCCGCCCCGCCATGACCCTGATGCCCACCCTGCGGTGGACGAGGCTAACGGTATGAGGCCGGCCTATGAACGCGCGATCGCCAAATACGGGAACCGAGTCGGCGCCGGGAGAGCTGTTCAAGTTGACGACATAGCAAACGCGATAGAAGCGTTCGTCAGAGTTGCCGAAGGTACCCCCTGGAAAGAAGCCGGCATACCGGGCATCCCGTCACGAGTGAGTCAGGACATTCGCGGATATTACGAAACAGCGGCTCTAGCGTTGTCGGACCACGCCCCGTCAGCGTGGGCGGGAACCCGCTGGTTCCTAGATCACACTGAAGCGGGCAAAGTGGTCATGGCAGCGAGGCAAGCCATGGCCGATGCTGGAGAAAATAATCCGATCTGGTTTTATATGGCTCCGGGGGATCGCTAGTTGGAGTCGTGATCTTTTCCGTCAAGCCGGTCGAACAGAGATTCTTCGGGTGGCGCATTGTAAGCGCAGCATTCACCGTCCTGTTCGTCGTTTACGGAATCCAGTTCAGCTTCGGCACCTTCGTAGGAGATGTGGTTGATGACACAGGGTGGTCTGAAAATCAGCTTCAGTTGATCTTCGCCATCTACATAGGTCTATACAGCGCGTTATCTGCCATAAGCGGATGGCTAACCGACCGAATGGGGCCACGGCCCGTCGTAGCAGTCGGAGCAGTCCTATTAACGAGTGGTTATCTGCTGTGGGCTACCGCAAACAACATCGTCATCGTCGCAATCGGAATGGCCATTGTTGCTCCTCTTGGAATGAGTTGTTCTTGGGTGCCATGCAACGCAACGGTTGTGCGTTGGTTTGTTGTCCGTCGAGGATTTGCTACAGCAATAGCAACCGCGGGCGGCAGTCTTGCCAACATTTTAGTTCCGCCGATTGCGGCGGTTCTTGTATCAGCGTATGGATGGCGGGTCGCGATTCTGGCGATGTCTCTGGCAGGTGGTATCTGCATGTTGCTGAGTTCGATTGTTCTTGAACGAGACCCTGAAGGGATAGGCCAACAGCCAGATGGTCGAATAGCGTCAACTGCTGGCGCAAATGAGGATGTCCAAGAAGGAATGACTCCCGCTGAGGCATGGAGGAGTCGGACCTATTGGAAGATTTTTGGGATGTACGCACTTACTTTTGTTGCAGTCTTCGTTCCGTTTGTTCATGGCGTGCAATTTGCACAGAGCCTCGGCGCGTCCCTTCAAACAGCCTCGACTGTGATCTCAGCGATAGGAATAGGAGGGCTTATCGGCCGCCTGGTGATGGGACCTGTCTCCGATCGTATCGGCAGGAAGAATGCAGTCATGCTGGCCTTATTTTTAGAGACAGCCTCCTTTCTTGGGATGGCCAGCACTAACTCGCTGTGGCTGCTGTACCTATCGGCGGTTACGTTTGGATTTGCCTATGGGGGAGGAGTGGTCGTCTTCCCGCCGCTGGTTGCAGACTTCTTTGGACGTGCCCACGCGGGGTCAATCGTTGGAAGAATCTTCGCGACAGCGGGAACCATGGCAGCTATCGGCCCATATGCGGCGCAAGTGTTGCGCGACGCCTTAGGTAACTACAGATGGGCTTTCTTGCTTTCAGGCATAGCGAATGGCCTCGCGTTACTTCTGGCGACGCGCCTGCCAAGTCGGGCAAATAGCGCTTGATTCTCCGATCTAATAGCTATGGGGAGGCGCCGGCAGCCCGTCGCTAGTAATCTGGACTTGACGCAGGAGGGGACAAGATGGCGTTGGCTGACTTTAAGTTAGAGGATCGATTCACGCGTAGCGAAGGGGACGTCGCTATGTCAGGAGTTCAGGCACTCCTGAGGGTTCTTTTGGACCAGTTACGCGCCGATAAACGAGACGGCCTCAACAATGCCGCAATGGTTTCTGGCTACCGTGGCTCTCCGTTGGGAGGCATCGACACCCTGATGCTCGGCAATGCCGAAGAACTAACTGAAAATAACATTCAGTTCGTTCCAGGCCTTAATGAAGATCTTGGCGCTACAACCGTCTGGGGCTCACAACTAGCTAATCGCAACTTTGATGGAAAATTCGATGGCGTATTAGGGATGTGGTATGGGAAAGCCCCTGGCGTGGATCGCTCTGGAGACGCTATCCGACACGCCAACGTATGTGGAGTCGATCCCAAAGGTGGCGTGCTACTGGTAGCGGGCGATGACCCCGCTTCTAAGTCATCCACGTTGGCGTCTGAATCTGAGTTCGCACTGCTTCACTTTCAGACGCCCATCCTTTACCCCGGAACTGTTCAAGAGGTGGCCGATTACGGCCGGATCGGTTACGAACTGTCGCGGTACAGCGGCCTATGGGTGTCGCTGAAGATTGTGACAAACGTTGCAGACGGATACTCAACCATCAAGGTAGGTCCCGGTCGAGTTCAGATGCAACGCCCGGACTTCGAATGGGATGGCAGCCCTTGGCAACACACCCAACAAGACGCGTTATTTGGCCCGTTCGCCGTCCGTCAAGAACTGGAAATTCACGAAGGCCGAATGGAAGCAACCGACGCATTCACTCGCCTCAACCAACTTGATACCGTAAGTGGAGCTACCTCCGAGGCGCGGATAGGACTCGTAGCAGCCGGGAAGACCTATTACGACCTCCGTGAAGCATTAGATCGAATGGGTCTTGATGAATCCGCACTGCAACAACGTGGGGTAAGACTCTACAAACCAGCTGTCGTCTGGCCTCTCGAAGCCAACGGCGTCCGCGAATTTGCTCGAGGTCTCGACACCATTGTCGTCGTCGAGGAAAAGCGAGCTTTCATCGAGATGTTCCTGCGCGAAATTCTCTACGGAACCACTGACGCGCCGATCATTCTTGGAAAACGTGATGCCGAAAACTCTTTCTGGTTTCCGGGTCACGGCGAGATGGATGCTGACCTTATCGCACGAAAAATTCGCCCATTCCTTGTAAGCCGATTGGGAGAAAACGCGGTAGGCCCAGCCGTACGTGAACGCGTCACCATACCGGTAGCACTTGGTGAGCCCGATGATAAAAAACAATCCAACAGGACACCTAATTTCTGTTCGGGGTGCCCCCACAACCGCTCCACTTGGGTTCCAGAAGGCTCTGAAGCTGGCGGGGGTATTGGCTGTCACGGCATGGCGTCAATGACACCAACTCGCAACGTCAAAGGCACCACTCAGATGGGAGGAGAGGGCGTTCAATGGGTGGGCGCTGCACCATTTGTCACCATGGAGCACCGATTCCAAAACATTGGCGACGGAACATTCCACCACTCTGGGTCGCTCGCGGTTCGGCAAGCTATTGCCGCAGGCACCAATGTCACATACAAAATCCTCTACAACGCAGCGGTCGCAATGACAGGCGGTCAGGACGTCGATGGGGGAATGACAGTTCCAGAGCTAACTCGTTCACTTGAGGCTGAGGGAGTTACAAAGGTCATGGTGCTAACCCATGACACCGAAAAGTACGGAGAAAACCCGCACTTCGCCGAGGGGACCGAAGTGTGGTACCGCGACCGTCTCGACGAAGCCCAAAGGATCCTTCGTGACACACCTGGGTGCACGGTTTTAATTTACGACCAGCCATGTGCTGCAGAATTACGACGTGACCGCAAACGAGGCAAGGTTGCGGAACCGACCATGGCGGTGTTCATCAACGAAGCTGTGTGCGAAGGTTGTGGAGATTGCGGTGAAAAATCGAGCTGCCTTTCGGTGCAGCCGGTCGAAACAGAGTTCGGCAGAAAGACAACAATCCACCAATCCTCGTGCAATAAGGATTTCACTTGCCTTGATGGTGACTGCCCGGCGTTTATCGAAGTGGAACCCGGTGGTGTCGTCCCTGAGAAGTCGACTCTGGCTGTAGCAGAAATCAAAGATGACCAGCCCGAACCCAACCGCCTTGACGAGGGCAATGTCCTGATGATTGGGATTGGCGGAACCGGTGTCGTTACAGTCAATCAACTATTAGCTACAGCGGCTCTGTTGGACGGTAAAGAAGCGCACGGACTTGACCAAACAGGCCTTGCTCAAAAAGGCGGCCCGGTGGTGTCTAACCTCAAGATTCGACGTCCGGATAGTGAACTAGAGCTAGGAGAAGCCAATAAAATCGCGACAGGAGAAGCCGATGCGTACATTGTTTTCGACCTGTTGAGCGGAACAAACCCAGCAAACCTTGAGAAGGCAATGCCGGGACGCACCGTCGCACTTGTATCTTCCAGCAAAGTTCCTACGGGAGCGATGGTTCGCGACACCTCAGCCGACTACCCAGAATGGTCAGCTCTACAGCAGTCAATTGATAGCGCTACGGTGCCTGAAAAAAACGTCTACTACGACGCTGGCAATCTGTCAGACAACCTATTTCGGTCGCACATGCCTGCAAATATCATCGTCCTCGGCTCCGCTTACCAGAGTGGAGTAGTGCCCATTAGTTCAGCGGCAATAGAACGTGCTATCGAGCTGAACGGCGTCGCTGTAGAAATGAACACCCAGGCTTTTCGAATTGGTAGGCAAATAGTGCTTGAGCCCGACTTTATTGAGAAATTGGGGATCGAACGGGTTGGGAAAGTTAGCCGCAAAAACAATGTGTCAGAAGCGCTTCAGATGCTCATCGACTCCGTTCCAGAACCATCTGAAGAACTTGAACGGCTGCTGCGAATACGTGTGCCGGACCTTGTTGAATACCAAAACATTAAATATGCGAAGGCCTACGTAGAAAGAGTCAGCGCGGTGAGAACATCTGAAGCAAACGTGGGACAAGATACGCGTTTGTCTGAGGCTTATGCCCGCTATCTGTACAAGTTGATGGCGTATAAAGACGAATACGAAGTTGCACGACTTCACCGGTCCAAAGCATTCCAACAAGCAGTACGCGATCAGTTCGGGGATCGAAGCAAGGTCACCTACAAGTTGCATCCTCCTTCTATGAAGCGACTTGGCCTTGAACAAAAAATTGGGCTTGGCCGCTCCGGTGACGTCGCATTCGCCGCACTGCGTCGAATGAAATTCCTGCGCGGAACTCCGCTAGACATCTTCGGCAATACCGCTCATCGCAAGATGGAACGCGGCCTAGTTGAGGAATATCAGACGATGATTGATGCAGTGGTCGCCGATCTTCACATAGACAGTTACGACAAAGCGCTACGCGTAGCTGAACTGCCTGACATGATTCGCGGCTACGAAGGTGTCAAAGAGGCCAACGTTGAAAGATTTAGACAAGCCGCCAAGGAAATATTGAACTAATAGAAGGCGGGACTTGCTGTCGACTTCTCTAAACCGTTGAGTTGCAATACGGATCAGCGGATAATTAGCACGGGTGTCCCTGCCAGTTCTTGCAGTTAACTGTGCGAATGCGACTGGGAACAAGCAGACTGGGAGCATGGATCATCAGGACCTGGATATTGCTGACTCCGTACTTGACCTCATCGGTAATACTCCGATGGTCAAACTCCCACGAATTGGCAAAGAAATTGCTTGTCCGATCGTCGCCAAATTGGAGACAACTAACCCTGGCGGAAGTTCTAAAGACCGACCTGCGGTGACCATGATCGACGAAGCCGAAGAGGCCGGCCTCTTGCTGCCCGGCGGGACCATTATCGAACCGACCTCTGGGAACACTGGCGTCGGTCTAGCGATAGTCGCAGCGCAACGAGGCTACAAATGCATTTTTGTCATGACTGACAAAGTAAGTAGCGAAAAAGTCGCCCTCCTCGAGGCATATGGAGCTGAAGTCGTAGTATGCCCGGTTGCAGTAGCGCCTGAAGACCCTCGCTCCTATTACTCCACAGCGGAACGTCTGGTTACGGAAATCCCCAACGCATATCGCCCAAATCAATATCACAATCAGGCAAATCCTAAAGCTCACTATTTGACAACTGGTCCTGAGATCTGGGAGCAAACGCAGGGCAGGATTACCCACTTCGTTGCCGGAGCAGGCACTGGAGGGACGATCACCGGTGTGGGTAGATTCCTTAAGGAACAAAATCCGGACGTGCAAATAATCGCTGCAGACCCAACTAACTCCGTCTATTCCGGTGGCAGCGGACGCCCATATCTTGTAGAAGGCGTAGGCGAAGACTTTTGGCCCGACACCTACGACCCAGCAATGGTCGATTCCACTATTGCAGTATCCGACGCTGAGTCTTTTGCCATGGCCCATCGGGTTACAGTCGAAGAGGGCATCCTAATCGGAGGCTCTGGAGGCACAGCCGTTGCAGCGGCCTTGCAAGTCGCAGAAAACCTGACAGCAGAAGACTTAGTAGTCGTCCTTATCCCTGACAGTGGTCGTGGATATTTGAGCAAGGTTTTCGACAAATCTTGGATGGCGAACATGGGCTTCTCGAGACAAGAAGGGCCGACAGTTGCTGACCTGCTCGAGCAGCGAACTAAAGATGAATCCGAGTTGGTTTATGTTTCTCCTGAAAGCAATCTTGAGGACGCTATTGCGATAATGCAAGAAAGCGGCCTTCCGGGTATCCCGGTGGCGAATGGCGAACTGCCCCTCGCCGTAGCGGAGGTAATGGGTTCCGTGTTCCAAGACTCTCTGATAGGAGAACCCTCCAAGGGCGACCAATCTTTTGCTCGAAAAGTCGAAGAAGTTATGGGTCCGAGTTTGCCAACAGTTGGGGTAGGCGAATCCCTAAAAGTTGCGGCTACCAAACTTGAAAACTCGCAAGTTCTCCTAGTGCTTGATGACGGCCAGCCGCGTAGTTTGTTAACCAAATCGGATCTAGCAGACTCGCATATGGGAGACGGTGACCAGGAGGTGGCATCGAAATGATGGGTGGCGACCCCGTTCTATCGGGATTCGAAGATCAAGAGCAGTTCGGCTTTGAAACACGGGCTATTCGCGCTGGTCAACCTCATGACGAACGTACAGGCGGCGTTGTGACACCTATCGCGCTGTCAACGACCTTTGCGCAAGATGCTCCCGGATCCCCAAAGCATGGTTACGAATATTCACGAACAGGAAATCCAACCCGTCACGCATATGAGGCGTGTGTAGCTTCATTGGAGGGCGCAGCATACGGTTTCGCTTTCGCAAGTGGCCTTTCGGCTGAAGACGCTTTGTTTCGCCAACTGTCACCCGGCTCTCAGATTTTGCTGGGCAATGACGCGTATGGAGGAACCTTTCGACTGATCGACAGTGTCCATGGCAAAAAGTCTGGGTTAGCCAACGCAGCAGTCGACCTGACGCAACCTGAGCAGATCAAAGAGGTCTGGACGCCTGATACAAAGATGGTGTGGCTCGAAACACCCACGAACCCCATGTTGTCAGTCTTCGACATCAAAACTATCGCTGACCTGGTGCACGAGTTGGGAGGCATAGTCGTAGTCGATAACACTTTTGCCACCCCTTATCTGCAGCAACCCCTCGCCCTTGGAGCAGATGTAGTAGTGCACTCCGCGACAAAATATCTAGGTGGCCACAGTGATGTCGTGGGTGGTTTCGTCGCGACCAACCATGAATCCCTTGCCGAGGACCTCGTCTATGTACAAAACGCGGTCGGTGCGGTGCCTAGCCCGTTTGATTGTTACCTGGCAATGCGAGGAGTCAAAACACTGGCCGTACGGATGGATCGGCACTGTGACAACGCTCAACGAATCGTCTCATTGCTGGAAGCGCATGACGCGGTCAGTCAAGTTCTCTACCCCGGACTACCAGAACACCCTGGTCACGATATTGCATCGAAACAAATGAAAAATTTCGGTGGGATGGTCAGTTTCCGATTGGCTGGCGGTCAACCCGCGGCAGAACAGCTTGTTACTGCAACTCAAATCTTTACACTCGCAGAATCACTAGGAGCAGTCGAGTCGCTCATTGAACACCCAGGTGTCATGACCCACCTTTCCGTAGCAGGATCCGCTCTTGAAGTACCTGACGACCTAGTCCGAATATCAGTGGGGATCGAATCGATCGATGATCTTGTCGCCGATCTCACACAGGCTTTGAATCAACTCGCGTGATTCGCATGTGGGTATTGCCGTAATTTACATTGCCGTAACACAAACGAAACTGCCCCCTGATTTTCTTTGTCTACTTTCTCCTGAAGCGGATCCCTATCCGCGTGGAAGGAAGATCGAATGGAAGGCAATATCGCCTGGATTCTGACCTCTGCTGCCCTGGTGCTCTTTATGGTGCCAGGTCTAGCTCTGTTTTACGGAGGTATGGTCAGGGCCAAGAACGCCCTCAACATGTTGAACATGAACATGTGGTGTCTAGGGATTGTGCCCGTGGTCTGGGTACTCGTTGGTTTTAGCCTGGCGTCAGGCGACAGCGGGAGAAGTTGGCTTGGTGACTTAAGCGTTGTTGGGATGAAAGGCATCAACGATGCCGAAGGAATAGCGACATTTGCATTCCTTATGACCTTTGCATGCATCACCCCGGCATTGATCTCGGGAGCGGTGGCTGACCGCATGAAGTTCTCAGCATGGATGATCTTCGTTCCTGTTTGGTCTCTAGTCGTATACGCCCCGGTTGTTTATTGGATTTATGGTGCAGATGGCTGGATCTTTAACCTGCCGGCTCACGACTTCGCTGGAGGCACAGCAATCCATGTCAACGCTGGAGCCGCAGCGCTGGCACTAGCGATAGTTCTCGGAAAACGATCCGGATGGCCTCAAAATCGACCAGCTCCGCACAACGTTCCTTTCGTGATGTTGGGCGCAGGAATCTTGTGGTTTGGGTGGTTCGGATTTAATGCAGGGTCAGCGCTTGCAGCCGATGGCGCTGCTACACAGGCTTTCGTTAACACCTTTATCGCTGGTGCAGCGGGGATGGTCGCTTGGATGGTTATCGAAATGGCCAAGACCGGCAAAGTAAGTACGATCGGTATGGCATCAGGAATTGTTGCGGCGTTAGTAGCCATAACCCCTGCAGCGGGTTTTGTGGGTTCGATGCATTCTTTCGTATTCGGAGCGCTAGCTGGGGCTATCTGTTTCTTCGCTATTGAGGCCAAATTTCGTTTCGGGTTTGATGACAGCCTCGATGTTGTGGGTATCCACTTTGTAGGTGGTGCTGTTGGAGGCATATTGCTTGGCTTTATGGCCGATGCATCAGCAGTACCCGGCGGCGACTTTGAAAATGGAGTCTTTTTCGGCGGCGGAATATTGCTGTGGAACCAGATTCTTTCTATTGCGGTAGTCACAGCCTTCTCGTTTGTAGCTACCTACATCATTGCCAAGGTCATGGATAAGACGATTGGGCTTAGAGTTACTGAGAGCACCGAAATGACAGGACTCGACGTCAGCGACCATGGTGAAGCGGCCTATGTCATGGAGCCCTAAACGCTTCAAAGTTTTCTAACGAAATGGCTTCCACTTCCAGGACAGCTTTTAGATAGGTCGTGACCCCCTCGTGACCTACGGAGTAAGCCCGCATCGGTCCAAGACTGGTGCGGGCTTGCTACGTTGCTCATTGTGACCACAGAAGATGAAACTCCGCAACAATTTGCTCAACAGCGTTGGCAAAGAACTTCCGAAGCAACTGAAGTCATACTGTTACGACATGGAGCATCACAGCCCTTTGTTCCAGGAGAGCCGTTCCCACTTGTCGATGGACAAGGAGACCCTCCCCTTTCGCCAGTAGGAGTCACTCAAGCTCAAAGTTCAGCTGACCGTCTCCGAAACGAACCTATCGCTGCTCTCTACGCGACGAACATGCAGAGAACTCAGCAAACGGTGGCGCCCCTTGCAGCACTATTAAGTCAAGAAGTCGTCATCGAAAAAGACCTAAGGGAAATTGGCTTAGGTGAATGGGAGGGCGGACTACTGCGGCAGAAAGCTGCAGAGAACCACCCCATTTATCAACAGATGCTGCTTGAACAGCGCTGGGATGTAATTCCCGGAGCCGAAAGCAACGAAGAATTTGCTTCTCGATGTATGAACGCCCTAAATCGAATAGTTGAGCGTCACCCTGGGGAATTAGTTTTGTGCACAGTACATGGAGGTGTCATCGGGGCCATCCTTGCCCAGATTGCTTTATCGAGACCGTTTGCATTCGGAGGGGCCGACAACTGCTCCATAAGCCAAATTGTGCAGAGCGAAGGAGATTGGCTGATTCGCCGATTTAACGACAGCAGCCATCTTTTCCCACATCTCCACCACGGTTAATTCCCTCAATTCGCAGCGGCTTTGTCAGGCCCCTGCAAAAAATTCAGTGAGCGCAGAAAAGAGATAGTTTGGGTCTTGCGATCCTCCCATTTCCCTGGCTGAGTGCATCGATAATTGAGCGCTTCCGACGTCGACGACCGACATCCCCAGCTGAGCCGCCGTAATTGGACCGATGGTGCTCCCACACAACAAGTTTGTGCGATGCGCGTACTGTTGAACAGGAACCCCGGCGGAACGACAGACAGATTGAAATAGGGCGCTGCTCTCTGCGTCAGTGGCGTACCTGACATTCGCGTTAATCTTGATAACCGGCCCACCGTTGAGAACAACTTGATGTTCTGGTTCGTGTCGGTCAACGTAATTGGGGTGTACAGCGTGGGCCCCATCAGCCGATACGCAGATCGAACGGTTCAGAGCTCTTAAAAACTGTTCGCGATTCGTTGATCGAGTACCAGCGAGTCTTTCCAACGCGCTGGAAAGCATTGGCCCCCTGGCTCCCGTTGAAGATTCGCTTCCAACTTCCTCATGATCAAACAAGACCATCACCGAAATGGTGTCTTCGCCTACCGTTCCAATTTCCTGAAGTGCCGACAAGGCTGCATGGCAGGAGGCCAGGTTGTCTATCCGGGGAGCTGCATACAGTTCGTTGTTTCGACCCAGAACTGTTGATGGCGTGAGGTCGTGACACATGACATCCCACGACAAAACCTCGGAATCCTTAACTCCGATTTCATCAGCCAGGAAGGAACGAAAGTCTCCGTCTTCGCTAGGGCCCAAACCCCATATAGGAGAAAGATGAGATTGGCGATCGAGCTTCAATCCTTCGTTCACTTCGCGGTCCAAATGGATAGCCAATTGGGCCACGCGAAGTAGAGGTCGATTGACATGCACCAACAAGGTTTGGTTACTTGATCCGTCTCGAACCACCACCCGCCCCGAAAGACCCAGATCTCGATCCAGCCAAGAGTTCAGCAGAACACCACCATAAACTTCGACTCCGAGTTGTCTGTATCCCACCTTATGAGAGTCCGGATTTGGCTTGATCCTAAGATTTGGGCTGTCCGTATGTGCTCCAACTATCCGGAAACGCAATCGGTCTGGGTCAATTCGCGAACTAAACGCCGCTGCGATGACCACACCGCCCCAGCTCACAACAATTCGATCGCTTTCTTCCCACTTCTCGTCAGATCCAAACCTTTCAAATCCAGCGTTCGTAAGCTCAGCCGTCGCATTGTGGGCCGCGTGATACGGCGAAGGGGAGGCATCGATCCACGTCAACAAGCTGTCCATTATCGACTCAGACATAACCACCTCACAACGCCGAGAACTGTGCGACGACTTCCTCGCCGAACTCAGCAAATTGGGCAGGAGCCATAGGAGGAACAATCATACGGGTTACTCCTATCTCCGCTAATTGTTCAACGTAATCGACTGTTGTTGGTCCGCCAGCTGTGAACTCCAAAGCTTCGGGGTCTCTCCCACATTTTTCCGCACAAATTCGGGCGTGGTCAAAAAGAACCGACAATTCCTGCGGATTGCCCCGCCCTGGAAAAAAGCCATCCCCCAATTCGCCTGCTCGGCGGGCAGCGCGTTTGCTGTGGCCCCCTACGACTATTGGAACGTGCCGGTTTACTGGTTGGGGCCGGCTGTAGACGTTGTTGAAGCTAACGAAATTGCCGTCATAGGTAGCAACGTCAGAGATCCACGCTTGCCGCATAGCACCTAAATACTCGTCGGTACGGTCCCCTCGATCATCGAATGGGATGCCCAAAGCATCGAACTCTTCCTCTAGCCACCCAGAACCAATGCCCAAAATCATTCGCCCTTTAGACAGTCGGTCCAAGGTAGCAACAGCTTTGGCAGTAACAAGCGGGTTGCGTTGCGGCAGGATCATCACACCTGTACCCAGGCGAATCTTTTCAGTTGCGGCAGCGACGTATGAAAGCCAGATCAGGGGATCGGGAATGTCGAAATCTTCCCTTCCCCCGGGCATCTTGCCGTCCTTGGCGTAGGGATATTGAGATGCGTAGCCGGCAGGAACGACAACGTGTTCGACCGTCCAAATTGACTCACATCCCGCATCTTCTGCAGCGGTAGCTAAAGCTACGGCAGCTTCGGGCTCAACGAAGGGCCCTGTGTTGGCAAACATCACTCCAAATTTCATGGGGAGACCCTAGTGGTTGAGCGGCGTATGGGCTCTACGGTACAAGTAGTGTTCACCGGCGGTCACCACAACCCTGCAAAGCCAGCAACAGTTGCTTTGATTACTGCCAACTGCTTCATCTTTTTGTTGACGCATGATATGACCATGCTTGGTGGCCCCTCGCTGCGGCAAGCGTCGCTTATCAAGTGGGCCACATATGGATTTCCTATAGATGAGATAGGCGAGTGGTGGCGATTGGCCAGCGGAGCTTTTCTCCACGCCGATGTGCGACATCTTCTACTGAACATGGTGATGTTGTTTTTGCTCGGCAGACGACTCGAACGCCAAATCGGATCACCAGCCTTCCTCGGGGTGTGTGTGACGAGCATGTTGTGGGGTTCAATGGGCGCCCTTATCGCAACTCCAAATACTGCCGTGGTGGGAGCCTCAGGAATTGTCTACGGAATCATGGCTGCGGTGCTCCTCGTTGAACGCTCCAGCGGCAGAGATCCTTGGAGTGAAGGTTTGGGAACGCTCATCATCGTGAACGTTGTTCTTTCTTTCGTGATCCCCGGCATCTCGGTCGGAGGCCACCTCGGAGGCTTAACCGGCGGTCTCATTTGTGGTTGGACCGCAGGAGACCAGAGGCGAAAATCGGTATCGCGAATTTGGACTGGATTTTCAATAGCAACATTTTTAGGGTTCACCCTCGGTTTAATGGCTGCGAAAACCTGGCTCAACCCTCTCATATAGCGGTTTAGAAGGGTTAAATCGACTGTTTAATTACCAGTTTCCGATAACTGGCTGTGCATATCTCAGTTGTTCAGGCCAAGCCTTATCCCAGGGAAAAGCACCGTCACGATGAGGCCATAGAAACTGGCAGACCCGCCACTCTTGGTCGCCATATATTTGACTCAGGGTAGGGAAGTACCCCGCGAATTGCGCCACGTCGATGTCCAACAACACGCTCAGCTGGTTGGAGTCAAGGAGACCGGTGAAAGGTTCGCCGACGGGCATTGTTCCACCCAGACGAAGATGATTAACGATGAGGTCAAGTAAACCGCGAGCTGCAACGGGCGCAAGCCCGAAAATTACTATTTCCGGATGGCCAACAAGGGCTTCAAGACCGAATGTGTAGGAGTACGCAGGACGTAAATCTTTCTGATCCGATGGCGCTACGGGTTCGATTCCCCAGCCGTGGGTTTCTAGCATCCAAGCGAGCTTTTCTTCGTGCTCCATGGGTTCATAGGTCGGTTCTGTCACGTCTTTTCCTCAGATGTTGACGACTGAAATCCTCTACTACCGCTGCTGAAAGCGATCGCAAGAATCACAGCTCCTATCCCTAGACATTCTGACCAACGTGGTGATTGATTCAAACTAACGAACCCAACCACTGTCGCCGTTACGGGCAAAAGTGCTTGTAGAAAAGCAAATCTTGATCGCGATATTTCCTTCATTACAAATTGGTCGATGCCGTAGGGGATGACGTTAGAAAGCAAAGCGGCGACAAGAGCTAACAGCAGTATTCGAGGGCTTGCGAAAGCGATGCCGACTTGATTTACGCCAACTGGACTGATTACGAACGCCCCTATGAGCATTCCTACGCCCAGACCATCGACAGCGAGTCCATTCTGAGCGACGCGGTGTCCGAGAACTATGTAGGCAGCCCACATTGTCCCCGCTAAGAGCGCGAACAACACACCCAACAGCGTTCCCTCGCCTTGAACGCCTGCCAATACCACGACGCCTGACCCCGCGAGAACTAAGGATCCCGCAGACCGAACGGTTCTTGTTCCGAGAGCAGCGACTGCTATTGGTCCTAGAAACTCGATCGCCACAGCATTGCCGAGAGGTAGTCGGTCCATCGCTAAATAAATAAACAAGTTCATTAACGCTAACGCTGCGCCGAATCCGCCTGCCCATAACATGTCTTGACCAGTCCATGACCGCTTCCACGAACGTCGAAAGCCAATTAGTACGAGCCCGGCGCCGAGCACCCGCAGTAAGGCAACTCCACCTGGTGCGATGTCATCAAAAAGTCCTATCGCGATCGCGGCGCCAAGATATTGTGAAATTCCTCCTGCTATGAACAGCGCTTCGGGGGGAGGACGCATCGCTGACATCGTTACAGGCTCACCGTCATGCCTATTCCGCGAGTGTTGGCGGCTTTCACAGCGATCGATGAAGCGATGGCGTCTTGAATTGCGATGCCTACGGATTTGAAGATGGTTACTTCTTGCTCGTTTCGGCGCCCTGGATGATTCCCTAACTCGACTTCGCCTAGTTCACGTACATCTTCAGAATCAATGTGACCCTCGGACCGAGCGGCAATTATTTCTCCAGCTTCTGACCAGCATGCTTCGATTTGGTCAACGAAGATCGACGCCGACTTAAAGAGGAAAGGTGGAATTTCTACCATTGACGGCTGAAAGGAACCGACGCCGACGATATGAGTACCTGGGGCAATCGAAGCTTCCGAAAAAGTTGGGGTAGAGGAATTAGTAGCAGTCCAAACAATGTCAGCATTTCGCGTCGCTTCGTCGGGGTCTGTTGTGACCTGAATCGTGGGACACCAGTCATATTGGGAGAAGTCCTCTGCCAACTGACGAGCATTAATTTCGCTTCGACTAAAAAGTCGGATTTCGTCGATTTCTCTCACATGACAGACCGCTTTGATTCCAGATCGTGCCTGGGTACCGCTGCCTAGCATTGCTAAAGAACGGCTCTCGTCGCGTGCCAATAACTCGACGGACGCGGCACCCCCTGCCGCAGTTCGTATAGCAGTGAGCCGTGTACCGTCGATGAGCGCAACGGGGGAACCGGTCGAGGCGTCAAGAACCTGGACGATTGATTGCACACTTGGTAGACCATGAGCTCCGTTTTCTGGGAAGACGGTCACGGACTTGACGGCGACAAACGACGAATTTTTAACATACGCCGGCATAAATAACGCCAGCTGGGAACTATCCCCCAAGGAGATTAATGTCCTATCAGGCAACTCAACTCTGCCGGCGCTCACAGCAGCGAACGCGTCTCTCATCCCAGCGACAGCAGCGCCGATTGGAAGGCATTCATCTACGTCTTGTCCTGAGAGAATAAGCATCTTGTAAAGATCTTCGACACGGGGAAATAACAACCCCCCGTCGAGAGACTAGCCAGTGAAGACACTTCCCCTGCGAGATGAACAGCGAGTGTGCGTCATAGGGTCCAATAGCGAATAGACTTTCGCTTGTTCCTGGCGTCTAGGTCATTATGACGTTGTCGATTGCCGACCGAGGATGGGTTCTACAGACTGGCAGGTTCGTTTTGGATGACACTGCAGAAGCTCTCGTAGCTAACCATGAGCTGCGCGCTAGTTACCTGGGGGAGTCCGGTCAGTCTTAGACCACGCTTCGCCGTCAGGTTTGTCCGGCAGAAGCCTAAGTCTGAATAGGTAAAACTGCCTCAGCCACGCCTTCTAGTTCAGCGAACCAGTTGTCGGGCTCGCCGACCAAAATTGGCACGAATTTCGAAGCGCCGACTTCGATAAAGCGTTCAAGCTGTTCTTTCAGACCTTGGTGACCAATCGGAATAATTTCTTGGGGGTCAACTCCAGGAGCACGTCGATCAAGAATTGTCTTGTAGCTGGAGGGCAAATCTCCATGACTATATGGAACGAGCACTCCAAAATGTTCCGGGTCCATGAATCTCTCAAATTCATCCGCGGCCTGGTTCACGACTTGCCAGCCGTCAGCCGCCATTTGTGGGGTGCAAAAAGAGGGAAGCCAACCGTCTCCAAAGCGACCGCATCTGCGCAACTCCACATCGGCGGCTCCCCCTAGCCAGATGTCCATCGGTTTTTGGGTTGGCTTAGGAAGAAGGTCAACATCTTCGTAGTTGTAAAACTCCCCCTGATGGCTGACGGGTCCGTCCTCCCACATGCGCTTTAACAATGGGAGCGCTTCATTAAATATCTTGGCGCGCTCCTTTCTTTGAACTCCGAACGCCGCCTGCTCGTGAACATCTGCCACACCTAGACCGAACGCAGGAAGAAGACGACCGTTGGATAATCGATCAAGGCTAGCTAATTCCTTAGCGAGGACAGCTAAGTTGCGTCCGGGCAAGACCATGACAGAGAAGCCGAACTTCATCCTTTGCGTTCTGCCTGCGGCATAAGCCAAGCCGACGATTGGATCCGGGCACTCGCCGCCCAAACGTTCGCTGAGCCACAACGAATCAAAGCCGAGTTCCTCAAGGGAATCTACGAAAGGATCGAACGTGGAATGGTCATTGGTGAAACTGCGGGTTCCCAGGCCGAAGCCGACACGAATCTTCATGCCAAGACCCTAGGGCAGTCAACGTACCTGCGTCATGTGTGTGCGGACCAATGTTTGCCTAATGTTTGTGTTATATGACTGAACTTCCAGATATAACAAATCTGTATCGCATTGACGACAAGGTCTGCGTTGTTACAGGAGCATCAAGTGGCTTGGGCGTAAGGTTCGCCAAGGTGCTGTCTGCCGCCGGAGCCAAAGTCGTCGCTGCTGCGCGACGGGAAGACCGCCTGCAGGAATTAGTCGAGGAATTACCAGACGCCATAGCAGTTCAGTGTGACGTTAGCGACGACGAGCAGTGCAGAGAGCTAATTGCGACGACGCTTTCTCACTATGGCAAAGTTGACGTTCTCGTCAACAATGCCGGAATTTCCGACGCCATTAACCCCGCAGAGGAAGCGAACATTGATCTGTTCCGCAATGTTGTTGACGTCAATCTCAATTCTTGTTTCCTCCTATCAGGCTTAGCTGCTCAAGACATGTTGACTCGCGGCGAGGGAAGCATCATCAACGTGGCTTCTGTTCACGGGATGGTCGCTTCTGCACCAAATTTGCAGCCTGCATACGTTGCGAGTAAAGCCGGATTAGTCAACCTGACGCGTGATCTTGCCGTTCAGTGGGCGAAACGAGGGATCAGAGTAAACGCGTTGTGCCCTGGCTACTTTGAAACTGAGTTGACACAGGTGATGTTTGACGATGAACGTTCCAGCCAGTGGATTGCCCGGAATACATCTATGGGCAGAGGAGGCACTCCCGACGAACTTGATGGCGCTCTGCTTTTCTTAGCGAGCGAAGCCAGCAGTTACGTCACTGGCATTCCGCTGCCTGTGGACGGCGGCTGGTTAGCGCGCTAAGGGTTCTCGCTCCACGTCTCATATACCCGTACTCTCGGGTGGTGCAATGACTGCTCGACGAACGCTTTTTTTCGTAGCCGTTCCCTCATCCCTGACGAATTTACTTTTTTGTAGCTGGGTGCTCTTCGGTGAACAATCTTTATCGACAGCGTGGCGCTGGACCCTGGCATTGACATCGGTTGCAGTTGCCCTCCTTCTGCTTTCTAGTTCACTTGCGGTGCTCTGGACTGGGGGTCGACAAGAAGCGGAACTTGCCCGCGCTGCTCGGAAGGATCCGCTAACTGGGTTAGCTAATCGGTTCCAAGCGGAGTCTCGGCTGGAAGACGCGTTAGCTCAGTCCAGAGTTAGTGGACGAGCTGTGGGAGTTGTGTTCTGTGATCTCAACGACTTCAAAGTCGTCAACGATGTATACGGGCACACGGTTGGCGATCGTTTACTTTCTGCGATCGGAGGAAGATTCGCAGATTCGGTTCGACCTACTGACACCGTCGCCCGATATGGCGGCGATGAGTTCGTCGTTGTGTGCCCTGAATTGCGCAATGGAGACGACGTCCAACTTGTCGCCGAACGACTTGAGATCGCGATGGAACGACCGTTCGTCATAGGTGGGCACTCGCTGTCGGTTCGAGCAAGCATCGGCTTCACAGTTGGATACGGGACGCGAAACGCGTCCGAAGAACTCTTATCTCGGGCAGATGCGGAAATGTACCGAATCAAAATGAACCTTTAGGCCAAAGCGGGAGTGCCTTCGAATGCACCTGGATCTTTGGCATCGGGGAGCAGCGGCTTAGAGCGCCAAGCCATCGCATCCTCAACGCCCTCCAGCACCTGCTTCCACTCTGGTGGGTTCCAACCTTCGGCACAGCCGACCAAAGAACCATCTTGCCCAATGTGAACCAGAGCAGGTAGCCGATCAAGGCTTAACGACCCAACAAATTCTCTGTGTTCATCGGTTAGCACCAACCAGTCCTCCGCGTATTTACCCAAGTACTGACGAGCTCCATCACCGCTACCTGTAACTAGGAAAGCGCATCTGATGTCTGCTTCTTCGTAGTGAGCGAAAATTCTGTTAGCGGTGGGGATTATCCACCCGCTTTCGTGAGTGTACGGATCTATCACGACAGCGAGAAGATTGAAGGTCGTTAGCCATTGAGACAGCTTCTGTTGAGCTCCATCCATGGTTGCAACCGTTAGGTGCGTCGAAGGGTCAGTAGCCACGAATGCCAAGTTAGCGCGCCTAATGCAGTTGGCCCACACAGAGATAAACCCAAATTTGGATTTATTTGAGGGGGATGCTTGTGGCAGTCTGCTTGGGTGCATCCCATTGAAAGACTTCGTTATGTGGCCCGGGCCGGAGGGTTCGATCAGTTAGATCTCGCTCGCGAAGCTGCTGATGCCTTAGGTGCTCTATGGGGGGAATCGGCCGAGATGGTCAATGCGTGTCGTCGAATGCTGCATCATCACCCACTGGCAGGTTCATTATGGGTGATGGCTACTAGAGTTCTAATTTCATCTGACGCTAGAACAGCCACTTGGGAGTTTCTAGATGAGCTCGCGGCTGACTCAACTTCAGAACATGTGGCCTCAGCCCTTCCCGAAGCGGCGACCGTGGCTGTCGTCGGTTGGCCTGATCTGGCCTTACAGAAAATTCATAAGCGAAGTGATGTGTCCGTTCGAGTAATAGATGCTTACGGCGAGGGTGCTGGGTTTGCGAGATCGCTTCTAGAACAAGGTGTAAAGGTTGAAGAAGTCCCATTTACCGGCCTTGGCCAAGCATGCTCTACAGCCGACGTTGTCATCATTGACGCTGAAGCCGCGGGCCCACGAGCACTTGTGGCGCCTGCGGGGTCTTATGCAGCGGCTGTTTGTGGTGTCAACGGTGGGAAGCAGACCTGGGCAGTGGTTGGCCATGGTCGAGCCCTTCCAGAGCCATATTTCAACCTTGTTGAAGACCGATTGACGATGGAAAACCCGCTAGAAGCTGACGATGAAATCGTTCCAATATCAGCGGTAAGTAGCGTTATCGGCCCTAATGGATTGGCTGATTCCAATCGCGGGATGCGAGAAGACTGCGTGGTCGCCGCGGAACTATTGCGTCTTGGAATCTAATATTTCAGAGTTGTGTCTATTGAACTTCGGCCAACAGTCGTCTGGCAATGAGTTTGAGACACAAGGTCTCGTCGGCGCCTTCGAAAATAGATAAAACTCGTGCATCTACAAATAGGCGGCTGACCGTGTACTCCTCGGCGAAACCGAAGCCTCCATGAATCTGGAGAGCTTCGCGGGTAACCCATTCTGCCGCTTTACACACATACGCTTTCACCATTGAAGCCTCAAGGCTTCCCTCTCCCTTGGCCATCATCTGAGCAACCGAATAGCTGTATTGGCGCGACCCTTGAATGATCGTCGCCATTCGACCAAGTTTGGTCTGAGTCAGTTGATACTGGGCGACAGGTTGGCCAAAGACGACCCTGTCTTGAGCGTATGCGAGAGCTTCGTCATAAGCAGCCTGCATAACCCCCACTGCTCTTGCGGCTGTTTGTAGACGTCCGTTTTCAAACCCGGCCATCTGCATATAGAAACCTTTGCCCAGTCCTTCCTCGCCACCAATCAAATTTTCTTCGGGAACGAACCAATTGTCGAAGGCTATTTCGAAGCTATGCATTCCCCGATAGCCAAGTGTCGGTATTGCTCTGCCTTCCATGCTTCCGCCATTTTCTTGGGAAAAGTCGAAACTGTGACCTTCGGCTTGAGGCTTTGGAACGATAAAGAGGCTGAGCCCGCGATGGGTTTTGCTTCGATCCGGGTCCGTCCGAGCTAAGAGCATTAGGACATTCGCGCGCCCAGCGAAAGTGCACCAGGTTTTCACTCCGTTAATGACCCACCCGTTATCTACTTTGCTGGCTGAGACTTTAAGATTCGCGACATCTGATCCGTAATCGGGTTCAGTAACCGCGACAGCGACCATGGTTTCTCCAGTAGCGATCTTAGGAAACCATTCTCTTTTTTGTTCTTCAGTTCCGCCCCGCTCCAGAGCTCGAGTGAGAATCTCTGGACGAGTGATCAGAGAACCACCAGCTCCTAGTGATGCCCTGGACAACTCCTCGGTAGCGATGACCATCCCCATGTAATCGCTCTCGCTTCCCGTAGCAAATCCGCCGTATTCTTCGGGAACAGATAGGCCGAAGCATCCCAGCTCGGCTAGTCCCTCGATGATGTCTTCGGGAATGTCAGTGTCCTGTCGGTGGATGTGTTCGGCTTGAG
This sequence comes from Candidatus Neomicrothrix sp. UBA6944, assembly GCA_002448715.1. Taxonomy (GTDB): domain Bacteria; phylum Actinomycetota; class Acidimicrobiia; order Acidimicrobiales; family Poriferisodalaceae; genus UBA6944. Next base: position 12,620 of record DJZU01000038.1, on the reverse strand, counting down.
GGGCCACTTTGTCTTCAGCGAATCGTCTAAACGTGTCGGCCACCATGGTGAAGTCTTCATCGAGGTGAGACGGGGCGCTGACTGTCGCTAGTTCGGCGACAAATTCCGGGGCTCTGTACTGACTGATGAAACTTCTCGCCGCGTCAATCTCGCCTTCGTTGACGCCCCACGCGTCTTCGCGGCCGAAGAGCTTCGAGTGAAGATCGGCTAAGGCGTCTGCTATGAAGGCACAGGCGATCTTCCCTTCAGTCTCTCCCTTTGCTCCGTAGTCCAAAAGCGAGCGACTTATCTCAACCGCAGATGCAGCATGAGCAAGGTCGTAGAGAAAGCTTTGGTGATCGTCTGCATCCGGTAGCCCTGCAGCAAAGGCAGTAGCTCGGTCAATTACTGAGATGCCGATGGCTAGAGCGTCGGCGGCAGCTTGGAGATCTGGTGCTGACATAATTTTTTCACCACTTGTTCAAGTTGAGACAATGAAGCAGGCTATGAGCAGAAGCAGTGGATACACAAGCTTTCTTTACCTGTGACCAAACTCTATGAGCAACCAGTACACCGACGCGCTGATGATTACCTACGATGTCAGCGTCATTAAAGACCCCTACCTCTATCGGAGTGACGTGTGAGTACCCACGACCGCCCATTTGGCCGCCATTTCGAAGACTTTGAAGTTGGTGATGTCTATAGACATTGGCCCGGAAAGACAATCACCGAAGCCGACGATCATCTCTTTTGCATGATCACCATGAATCATCACCCGCTCCACACCAACGAGTGGTTTGCGCAAAATGAAACTGTTCATGGCAAGAACGTGGTTGTTGGCAACCTTGTCTACTCACTAGTGCTCGGTATGAGCGTTCCTGACGTAAGCGGCTCGGCAATCGCGAACCTAGAGGTTGAGAGTCTTACGCACCGCCGACCCACCTTTCACGGCGACACCATTTACGCGGCAACCAAAGTGTTGGACAAAACAGAATCAAACAGTCGACCGGATAGAGGGATTGTCACGGTTGAAACAAGGGCGATAAACCAACGACAGGAAGAGGTGTGTTACTTCCGTCGGAAGGTCATGATTTGGAAACGCGAAGCCGCTCCCGCTCGGAACTTCCCATATGGCGAAGACATCTGGCAAGAGTAGGGTGTCGCTTGTCGCCGAACGCGAAGTCCTCAATCGGACGTTATTGAATTGGGCCGCGGTTTTTTCCCGGGACTTACCGTGGCGCACCACTCGCGATCCATGGTCCGTTCTGGTGTCAGAGGTGATGCTCCAGCAAACTCAAGTTAGCCGTGTCCAACCTAAGTATTTGGAGTTCCTAAATCTTTGGCCAACTCCTGAACACCTAGCCGACTCTGAACTATCGGATCTGCTGGTCTTTTGGGTCGGGCTCGGATACCCGAGAAGGGCCCGAAATCTGCATAGAGCGGCACGTCAAATAAGGGACCTTCATTCTGGAACAGTTCCCTCGACTTTTTCAGATTTGATGGAGTTGCCCGGAGTCGGGCCCTACACAGCAAGGGCCGTGATGGTGTTTGCGTTCGAAATGAAAGTAGGGGTTGTTGACACCAACGTGGGTCGGCTGTTGGCGCGATGGTCTGGCGGGGCGTTGCAACCTAGAACGGCCCAACAACTAGCTGACGCACTGGTATCTCCTGATGACCCTTGGCTGTGGAATCAAGCGCTTTTTGATCTTGGGGCCTTGGTCTGCACCAGAAAAAATCCTAAATGCTTTCAATGCCCTGTCGCATCCTGTTGCTCTTGGAGCGGAGCCGGTTCGGATCCTGCCTCCGACAGTGCCGGCGTAACCAAGAAACAAAGCAAGTTTCAGGGAAGCGACCGTCAGGCTCGAGGCAAACTGATACAACGTCTTGCTGTAGGCCCGGTCGCATTGGTTGAGGCGTCTGCTGTCATGGGTCTGCCTGACGAGGCAAATAGGTCGGATCGACTGGTTCAGGATTTATACAGTGAAGGACTGATTACTATCCAAGATGGATTCTTACTGCTTGGTGATTCGCTCCAGTAGCTCATCGATCGCCTTATCGGCGATAGTCACCATCTCGTCGTCGGTGCGGTCCTGGATCGGATGCTCGACCCAGACTGCTGCTGGGTCAAAGCCCAATGCTTTTCCTTGCACCTGTGCTCCATCAATGAACTGAGTGGTGGCGACGAATACACCCGGAAGACCGCGTCGTTCCAGGTCGGCGATGTCATGCACACTGCATGACGTGCAGCTGCCTCAATCGGCAAGCGCTTCGATCACTACGTCGCACTTCGTCGCTATCTCATGACGCAAATCGACTGGCGCTGGCTTCGTGAAGGTGGGTTTACGAAAGCGCTCCACTCGTAACCCGCGTTCCACTAGTCGCTCCTCGATCCGATCAAGGAAGCGGTCACCCCTCGGCTTACTAATGTCAAGCAAACCGACCGTGAGTCCATCAAGGCTTTCCGGCCGATCGACACGTGGAATTTCAGCCGGCTTAGTTTCGTTTGTTGGATCTAAGACCTTGGTCATGGTTCTCCCTCTTCATGGAGTGATTTCAACGCAAACGGGGTTTGAACCCATGTCGCCGTTCACCCACCCCCCTATGATCGCCGAAAACAACCCGGCCGCGCCACCACAGTGAACTATATGGAGGCCATTTGGCCGGAATTTCGGTAAATCTAGGCCTTCCATTTCTTCGGGAATGCCTTCTGGTATGTCTCCCGCTCCTCGAACTAGCTCGCTCCCTGGCCTAACCGTGAGTTCGACTATTCGTTCCGTTAGCTGTTCTCGCGACCAACCCGCTTCGCTGAAAACTCGAGAATGATCTGGGGCTACGGCCAAAATTGCGTCGAAACCTAAAACTAGTTTGGGATGTTGAATTGAAATGAGGTTCGCGGCATAGGTTTGAGCCAGTGAATCGGGGTCTCTGGACAGTTGGTCAATAAGATTTCTGGGTGCTTCCCCAGGAAAAGCGAGCACTGTGTTGGTTCCGGGTGTGAACCCATACATGCTTGACACCGGAGGCCATGGCGAATCAGCCTCGCGTTCAGCGAAGCAGAAACCAACTTTGGCAGGGGAGCCGAAAGCCGCGCGATCGACCTCACCTGGTCGTCCTCCTCCGACATTTCGGATCACCAGTTGGACCGCTCGTCCGATAGTGCTGTTGGCTCGGTTTCCCTGACCCATGGCGTTGTTCCCCGAGTTCATGCCGATCTGATCGGCAATTGGCCCGTTCACCACGAACACAGGGGCATGAGGCATTGTGGTGGCTAGCAAACCATGCATGTTGAAGGTGTCGGTACAAACGGCCTGCACCGCTGCCAGGACCACTGGAAGATATTCGGGACGACAGCCAGCCATAACAGCGTTAATCGCGATCTTCTCTACAGTGCAGGGCGCTAAGTCGGGAGGGACTGTGGCGATTACTTCTTCAGGCGAGCGGCTGGTGCCCTGCAGCATTGCTAGGACGCGTTCCTCGCTGGGCGGTACTACCGGTAAGCCATCCGTCCAACCGCGGTCGTATAGAGCTTCGTGGGTGTCTTCGAGCTCCGCAAACTCGACTTTCCGGGCGTTAAAGCTTGAAGCGCCGAACCGGAGTTCTAGATCTGTGGCAAGGGAAGGATCAACAGAAAGAGATCCACAGCCAGGTCGCTGATCGGGCAATTCCCTTCCGAGTTCGGAGACTCCTGAGATGGACTCCCACTGAGAACGAGACCAACCCACGGTGCGTTCTATTTCGTTTCCGTCTTTGATCATTATGAGGGTGGGCACCGTTTCTATTTCGTGGTGCCATGAGATAGCTAAATCTTCATCAAAGTGTCGATTGCTTATCTCTGTTGGAAAATCAGGGTTGTCTTGAGTGAAAACAGTTAGATCGGTCCGGTCATCGAGTTGCTTTAGGACCGGAACGACTAGCTCACACGTTGGGCAGTCTTCCTTCACGATGGCGACGAGCCCTTCAGGAAGAGTTGTTGACTGGCTAAGACGCATGGCTTTGAAGATAATCGCTATCAACTGAGTGTTCGAAACCGTTGCGGCACTTAGGAGGCTACGATTCGCGAAAGGCAAAGAAGGAGCCGCTGTGGCTGATATTGATTCTGGGGTGTTCCGAAACGTCTTGGGGCACTTTCCAACAGGTGTGACGGCGGTAACAGCCATCAACAAGGACAAGCCAGTTGGAATGGCCATCGGTTCTTTTACATCGGTCTCACTAGAACCGCCGTTAGTAGCGTTCTTACCAGGAAAAGACTCCGGCTCATGGAAAGAGATCCGCGAATCTGGGTCGTTCTGTGTCAACGTCATGGGACAAGACCAAATGGAGGTCTGTGGCGTAATGGCGAGCCGAGCCGAAGATAAATTTGCGGATGTTGAATGGTCTACAGCCCCATCCGGTTCGCCGATCATTGCAGGTTCGATCGCATATATCGACTGTGAAATAGATGCCATTCATGACGGTGGAGATCACGACATAGTGGTCGGACGCGTCTTGGAACTGGAAGTAATGGAAAGCAAAGAGCCCCTAGTTTTCTTTCAAGGAAGCTACGGCACTTTCAGCTAGCCGAGAACCGTGGACGTCTTCGCTCGAGTCATTCTGGGGATCGTTTTTCTCTTCTCAGGTGCTCTCAAAATTCGTGACTCTTCCTGGCACTCTGCAGCACGACAATTTGGCGCACCCAAAATTGTGGCAGTTGCTATCGCGCCTATCGAAATCATCCTGGGTGCCATGTTGGTGGTGGGAGTGGCCACTCCTTGGACCTCTATAGGAGCAGAAATCATACTCGCAGTATTTACGATCGCAATGCTTCGTGTAATGCGCCGACCAATGACTCAACGACCCATTTGTGCCTGTTTCGGTCGATGGGCCTCCCGACCCGTTGGCACGAGTTCAGTGTTGAGAAATCTGGTGCTCCTTGCGCTAGCTGCTGTCTCGAGCGGGATTTGACGACTCAGCCTGATTTAGCATTTCTAGAATGACTGACAACACGAAGGCTTCCTCGAGCCAAGCGTCATAGCGGCCTGAAGGACCACCATGTCCCGAGTCAATTTCGGTGCGAAGGAGCATCATCCGGGTACTTTTGGTTCGCGCACGTAGCTTGGCGACCCATTTAGCCGGTTCCCAATACTGAACCCTTGGATCGTTTAACCCTGCTGTTACTAGTAACGCCGGATGGTCCTCTTGAACGACATTCTCATATGGACCGTAGGCCATCATCACTTCGAAGGTGACACCGTCATCAGGGTTGCCCCACTCATCGTATTCGGTGACCGTAAGCGGAATAGAAGGGTCGAGCATCGTATTGACGTTGTCCACGAATGGAACTTCTGCGACAACGCCACAGAACGCCTCTGGGCGCTGGTTGACCATTACCCCCATAAGGAGACCGCCGGCACTACCTCCTCGCGCCACTATGCGATCCGAATCGGACCAACCTTCTTGCACGAGATGGTCCCGACAACTACCAAAATCAGAAAATGTATTTTGCTTGTGTTCTAAACGACCTTGTTCGTACCAGTTGCGCCCCAATTCGCCACCCCCGCGAACATGAGCGATCGCGAAAACGACTCCTCGGTCAAGCAAAGAAAGACGAGCAGACGAAAAGGCGGCGGGAATGCCAATTTCGTAAGCGCCGTAGCCATAGATGACAGTCGGTGCCGGCCACGTCACGGCATCAGGCCGCCAAACAACGCTGATGGGCACCTTTGTGCCGTCAATAGACGTAGCCCACAACCGGTCACTGCGATACGCGGAAAGATCGGTATCGCCGAGGACAGGTTGTTGTTTCAGCAGCGCCTGCTCGCGACTATCAATATTGATTTCGTAAGTAGACGCTGGTGTCACCAAAGACGTGTAGTTGTATCGAAAGACGCGCGTCGAGTACTCGGCGTTCGCTCCGGAACCTGCCTCAAAAACGGGCTCCGCCATCGGTATCTCAAACTCATCGTCCTGCTGATGATCACAAACGCGTAAAACCGGGACACCTTCCCGACGCTCTGTAATCACCATGAAATTCTCAAATACATCAATGTCCTCGAGCCGGACGCCTTCACGATGAGGCACTACTTCTTGCCAGTTGCTCGAACCGAGTTGATCAACTGGAGTCTCCATCAACCGAAAATCAAGAGCATCCCGGTTGGTGAGAATCAATAGCCGATCCCCCTGATGAGAGATCCGATACTCATGGCCCTCTTGTCGCGGCTCAACAATTAACAGTTCACTGCTGGGGAAATCGGCATCCAAGAGCCAGTACTCAGAGGAGACTTTGGACTCACTTCCAATCACGACATAACGCTCGCTGCGAGTGCCGCTAATACCCACCCAGAATTTCTCATCGTCCTCGTTGAAAATTGTCGCATCTTGTTGACCATTTGTGCCCACGACGTGACGCACCACACGATCGGGCCGCCGAGCTTCGTCAGTCAGCACCATAAACAGAGTCTGCGAATCGTTAGCCCAAACCAATCCATACGAAAGGCCACCGATACCGCTATCTACAATCTCGCCGCCATCAAGGTTGATCACGCGCAATTCGTACTCTTCGTTCCCTTCGGTATCGACGGTGTAAGCAAGAAACCGGTGATCGGGGCTCACCGTCAGGTCACCAAGCGCAAAATATTCGTGCCCCAAAGCAAGTTCATTTTCGTCAAGTAGCAACTCTTCGCTTTCTGGCAGACCCCGCTCTTGACGCACATGCACGGGATATTGCAACCCTTCGACTGTGCGGACTCTGTATTCCCAGGGACCCTTAGGGACAGGCAGCGATTGATCCTCCTCTTTAACTCTCCCCTTGATTTCTCCAAACAGGTCCGCGCGCAGTCCCTCTAAATGGGCAGTTGCCTGTTCAGTCCAGTTGTTTTCTGCCCGTAGATACTCCAGCACCGCCGGGTCTTCGCGGTATCGAAGCCAGAACCATGGATCTTCGGTCGAATTGCCGTGCGCCACGCGCGTATGGTCTTTTTGAAACGCTAGCGGCGGCTTGTTTCTCTCGGAATCCATCGACTGGACGCTAGCGTCCCCGACGACGCAACCTAGAGTCGAATGGGTTACAACACGATAGTTTGCTCAACGCTGGCTGGATACGAGACCGAGGTTCAATATGCCGATCTACGCACTAGGTGAACATCAACCACAAATTCATCCCGATGCTTGGGTAATGCCTGAAGCAGTTCTCATTGGCCGGGTCCAAATAGGTGCAAGGGCAACAATTTGGTCTGGGGCTGTGCTCCGAGCAGATGACAATGACATTGTGATCGGCGAAGAAACTTCAGTACAAGACAACGCCGTACTCCACGTCACTGAGGAACTCCCCACCCTTGTAGGAAGGGGTTGCACCATTGGCCATTTAGCGCACCTCGAAGGCTGCACAGTTGAAGACGAAGCGCTAGTAGGAACGGGGTCGATTGTGCTTCACGAAGCCGTAATAGGGGAGCGGGCTCTAGTTGGCGCTGGTGCGGTCGTGCCTGGGCGGATGCATGTGCCGGCAGGTTGCATGGCCTTGGGAATGCCCGCAAAAATCCGTGAAGGTGTCGATACTGACCCGTTGATTTTGCCAGGAGTAGAGACGTACATCAGACGTGGAGCGACCTTCAGAGAACAGATGCGACGGATCGACTGAGAACTTTGCTGAGATGACCTAGGGTCAACGCATGACCAAAGCAAAAATTGATCTCGGCAAAGTTGGATTGTGGACGGGAATTTTGGATGGGCTGCCCTCATCGGCAGCGAACGAACTTTGCGCAGAAGCCGCTGAACTCGGTTTCAAAACAATTTGGATTCCCGAGGCAGTCGGACGCGACCCCTTCGTGACCGCCATGCGAGTTCTGGAAAATACAACTGAGGTCACAATCGCGACAGGCATAGCCAACATTTATGCCCGAGACGCAATGACGATGGCTAATGCTCAACGAAGCATTGAAGAAGCGCATCCTGGCCGTTTCTTGTTGGGTTTAGGGGTAAGCCACCTGCATTTGGTTGAGTGGGTTAGAAAACACGACTACTCGAAGCCGCTGACCTATATGAGGGAATACCTCGAAATGATGCACAAAGCTCGGTTCATGGCAGTAGGCCCATCGGAGTTACCAGAGATTGTGCTCGCGGCACTTGGTCCCAAGATGCTCGAACTCGCAGCATCTCAAACTGCCGGAGCGCATCCATACTTTGTGCCTCCTGAGCACACTCAAATGGCGAGAGAAGTGATGGGTTCGGAGGCGCTGCTATATCCGGAACAAATGGTTGTTCTTGAAGAGGACCCCGATACCGCAAGAGCTATAGCCAGACAGCACATGAAGACTTATTCGGCTTTGCCCAACTATGCCAACAACCTCATGCGCCTCGGATACGACGCAGACGATATTGAGAATATGGCAGATGTAGTCGTCGATGCAGTGGTCGTATGGGGTTCTATAGACGCAATCAAGAAGCGCGTCCAGGACCACTTCGACGCCGGGGCAGATCATGTTTGCGTTCAAGTGCTGACCCAGGAACCGCAAACAGTTCCCGAGGGGTGGCGCCAATTGGCGCCCGCATTGGTTGGTTGAAGCCAATGGCTTCAGTCCGGACCGAAATCACTGAACTGGCGACCGGCCTTGGAATGTTGGGGTATGACAGTCCTACTGAAGCCATAAGCCAATTCCCCAAGCAATTTGTTGATGTTACGGAACGGGTCTGGGATCAGTTCACACGAGCAGTTGACGAATCGCCGCATCGCGTTGATTTTGCTGGCGCCTATCGAAACGGCCAGGTTTTTCTGGAAGCTAAAGATGGTTTAAGAGGTCGACCACCTCTCCTAATTGAGTGGAAGGGAAGCCATCGAAGCCCTGGACATGACCAACTGCCGATCGATCTGCGAGTCGATCATGTCTACCTCGTTTCGTGCAAGTACTCCTCTAAGATTTTGCTTAACGCAGCGCCATCCAACCTGTTCGCGGCGAGCCATGATGTCGGAGACTGGTACGACCACGCGGCGCCAAGCCAACACCAAGCCCTATATGCCGCCGTCCGAGCAGAAGTTGACACAAGCGTAGAACTGCCTCCCTTTGTAGGCGATTTAGCCAAACACCACCGATCTGAACTCAAGACCGCACTGGCCGACCGAGATTGGAGCCCCAAATGCGCGGCTGCCTACCGAGAACTAGCAGCCGAAGTCGGACGTGTTACCGCTAGCCAGTGGCGTAAATCGATAGCCACAAAACGCCAGCGAGAGGCTCTTTTGTGGCGACTATTGCGCATCGGTCCTGCCCCTTACTACGTGCTGGGTTCCGCGAGAGACCGGGCTCTGCGGTTATTAGTAACTACGCCTTGGGATTGGCGTCGCCGGTTTGAATTTCGAGACTTGGAGATATGGGGGGAAGAAGCTGGCCAACCGAAAATCGGCTGGCGAGCAACGGTTCGAGATCACGAAGCGGCGGAAGAAACATGTGTTGATGGACACGTAGAGGTGCGATGGAGTCATGGTCGTTTTGCTCAGGCACCAGAAGCTAAGGTTTACCTTGATACGCCGCATTCAAAGGTGCCTGGATACCTTCACCTTGATGCGGCAGAATCTTGGTCTGGATCAATAAGTGGGCCAGAAATTCAATTACCACTATCCTGATAGGGGTAAATAATTTGCGGCAGGAGCCCTTGTGACAGATACCGAACCAAACGTCGCCATCGATATAGGTAAATACCAACTCGGATGGAGTGACGAAGAGGACTATGTCTACAAACCTCAGAAGGGTCTGAACGAAGACATAATCCGGGAAATGTCTTTCCTCAAAAAAGAACCGGAATGGATGCTCGACTTTCGCTTGCGTTCCTACGAAATTTTTAAACAAAAACCGATGCCGAACTGGGGTGGCGACACTTCGGAAATTTACTTTGACGACATTTACTACTACATCAAGCCCACCGAAGGGCAGGTAGACGCTTGGGAAGAGCTCCCTGATTCAGTTAAAGACACCTACGAAAAACTTGGCATCCCAGAAGCGGAGAGGAAATACCTTGCTGGCGTAACGGCCCAATATGAGTCGGAAGTCGTGTACCACCGCAACCGTGAGGACCTAGAAGCTCAGGGGGTCATCTTCTCTGACATGGACTCGGCAGTGAAGGAACACCCCGAAATTATTCAGAAATACTTTGGAACAATTATTCCACCCGGCGACAACAAATTCTCTGCTCTGAATTCGGCGGTGTGGTCGGGCGGTTCGTTCATTTATGTCCCGCCTGGAGTTGAAGTTGAGATGCCGCTCCAAGCGTATTTTCGCATTAACGCCGAAAATATGGGTCAGTTCGAACGTACTTTGATAATTGCCGATGAGGGCGCCACCGTGCACTACATAGAAGGATGCTCGGCACCGGTTTACAGCTCTGACTCGCTTCACTCAGCGGTGGTTGAACTTTGCGCGTTACCGGGTGGACGGATCACCTATACCACCATCCAAAACTGGTCGAACAACGTGTTCAACCTAGTCACTAAGCGAGCTGCCGCTTATGACGAAGCGCACGTGGAATGGATTGACGGGAATATTGGTTCCAGACTGACGATGAAATACCCAGCCGTATACCTGATGGGACCAAAGGCATCAGGTGAAGTCCTCTCAGTTGCGTATGCCGGAGACGGACAACATCAAGATGCCGGTGCCAAGATGGTCCACGCAGCCCCCGAGACATCTTCAAAAATCGTCTCCAAATCAATATCCAAAGATGGAGGAAGAACGACCTATCGAGGTCTAGTCCGCGTCGAAGAAGGCATGAACGACTGTCGGTCACATGTCCAATGCGACGCACTTCTTCTGGATGAAATTAGCCGATCCGATACCTACCCATATCAAGAAATAGGTTCACGCGATGCAGAGATTGGGCACGAGGCCACAGTCTCCAAAGTTGCCGATGAGCAGCTCTTCTACCTGATGAGTAGAGGACTGTCCGAAGAGCAAGCCATGGGAATGGTTGTCAATGGCTTCATTGAGCCGGTCACCAAGACGCTCCCCATGGAATACGCGGTTGAATGGAGCCGGCTTATTGAGTTGCAGATGGAAGGATCCATCGGTTAGATCCGCAGGTTCTGTGTGAGAACTTAGAGTTAAAGCAGCCCACGCGGTAGCGATCTCGCCTTTTGCTGGATACGGTCACAACCAAAGCCGCAAACGGAGGTTTCTTCAGGTGCGAACACCGAAAAACTTTTTTTCACCACTAGCGCTCGGAGCACCCGACCCACTCAGAGAGATCCCCTTCCGTCCGTCTCGGATGATCCATTTTTTCGATCCATCGAACGAAAAGATGAGAGCTAAGGTCCCGTCGATTGCGCCCACCGTTGACGTTCTTTTGGGAAACCTCGAAGATGCTGTCGCCGCAGATAACAAGGAAGCGGCGCGAGCTGGCCTCGTAGAAGTAGGTCGAAGCTGGAGCAACGAAGACACACAGCTATGGACAAGAGTGAACAGCCTCGACTCTCCATGGTTTCTCGACGATTTGATGACGTTAGTGGGAGAAATCGGGGACAAGATCGACGTGGTAATGGTCCCCAAGGTTGAGGGCAGCGAGGACATCCATTTCGTCGACCAGCTTCTTGCCCAGTTAGAAGCCCGTGCCGGTTTGACTACCCCAATTTTGGTTCATGCAATCCTTGAAACTGCTCAAGGGGTAGCGAACGTTGAAGAGATCTGCGGAGCTAGCCCCAGAATGCAGGGCCTTTCATTGGGGCCAGCGGACCTCGCTGCGGACCGCCGAATGAAAACCACCAGAGTCGGAGGTGGTCATCCGGGATACCTTGTTCGTCAAGACCCAGAGGAGGGTATCGAAGACGAAGAACGTCTCTCTTACCAGCAAGATTTGTGGCACTACACCCTCGCCCGCATGGTTGACGCTTGCGGAGCCCATGGGATCCTGCCTTATTACGGGCCGTTTGGAGATATAGCGGACACCATCGCCTGCGAAGATCAGTTCAGAAACGCCTATCTTCTCGGTTGTGTAGGCGCATGGAGCTTGCACCCTGTTCAGATTGATATAGCGAAGAAGGTCTTCAGTCCAGAGCCGTCCGAAGTTGCATGGGCTATGCGTGTCATTGACGAAATGGGCGATGGAACTGGTGCGGTGATGATTGACGGAAAAATGCAGGATGATGCAACCGTCAAGCAATGCCACGTAGTAGTCAACCTTGCCCGAGAGTTAGCTGCTAAAGATCCAGATTTGGCCAGCAGTTACGGATTCTGATTCGCTCAGATCCACACGCATATTGTCAGGAGATGAGAATGACTTCTACGTACCGGCCCCGACGCTCGGTTCTATATATGCCAGCAGCCAATGAGCGAGCTTTAGAAAAGGCGAAGGACATCGAGGCCGATGCCCTCATCTTTGATCTAGAGGATGCAGTTTCTCCAGACGCGAAAGAACTAGCTAGGGAACAAGCCTGCTCGGCAGCATCCTCTAATGAATACGGAACACGGGAGCTAACAATCCGTTGCAACGGGCTAGATACACCATGGGGACGTGATGACGTCTTGGCTGCTGCTTCAGCAGCCCCTGCAGCCGTGGTGATACCCAAAGTTGATGGACCCGAATACCTAGACGAAATCTCGAGTTTGCTTGAAGCGGGCGGGGCACCTTCCTCTACCCAAATCTGGGCGATGGTGGAAACCCCAACTGGAATACTCAATGTCAGTCAA
>DJZU01000083.1:21065-22400 GCA_002448715.1 Candidatus Neomicrothrix sp. UBA6944 | reverse complement strand
ACCCGCTCATCCTTTTGCGGTTATCGAGCACCCAATAGCTAGTGCGAGTGATGAAGGTCTGGACGAGCGAGCGCAAGAAGCTGTGACGAGAGCAGTTGAGGTTTTGATTGCCTAAGCGCTAGGGGGCTTCGAAAGAGGCGTAGTCGAGAGGTAGCGCGGTTGTGCGTTTCAGTTCTTCCATCNNGTAGTCCGCCGCACCAAGGCCAATTACAGTGCGCCTGCCGAAGTTGAGCTGATGAAAGAAGCGATGGGATGGGACGCCGTGTTGAGCGGAGTAGGGGACTGAGGTAGCTGCTCGTCGTGCAGTTTGCATGACGCTGTGATTGCTGAACGCAATGGGGTGCCCGCAGTAAGTGTCATGACATCCCCTTTTTCTGACGCGGCTGAACTGATGGCTCGAGTCCAAGGTGTACCCGCTCACCCTTTTGCGGTTATTGAGCACCCAATAGCTACTGCGAGTGATGAAGGTCTAGACGAACGAGCGCAAGAAGCTGTGAAGAGAGCAGTTGAGGTGTTGATTGCCTAAGCGCTAGAGGGCTTCGAAAGCGGCGTAGTCGAGAGGTAGAGCTGTTGTGCGTTTCAGTTCTTCCATCTCAAAAATGGTGCGGACGTCGTACAGCGCCACTCTTTCGATGAGTCGCTTGTAGAAGTCGTCGTAGGAGTTCATGTCAGGGACAACCACTCTGAGCATGTAGTCAATTTCCCCGCTTGTGCGAAACGCTTCAACAATCTCGGGGAACTCTCCAATGGCCGCAGTGAAATCAGATAACCAAGCAGCTGAATGGTCGTTGGTGCGAATTTGAACAAGAGCATTGATATCGAGTGAGAGCTGCGAAGGGTCAAGAATTGCTACTTCTCTTTGGATAACCCCCGATTGCCTCAGAGCCTGTATGCGACGCCAGCATGGCGTTGCTGTCAGCCCGACCTCGTTGCCCAATTCCCTAGATGAACGTGTCGCATCATGCTGCAGTAAATGCAGTATTTCCCGATCAATGAAGTCCATGGAAAACTATTATTGCTTAAAAAGTAAATAATGAGCGACAACTTTGCACAAAAGCCCTGTAATGCGTTGCCATAGGCAACAACGTGTCGTCAACGTAGCTTTACGATCTCCATATGCGGCTCAAGACTTACTTCACGGAACATCCCGCTTCCGTTGGTGAGACCTACGGAGAGCACTTCCGTGTTGCAAGTCACTTCGCCAAAGAAATGTTTATTGCGTCGTTGGCATGCGCAGTGCATGCAGTCACCCCAAGGTTTTTTACGACTACTGCCAGTTCCAAGATCCAACAACTCCATGCTGAGATGACTGCTGGTGCGCGAGGATCGTCGCAG
>DJZU01000083.1:1710-20666 GCA_002448715.1 Candidatus Neomicrothrix sp. UBA6944 | reverse complement strand
GACGATGTAATGACGTTTTCGAACTGTTCGCTGTCGCCCGTCTTGACGTACCACTCCCAACGAATGTCATCAGGGCCCTCAATCCAAGTTTCTGTCTTCTCGGCATAGCAGCACAACGTTTCATCGATTCCAGAGGTGGAAAGACCCTCTGCAGTCATTCGTGCTTGCGCTTCATGCACCGACCGTACATCCTCGACTTCGACTCCCAAATGGTTGATTGACCCGCCGCTTTCAGGGTTCTCGTTAAGTACCAACTTCAGTGGAGGTTCGTCAATAGCGAAGTTGGCGTAACCCGGACGAACTTTTGTCGGTTCTACAGAAAACATCTGCGAGTAAAACGCTATTGCCTCATCAAGATCCGCCACGTCTATGGCCAACTGCAGACGACTCATTGCTCTTCCTTCTATCAAGGCAAGATTAATGGGAGAAATTATGCCACGCGATCCGACAGTGCATCCCCAGCGGTTAGAGAGTGAGCAGCTAGTTCCGAAGAAATGCTATGTCGCAACGTCTTGACGCAAAGCGCCAGCCGCGCTCCGTTCTGACGAACCGGTCGTGATACTCGCCCACATACTTCGGCAAACCGGCAGGAGCGGGGGATTCAGCTGTCCCCGATTGAGAATCGTGCCGAAAGTTCAACAAATAGCAAAATCCCTTGGCCTCATCCCCTTCGACGTTGACCACGACATTCGTGCACAGATGCCGAGACTTCCTGCGAGTAATAGCCTGCCTAGCGGTAAAACCTGCCTCGATTTCTGATTGGCCGATCATCTCGACACCCGGTCCAGTCCAAATGCCGTCCGAAACAAATAACTGTGCGATACCCGCAGCGTTACCAAAATCGACCAGCCGACAGTATTCCGAGATCAACTTCTCGCACTCTCGTTCGTCGAAAAGCCGCTGTATATCTTGATCCATTCCGTCTCCTAAAGATACGAACACAATCTCACAGTAAGAACACCACCAAAGCACAATCGGCGCAGCAACCGGTATTTTCTAAGAGATGACTACTGGGGTAACTGTCCGAGCTGATGGAGTTTCCGTTTGCCCGTGGGGTGAGAGCCACAGCGATTACATGCAATACCACGACACCGAGTGGGGTGTGCCGGTGACTGATGACACGAGGCTCTACGAGAAATTGTGTCTCGAAGGCTTCCAGTCAGGGTTGTCCTGGCTCACTGTTTTGCGAAAGCGAGAAAATTTCCGAAACGCTTTCTCTAACTTCGATTTCGAAAAGGTCGCAAGATTTGGAGACAAAGATATTGAGCGGCTACTTAGTGACGCAGGCATTATTAGACACCGCGGCAAGATTGAAGCCACCGTCAACAATGCAAGAGCAGCCTTAGCGACCATCGAACAACACGGATCGCTGGCTAACTTTCTCTGGTCCTTCGAACCCGCCAAAAAGCGACCAGTTCGACAACTGAAACAGATGCAGGCCAACAGCAGCGAATCGGAACAAATGAGCAAGGCACTAAAGCAGCTGGGATGGCGATTTGTGGGACCCACCACTTGCTATTCGTTGATGCAGGCCGACGGCATCGTTAACGACCATCTTGTCGATTGCTTCCGCTATCCAGAAATTGAAGCTGCGAGAAAGGACTCCAAAAAGTCCATCTAAGCTCCAACGTACGAAGGGGGGCATCGTGCTCGACAATTACCGTGTCATTGACCTCACCGACCGTCGCGGTTGGATGACAGGTTTCTTACTTGCTCAACTGGGAGCCGACGTTATTTTGGCTGAGCCTGAAAGTGGCTGGACTCGTGATCACTGGTTTGAGGCCTACAACAGGGGCAAAAGATCAGTCCTAATCCGAGATGCTGCTGAACTGGATCGTCTAGCGGCGACCGCTGACTTCGTTATTGAATGCGATGCAACGCCCTTCGAAGTCGATCTCGCGAAAATGAGACAAGAGAACCCGCGCCTAATCACGGTGTCACTGACTCCTTTCGGTGACGATGGACCCAAAGCAAACTGGCTCGCTACCGATTTGACACTTGTCGCGTCGAGCGGGCAGATGATTTGTAATGGAGACGTAGACAGGCCCCCCGTTCGTATCTCCATACCCCAAGCGTGGGCACATGCCTCGTGTCAGGCGTTAGTGGGAGCCCTCGTTGCAAGCGATGAGCGGTCCCGATCAGGACTGGGACAACACGTTGATGTATCAGCTCAACAAGCGATGTCTGAAACTGCGATGCCCGCAAATTTGCATGGGCCAGCGGGTCTATCGCCCCAAGAACGAATGGCGGGAGGAGTGCAACAGGGGCCTATTCACCTGAGATGGACCTACCCGTGTTCCGATGGCGAAGTCGTCATCACCGTTGCTTTCGGAGCGATGATCGGTCCTATGTTCCAAAGATTCATGGATTGGATGTACGAAGAAGGTGCATGCGACGAAGCCACGCGAGACAAGGATTGGGTTGATTTCGCCATTCACCTACAGGAAGGCCGCGAGACCCTCGAAGAGTTAGCTCGGGTAATGGACCTAATCGCTGACTTCGCGAGGGATAAAACTAAAGCAGAATTCATGCAGGCGAGTCTCAGTCGTGGACTATTAGTAACTCCAATCACTGACCTCGCCGACGTAGTGGAGAGCGAGCAGTTCGAAGCACGTGAGTTTTGGGACGAGGTGGAAGGAACACGTCACCCGGGACCCTTTATCCAGGCCAGCAAGACCCCATTGAGACGCCTGGACCGAGCTCCTCAATTAGGAGAACATAACAACGAAATTGATTTTGATCGAACGCCCCTAGCCCCCTCGGTGAACTCAGGCCAATCATCGTCCAACCGGCCCTTAGAAGGCCTAAAGGTTCTTGACTTCTCGTGGGTAGCCGCCGCCCCCTTAACAACGAAAATCCTGGCGTATTGGGGCGCCGAAGTCGTACGCCTTGAATCAGTTACCAGACCTTGCTTATTGAGAGGAGCGCTAGGCCATCGAGACGACGTTCCCGACCAAGAAAATGCAATCGGATGGCATGCGGTTAACGCCAACAAATTGAGTCTCGCTATCAACCTGTCAAAACCCGAATCAAAGCAGGTTGTAATGGATCTAGCGAAGTGGGCAGATGTAGTAGTCGAGTCCTTTACGCCCGGAACGCTCGACGCCATGGGCTTCGGATACGAGGCGCTGTGTGAAATTAACCCGGGAATAATCGTTCTCTCAAGTTGCGTTTTTGGCCAAACGGGCCCAATGAGAGATTTTGCCGGCTTTGGGAACTTGGCCGCCGCTGTAGCGGGCTTTTACGACATCACTGGGTGGCCTGATCGGGGTGCGGCAGGCCCTTATATGGCCTATACCGACTACACGTCACCACGCTTCACCACTGCAGCTCTCCTCGCTGCCCTAGACCACCGGCGTCAAACTGGAGAGGGCCAATATTTAGACTTCTCCCAGGCTGAAGCGGCAACTCACTATCTCACCCCAGGCATTCTTGAATACCAACAAACAGGTCATTTACCGACGCGCTCAGGGAACCATGACGGGGACATGTTTCCCCATGGCGTATACCCGTGTGCAGGACAGGACCAATGGTGCGCAATTGTGTGTCAGGACGACGCTCAATGGAAATCACTGTGTGTCGAAATGAGGCGAGAGGACCTCGCTGACCTTAACCTTACGGAACGCCGATCCCATTCCGAAGATATCGACTTAGCCATTGCGGCCTGGACCGAAGGCCAAAGCCCTGGAGGGCTACAAATTAGATTGCAGCAACATGGGGTAACAGCTCACATGGTTCAAGACACAGGTGACTGTATGAACGATCCACAGCTCGTCCACCGAAATCATTTTCCATGGGTGCCACACCCTGAAGCTCGTCAGGTAATGGTAGATGGCATACCGCATCAGCTATCCCGCTCGGAGGGTGGCTTTGACTGGGCTGGCCCAACATATGGTCAACACGCGATGGAAATATTGGAAGGCATCCTTGGATACGACGGAGAACAAATAGCCAATCTGGCCGTAGCCGAAGTTCTTGAGTAAGCGAGCAAGCGCGCTGTGCAATGCCTACGATCCCCATGTGACAAATCGCTCATCTGATCAGTATGCGAATGCCGCCGCGACCCCTTTCCCCCTAGAACGATCGGGCGTCGATCAGTGCTTCGGTTGTTCGAGTACCAACGAAAATGGACTGCAGCTCAAGTTTGTCCGATACGACGACGGAACTATTGAGACTCGCCACCGAACTGCGAAGCATCATTGCGGCTTTGACACGGTTATTCATGGAGGAGTTCAGGCGGCGATATTGGACGAGGTGATGGGTGTAGCGGCGCAAAGTTCACTGCCGGTAGATGCACCGGACTTGGCGTGTGCAACAGCAGAAATGCATCTCAATTATCTCAGGCCAGCGTTCCTAGCTGAAGAAGTAGTTTGCCGCGCGTGGATTGTTGACATTAAAGATCGCGATATTTTCGTCGAAGGCGTTCTTCTGTCCTCGGAACTAGTGGAAGTGACAACTGCGACCTCCCGATGGCGTCAAATGCGCTACGAACCAACCTGAACTACTAGACAGACCTGGAAACTGGACGTACCCCAAGCTCGGTAGCTAAATGAGTCATTGAAATATCGTGAGACTCTGACGGTAACTCTTCAAAGATGAAAGCTTCTGTCGTCACCCCAATGCGTAAGCAATTGTCTGGTATGCGAGAAAGAAGTTCATCGAAATAACCAACCCCGTGACCGAGTCTGATGCCGGTTCTATCGAAGGCTAAGGCTGGCACAAGTGCTACCGAAACCTCAGCTAGATCGATTAGTGGCGCATTTTGTACAGGTTGCAAAAAACCAAACTTATGTGTTTCAGAAGGGCTGCCGGCAGGGTGCACAGTGAGTGGCCCAGAGCGGGGAGTTCGAGTCGTCGCAAAATTTTCCCATCCCATCTTTTCCGCGAGGCCATCGAGTCCTAGTTCGTGTGACATCGGCCTATAAAACAAAAACAAGCCATGCTTATCTTGCAAAAAGGAAGCCAATGCGGCGACCACCTTCTTCTCGACGTTGGCTTCCACCCCTGTCTCAAGAGGACGCAATTTTTTGCGCCATTTATCTTTCGATATTTTCGGCGAAGCGTCATCCACCACTAACGTTCGCCTCCGCAGCGGAACTAAGCGCTACAACTTCATCGGGATCCGCGAGCCAATTCTCTGGAAGAGACACCTTCCTCGGACCGCCCGTGTGACTGCGCTTTACCCTTACGCCCTCGGGCGGCAATAGCGTGCCTCTATCGAATTCGTCCGTAATCGATTTCAACTCATCAAGGCTGTCTGCTGAATGGAGGCGCCTTCTAAGGTCCTTCCCGACAGGCCATCCGGCGACATACCAGCCTGCATGTTTTCTGAATCGCCGCACGATGTCGCTCTCATCGTCATCGTAGAACTCGAGTAGCCGCTCCACGTGATCGAGCATTACATCAGCGACCAGTCCCAAAGACGGCTGCACTAAAAGTGGTTCGCGACCGCTCAAGACAGCTACGAGATCAGAGAAAAGCCAGGGACGACCCAGACACCCTCTACCAATCTCCACTCCAGCAGCGCCTGTGTATCGAATCATCCTTACCGCGTCCCACGACTCCCAGATATCACCATTGCCGAAAACAGGAATGTCAATGTGGTTCACCAACTCTCCGATGGCATCCCAATCCGCGTGCCCGGAATACAGATCCCTTGCAGTTCGGGCATGCAAGGTAACCCCCGAACAACCGGACTCTTCGGCTATTCGACCACTATCTAAAAACGTCAAATGCTCATCGTCGATGCCCTTACGAAATTTAATTGTCACCGGAACGTCACCAGCGGCGTCAACAGCAGATTCAACTATCGAGGCCAAAAGACGCCGCTTCACTGGAATAGCGGCACCGCCGCCATTTTTTGTTACTTTCGGAGCGGGACATCCGAAATTCATATCGATGTGGTCCACGCCGATGCGATCTTTCAACATATGAACCGCTAACGACACATATTTGGGGTCAGTCCCATACAGCTGAATTGAGCGGATGGGCTCATCGACACCAAATTCGGCCAACTTCCAAGTTAGAGCGTTCTCCTCTACTAGAGCCCGAGCAGTGATCATTTGATTGACATAGAGAGCCGCGCCAAAGTTCGAACACAACGAACGAAACGGCCAGTCAGTTACACCTGCCATCGGCGCTAGGACCACAGGGACTTCAAGTCGGATGGGCCCTAGATCGACGGGGAGAATTTCGCCGTTGTTAACTGGCTCCAATGATTCATTGAGTGCACTTCGGTAAGCCGTCATAGTTTGTTCGACTCCGATGAACTCCTCAGCGTCACGCCTGCTTGAGTGAGCAGGCTAGCGGTTTCTACGAGAGGTAAACCGATCACGTTTGAATGGCTGCCATCAATCGCTTTCACAAGGGAACTTCCCGCGCCTTGTAATGCATAGGCACCTGCTTTATCAGACGACTCACCCAGATTCAGATACCAATCAACCAGGCTTTGGTCTAAAGACACAAATTCGACGTTGGTTCGCACGACCTCACGTAGCAGCAGATTTCTAGTCTGAATCGCAATTCCAGTCATGACCGTGTGCACCTTGCCTGAGAAGTCCCAAAGCATTGCTTCAGCGTGTTTCAAGTCGTATGGCTTGCCGTAAATCTGACCATCCAGGACGACACACGTGTCAGCGCCTAAAACAACATCACCCCCAATCGCCTCCGCTTTGGCCGATGCGACCCTTCGAACATATTGCTCCGGTAGTTCATGAGCTTTAACCGACTCATCAACCTGAGGAATGCGAACAACAAAGTCAACCCCCAAGTGCGACAGCAGTTCTTTTCGCCGCGGTGAACCCGATGCGAGAACAAGCTGCATGCTCATTCGACCATTGTGTCTGATCTCTCTGCGGTCCAAAGTCCAAATAGAAACAAATGTTCCCGCTGAAGAATTAGCTCGGCTTTTAGATCAGGTGCCCTGGGGTTGGTTACTGTCTCGTCCGTGGAATTTAACCTCGCCCGGGTGATCGCGATGGTTGCCGAAGCTCACCCCGAAAGGGCGGCGCTGATTCATAGAGGTCGTCAGATCCTTTTCCCTGATTTAGTTCAGCGATATCGGCAACTAGGAACTGCATTAAATGCCGCGGGAATAGGTTGTCACACGGAACGTTCAGAATTAGATGGACATGAAAGCGGTCAAGATCATGTTGCGTTGTACCTCAACAATGAACTCGAATACTTAGAGTCCATGCTCGGTGGTTGGGCTGCGCGCGCCGCAACTTTCAACGTCAACCACAGGTATATGGCAGATGAACTTGCATACCTACTAACGGATTCAGCGGCAAAGGTAGTTTTCGTAAATTCAATGTACGCGCCGAACCTCGCCGAAGTTCTGTCCCAGCTACCAAAGATTGAGCTCATCGTTCAAGTTCAAGATGATTCAAACAATGAGCTACTCCGCGGAGCCACTTTTTATGACGACTTCATTCGAGACCGAGAACCGCGCGCATTAGATGACTGCTCAGAGGACGACCTTTATGTGCTCTACACCGGCGGAACTACGGGTATGCCAAAGGGTGTGCTTTGGCGAAACGCAGACTTCTTCGTAGGGGCATTGGGGGGATCTAACAGAAACGAAGGTCGTGAATACGACTCATATGAGGAAGTAGTCGAAGCGGCTAACAGAGGAACTTTGCGCTGGTTAACTGCCGCACCATTCATGCATGGCGCTGCGCAGTGGATTGCACTGCAGGCGCTTTCCATGGGTCACACGATTGTGCTCCCGGACGTAACGGATCGCTATGACGCTACGAATGTGCTCGAGGTCTGCAATCGCGAATCCGTAGAGTTCTTACAGATCGTGGGTGACGCTTTCGCCAGACCATTACTTGATGCCTCGCGAATGACTCAAGTTATTCCACAATCGCTCCGCTCCATCATTAGCGGTGGCGCAGTGTTGAATTCCGAACTCAAAGAAGAACTCAAGCAGCAATTTGGTGGAGTAACCATCCGCGACTCAATCGGCTCAAGTGAGACGGGTGTCCAGGGCAGCAATGTAAGCACTAAGGAACAATCGTCGAGTACCGGTGACTTTGAACCAGCACCAGGGAGCACTGTCGTTAACGCGTCTCTATCAGCCATCGTTGACGCTGGATCTGACGAAATTGGCTGGTTTGCGATGTCGGGTCGTGTACCTCTCGGTTATCTCAACGACGCTGCGAAGACTCAAAAAACATTCCCGGTTATTGATGGTGTGCGATTTTCGGTTCCGGGTGACCGAGCCCGATTGTTGAATGATGGACGTATCGAAGTACTAGGTCGAGACTCGGTGACAATTAACTCAGGTGGCGAAAAGATTTACGCCGAAGAAGTAGAGAATGCGGTTAAGAACCACCCAGCAATTTACGACGCAGTTGTTTGTGGAAGACCTAGCGAAAGGTGGGGTAGCGAAGTCGTGGCCATTGTTCAACTTGTCGAAGGCGTTCAAGCCCCAGAGTCTGAGATCATTGAACATTGCGCGGGCTACATTGGTCGATACAAGCGACCCAAAGCAATCATCGAAGTCCCGCAGATCAAGCGTAGTCCGGCAGGTAAACCGGACTATCGGTGGGCCCAAGCGGTTGCCCGAGAATCGAGCAAAGATTGAACGACGAACAAATCGATCACGATTCGGTTCAGAAGCGAACGGTTCGAGTCCTTCAACAAGGAGTAGTGCCTGGCGGCTTAGCCATGGGCACCTCGTACTCTGTAGCGGCGCTTCTCGGTAGCGAAATTACTGGCAGCGATACGTTGGGGGCGCTTGCCGCAGTTGGGCTCAGTATCGGTCAAAGCCTTGCAGGGATCCCAGTTGCGGCCTTGATGGCTCGACGCGGCAGACGAATCGGAATAGGCACCGCCTACGCAGTCGGATCTCTAGGAGCGACATGTGCGTTGGTGTCCGCTGTTACCGAGACATATGCCCTCCTAGTTGTTGGGATGACCCTTTGTGGTTGTGGACAAGCTGGCAACCTAGCTGCCCGATATGCGGGCTCTGATCTTGCAACTGATGAAAATCGAGCCCGAAGTATCAGCCTCGTTGTCTGGGCTAACACCGTTGGTTCGGTTCTAGGACCCACGGTAGGTCTAGGACTGCGATCCTTATCAGGTTCATCAGAAGGAGGTAGTGGCTTTGCTCTCTCCTACGTAGTTTCAATCACGCTTTTTATAGTGGCAGCAGGAGGTATTATCCGTCGCCTCAAACCGGATCCCCTTCTCCTCATAGCTGATCAAAATAAAACGCTCATCCGAGGACCAAAGTTTTCTGACCTTGGCCTTATCCTCTCCCAACCAGCCGCAAGAGTCGCTCTCCTAGGAATGATGTTGTCTCAAGGGGTGATGGTGGGCGTTATGACAGTGACCCCATTACATATGAGGGACGGCAATCAAGACCCCTTGATCATCGGCCTCATGATCTCGCTTCATATCGTTGGTATGTACGCGTTTTCTCCTTGGATCGGAAGAATCGCAGACCGGATAAGTAAAGAGCTACTCATTGGCATCGGCGCTGTTATCACAGCACTTGGAGCGGAGATTGCTTCTCACACCGACGCGCCGGACGCGACCGGCCATTTTGTTGGACTATTCATGATTGGGATTGGATGGTGCTCTTCGCTTGTTGCTGGCAGTGCCCTGATGACTGAAGCGTTTCCGCCCGAAGTCCGGGTCGCTACTCAATCGACAGCCGACGTCTTGATGACTGCCACCGGAGCGGCAGCTGGTATTTCATCTGGGCTCGCAGTTGAGCAACGGAGTTACCATGACTTGGCCCACTGGGCCGCCTTAGTATCGGTGTTCTTGGCAATAGTTGCAGCCGTAGCAGTCATTCAAAACTCGCGAACCCGCGAAACTGGATCTCAACCCAGCTAATCGGAGGAAACAATGGCATTCCACCATGTCGCATATTCAACGAAGGATCTTGAGGCCACGCGTCATTTCTACGAAGACCTGTTCGGGTTTCCATTGGTGAACACCGAATTTCACGACCGTGAAGAAGGATGGATAAAACATGTCTTCTTTGACACCGGAAACGGCCAATGCATAGCGTTTTTCGCATTCGAGAATATTGGGGAGAGAGCGGATTGGGCCACTGACGTAAATGAGAGCCTGGGCGTTCCAGTCTTTGTCAACCATGCGGCATTCGAGGCAACTGAAGAACTGCAAGAAGAAGTTCGGATTCGGATGGCGGCAGAAGGTATAGAACCAACCATGGAGATAGACCATGGATGGTGTTATTCCCTCTATTTCCTCGACCCTAATCAAGTCTTGGTTGAACTTTGTCGTGACACTACCGGTATGCCTAGAGACGAAAAGGAAGCAGCGCGCCTTTTAGCAGCACCGGTTGGAGAAAGCACCTGACCGTGACGGTCGAACGCGAATTTGTTGGTTTGCCTTCGCCTGTTGTCGGACGCGCCGGAGCTGGGGGGCACCCTTGTCAAGGTATCTATCACAGGCCCCGTGGCAGTAAACCTGACGTTGCTATCATCGCCACCCACTACAACATCGATTTCAGCGAGCACTATCTAGCAGAGCTCTGCGCAGCTCGTGGAGTCGGATTCCTAGGTTGGAACACACGCTTTAGAGGCGCGGAACCATATTTTCTACTCGACCATGCTGTTGCTGACATAGCCGTCGGAGTTCGATGGTTGCGTGAGCATGCTGGGATACAGAATGTTGTCCTGCTCGGCAACTCTGGCGGCGGGTCGTTGATGGCCGCGTATCAATCTCAATCCGTTCAACCAAACCTCGAACCGGAATATGGGCGCTCATCGATAGTTTCTGCGGCAATGGAATTGCCTGGTGCCGATTTGTACATTTCGGTTGCTGCTCATCCTGGACGACCCGAAGTGCTAACTAACTGGATGGACCCGTCGGTCGTTAGCGAAGACGACCCCCTTAGTGTCGATCCGGCCCTTGACCCATTCGCTGAGGAACGCGAAATTCCATTCACCAAAGAGTTCGTAGAGGCATATCGCCAAGCGCAACGAGACCGAAATGATCGGATCACACAATGGGCGCGGAGCGAAATTGATCGGGTAGTCGCCGCTGGGCATCATGATCGACTGTTTACGACGCCGAGACTTTGGGCTGACTTGCGAATGATTGATGGATCGATTGACCCCAACAATCGTGAATTTCCGAGTTGTTATCTAGGAGAACCTCGTCGTGCGAACTATGGAATCTATGGAGTGGGAACAGTTAGTTCGCTGCGCACTTGGCTTTCTATGTGGAGTCTTGGCGATTCCCAATGCAACGCAGCGCCACATTTGGCGAAGATCACGATTCCAGCGCTTGTCATCGAGGCTGACGGAGATTCCGGGGTGTTTCCGAGCGATACGCGCGCGATCGTTGACGCACTTGGGTCAAAGGATTTAACGACTCACACCCTCGAAGGTGATCACTATCTTCGAGATCGTGATGGCGCTCGAGACGATGCGGCGGAGCTCATCACCAACTGGGTAAAGGACCGTTCCTAACCCTCGGCTGATACACGATCTTCTTCACTTGCCCTGGATGAGACGTTGCAATGCCTTCCCGATACTGGAGTTAGCCGGAGGAAGAATTGCGGTAATTCGGGAAAGATAAGTCACAGACACTTCATCGTTCATTACCGCACCAGTATCAAATTCCGGTGGCTGGAAAACCTCATCACCCCAAGCCATGGACACCTTGAAGCTTCCGTCACCCGTGTCAGACGGTTCTAAATCGACCCGTTCAACGGCCCGAGGCGGCTGAGTCCCCAGTTCGGTAAACCGCCAACCCTTTATCTGATCAATTTCCAGATTCGGGACATTGACATTGACTACAGGACTATCCCCAATATTGTCGCCAAACATGCTTTCAACCACTGTGCTCGCAACCTGCGCAGCCACATGCCACTTCTGGCCAACAATGGCTTCTTCCCACGATTGTCCTTCTGCGTCGAAGCCGGTTACATGTTGACTAACCGCCAAACTTGGAATGTTCGTGTGACGGGCAGTTAATGCCGCCCCAACCGTGCCCGAATGGTAAACGGAGCGCCCCACATTTGCCCCAGGGTTAATACCGGATACCACAACGTCGACGTCACCGAATGCACCGAGCCGCGCGAACATGACACAGAGAGCCGGTGGCCCGGCCACACTCCAAGCAGTGTCAATCCCACCGATGTCGACACGTCGGACTTCGGGTTGAGTGAGGTGAAGAGGACCAATAGCAGCGCCCGCACCGGAGTATTCGCTGTCGGGAGCTACGACACACACTTCCCCATGAGGTCGCATTGCTCGAGCAAGAATGTGGAGGCCTTCGCTGTCAATGCCATCGTCGTTCGTTACCAGTATTCGCACGGCTATGAAGTTATTCGTTGAAACGTTCGCGAAGCGAAAGGTAACAACAAACTTTTGACGACAACCGTATGAACTTCAGTCTGCCAAGCGGGGAGGGAATCCACCTTGAGAAATCGGTCCCCATGATTCGATTGAAAAGCGCAGGAGTGACTTGTTTTGGTCCACCATGGCCGCACGGTACTCGGACCAGTCAGGGTGTTCTCCGCTAATCGACCGAAAGTACTCGCAGAGGGGGTCCAAGGCTTCGGGAAGATCAAGGACCTCAATAGTGCCTTCTATCTGTACCCACTCGCTGTTGAATTCTTCTCCCATTACGAGCAATGAACCGACAGGGTTGCGGCGTGCATTGATCGATTTCACTCGTTCGGGATAAGTAGCAATCACAACCCGATCGCGGTCGTCGAGACCCATAGTCACCAATGACATCTGAGGTCTGCCATTAAGTCTCGTAGTGGAAAGTACCCCTTTGTGTCGGGGTCGCATAAAATCAAGTAGTTCGTTTCGCTTGACAGTTTTGTTGGTGGCAATCTTTCGGGCCATGAGTGATGAGATTAGAACGATGAATCACACAGTGCGAATGTTGCACACTTCTGACGTTCACATCGGCCATGTCACAGGGCCCGGCGATCATCATGCCGACGTGTGTCAATGTCCGGTACTGGGCTTAGCGACGGCAGTTCGCGAACACCAAGCCGACGTTCTCATGGTCTCCGGTGACTTATTTGACCACGCTCGTCTCAGCGAAAGTACCGTAAGTGCAACTCTTGACATATTGGCGAGTCCCGGCGTTCCGGTGGTGATCATCCCCGGAAATCACGATGTGCACGATACGAAATCGCTCTGGGAAAGATGTCGCTCTGACGTAGAACGAACGGGGGTTCACCTCCTCGACCGTTTAGAAGGATCTTCTTTAGCGCTGGAATCGCAGGACATGACGTTCTGGGGCCGGGCAATGGCTGATCACGAACCGGGCTACAGGCCGCTGCGAGAGGTTCCGTCTCGTCCGGGTGACGGCCACTATGTTGTGGCGGCCCACGGCCATTTGAACCTGTCCAGCGAAGATGCTCATCGGTCTTCACCGATTACTTACGACGAGATTTCGGCCACTGGAGCTGATTACGTCGCGTTAGGGCATTGGCATGTTCCAACGGACGCTAGTCATGGGGGAGTAACTGCGTGGTATCCGGGAGCTCCCATGGGCTCCCCGGGTAATGGAACGGCGGCTTTGGTCACCTTCGAAAACGAAACAAAAGTTGAACACGTCTCCATTTTCGGGCCCGCCCATGGTTGCAGTTAACCGTTAGTCAACTTCCGCTTCTTTCCGAGCGATGCGTCTCAACGCAGTGTCGTATTTTTCCATCAGTTGAGACGCATGGTCCTTTAATCGATCATGTTCTTGAGTGAGCGCTGCTACCCGCGCCGGGTCAGCGTAGGTAGCACTATCCGCTAACTGTCGCTGAATATCGGCTAATTCGTTTTCCGCTTTTTCCCATTCCCGCTCCAGAGTGTCTCGTTCCTTGCGGAGGTCACGCGTTACCTCATTTACTTTGCTTCTTCGACGCGCTTCGACCTTCCGCGCCTCACGTTCTTGCCGATGAGGATTATCTGTCTTAGCAGCAGATTTATTGGCTTTCTCGGGCAGCGGTGGCTTCAACAGTCCCTCGTCGAGACCGTCATGCCACGTGGCGGTGCCGCCTCTTACTACAATAAGAGAGTCGGCGACGTTGCGAATCAGATAGCGGTCGTGAGTTACGAGAATCAGCGTTCCCGGATAGGCATTGAGCGCATTCTCAAGGTGGTCACAGCTAGGGAGATCGAGATGGTTGGTTGGTTCATCGAGGATCAGAAGATTGACGGGGTTGGCCATGGTCGTCGCGAGGGCCAAGCGTGTCATCTCGCCACCTGACAGGTCTCCGATTTTCTGGTCCACCTGAGTGCCGCTGAAACCGAAACCACCGAGAACTGTGCGGAGATTCCTATCTCCCGGATCGCCTATTGAGGATTGAAATTGTTGGAACACGGTTTTGTGAGGGTCGAGCATTTCGGTCAAGTTCTGAGTAAAGCGCGCATAGTCGACTTTGTTCCCGAGTCGTGCCTTACCCTCTGCGACGTGCAGTTCACCTAGCAGCAAACGCAACAGGGTCGTTTTACCTGCACCATTCGGGCCCACCAAAGCGACTTTTCTCCCTCTTTCAATAACGAAAGAAACGTCCTTGAGAATCTGTTGATCTCCATATGCTGCTCCCGCCGCATCAAACTCAACGACAATGCGGGATGAGCGTCTCGGTTCGGGGAATTCGAACTTTGCTTTAAGTTCCTTTGCGGTTAAAACTTCGACGAGATCAACCCGGTCGAGAGCCTTAATGCGGCTTTGAACTTGTTTGGCTTTGCTGGCTTTGTAGCGGAACCGTTCGATGAACCTTTCAGTATCTTCGACCTTCCGTTTCTGATGCGCCGCCAACGCTTCGAGTTGAGATAACCGAAGTTCGCGAGCTGTCACGAATTCAGAAAAGCTCCCGACGTATTCGTGCGAGGAATGCCCGTCGAGTTCTATTACCCGATTAGCGACCGAATCGATGAAGTCCCGGTCGTGGCTGACAAACAGTAGACATCCAGGCCATTCGACAAGCTGGTGTTCTAACCAGGTAACTGAATCGACATCAAGATGGTTCGTGGGCTCATCGAGGATCAGAATGTCCGGCTTTGCTAATAACAAACGCGCGAGAGCCACACGCATCTTCCAACCACCCGACAGTTCTTGGACGTCACGAAACATCAGTTCTGAGTCGAAGCCCAAACCAGCTAACACTCGTTGAGCTTCAGACTCGACTGCATATCCCCCTAAGTGTTCGAAACGGCTTTGAAGATCGCCGTATTCCTTTAATAGATGGTCTTGATCAGAGCTTTCTGCTCGACTCAATACCTCCCGTAGCTCGCCCAGACGTTCTTCGAGGTCAGTTATGTGAGAAGCGCCTCCCAACGTCGCATCTAGTGCGGTCCCAACTAGCTCATCCTGCAGAGTTTGAGGTAAATAACCGATCGAACTTGCTGTCGGTCGTTGAACGTTGCCTCTGTCGGGATCCTGAATTCCGAGGAGAATTTCAATGAGCGTGGTCTTTCCTACACCGTTGCTGCCGATGAGAGCGACTCGTCGCCGGCCCGAAAGTTGAAGACTGACGTCTCGAAATAGTTGCTTTGATCCCTGTGCTTTGGAAATAGCGCTAGCGGTGAGCACGTTTGGAAACGCTAGCTAATTTCGCTGGGGTCCAGCGAAGGAGATGGTGTGGCTTTGCGCGGAGTCGTTACGAATAGGGCTGAAATTATTGCTGCTGCGGGTACCAGAGCCAAGAGAAAGCTGAGCTTGACGTAGTTTCCGGTCGCCCGAAAACCTAGAGCGACAATTAATGGACCGATAGCAGATGCACCCACGCCGAACGCTGTCGCTACCCCGCGAATTGCCCCGATATGGTCCGTCCCAAACCACTTCGGGTACAACGCAGAAGCTAACGCTCGAATCGAACCTCCGTTAATACCAAGTAGTAGTGAATACAAAGCTGCACCGAACCCTGGTCTCACCCACGCGTAACTCATATGTGCTGCAAGAAGCGAAGCTTGGCAGCTAACAAGTAAGAGCCGCGGAGAAGCGCGATCGGTAAGCCAAGCCCAAATGAAACCAGATGCAACCGTCCCCAACATTTGCGGGATAAAAACAGCTGCTGCTTGAGATGTGGTGAGACCTGCTGACTCCATCAACGCGAAGTGATGGAAAGTGACGCCGGTAATTAAAGCTGAAGAGACGACCATGACGCCTGTAAGAACCCAGAACGCGCTCGTGTGTGTCGCTTCTCTGACAGTGAACTGCTCAGCTACGACCTTTAGGTACTCGGGGGAGGGAGCTCGACCATCTGGTTGCTGACCGAGTGACTCGGGCCGGTCCGCCATCCACCACCAAGTCGCAGGGACCAGTAAAACAACCACACAACAAGCGCTGAAGACCCAAGCCCACCGCCATCCGAACTTGTCGATTAAAAACGTCAGACCGAGCGGCCCCAACGACATCAAGCCGGCAGATGCGGTCATCGATAGACCAAACGCAAGACCGCGCTTCTCGTCAAACCAGAGGGCGATGCTTGTCTGGCCGACCAAGCTCAGTGCCCCTTGACCTAACATTCGTATCCCAATAAAACCGACGATGAGCATCCACAAATGTCGGACGGTTCCCATATACGCGACTGCAATTGAAAACGTGGTCGCTATAACGAGCATCGTTCTTCGGACCCCAGCGCGGTCGATCCAGCGGCCGATTGATGGCATCGCAAGTGAACCGGTGATGGTGCCCACAAGGTAAGCGGTAGATAATGACGTAGCGCTTATAGACAGATCTCGAATTAAATGATCGGCAAATGGTGATACCCCGATCGTCTGGCCAGGAAGTGTCAAAGAAATAGCCAAAGTTGACAGACCTAAGAGACCCCACCCCCGAAATGATTCGATTGGCTCGCTTCGCTGCACCTAGCTAACTCGCCAAGTTCAGGGTCACAGATCCAAGACTCCCACCGTCGGTGCCGACTACCTGATCGCTAGCAGTCATATGTAATCCTGTTGCTGCGCCTGTAGTGATCACGCTTCCTGCGGAAAGCGTAACGCCGCGACGATTTAGGTGATTACACAACCATGCCAAAGACTCGTAGGGATCTCCAAGTACCTCAGCTCCACTGCCCGAGGCAATCTCCACACCATCTACCAAGGTGTGAAGCTCATGGACGCTCATGGACGGCACAGTTTCTGGTTTACATCCTGAACCCACTACAAGGGCTCCGTGTAGGGCCCCATCCGCTACTAGAAGTGCAGGATCAACTTCGAAGTTATTGGTGAAACGGGAACAGACAAGTTCTATAGCCGGATGCACACTTGAAACCATTTCCCGAGCACTTGTTGCGTTCATCACTGGCCCCCCGGGACGAATTGTGACCCCGAGAGTGAAAGCAAACTCTGACTCCAGTCCGGGCTGGTGATGGAAATCGGAGACTTGGATGGTCGAAGCGGGCTCAAGCAAGGTTCGTTCAAAAACAGGCCCGCAAATAGGAGCTTTGACACCGAGCTTGGCTTGGCTTGCTGGCCCAGTTGCACCGACTTTCCAACCGACGACCGGGGATTCGATGAGTTCACACAACAACTCTTGTGCCTCGTACGCTAACGAGGCCGACTCGGGAACTTCTAGTTCCGACGGATCTACAAGGTCCATCGCCAAACGAGCATGTGCCAAGGCAACTGGTAAAGGAAGGGTCACCGTTGCCACCGTACCTGCACCATTGGCTTTAGGGGTTAACCGCGTCGCAACTTGTCGATCAGTCGCCGATCCCGTTTGGTAGGCCTTCCCGTGCCTCGATCCCGTTGTGCGAACGACTCCGACGGCCTTCCACGGGTTTCGTTGTTCGAAGGCAGAGTGTGATCAACGAAATAGTCCGAAGCCAAGGTGGGACCGACTCGCTTCTCGAGTATCGCTGCAACTTCTAGCTCTCGAGTGCGATCGCGTTCCCTGATGGAGACCTGGTCGCCAGTCTTAATTTTGAAAGCTGGCTTAGCCGTTGAACCATTAACCCGAATAGCACCTTTCACACACGCATCTTTAGCTAATGACCGACTTTTGAAAACGCGAACGGCCCACAGCCATCGGTCCAAACGACATGAATCCGCGTTCATAATTGGTCTAACTGATCTGTGAGGCGACGTCGGTCATAAAGCTGCTCAGCGCATCAAGTCGACCGTTTACTCCCCCTCGCGCCACAGGGTCGATCAAAATATGGCTCACCCCGATCTCCTGTGTTTGACCAATGGTGTTGACCATCTCGTCGACTGAGCCAGCTATTGATTTCATTGGTTCCATTGCCCCATCTGGATCTAGAAACATTCGGAGAGACAAGGTCAACTCGTCAGGGTTCCGTTCGAGCAGTTCACATTCCTCACCAACTTGACGCCATTCTTCTTTTACCGTCTCAAGGGGCTCGAAAGCGGCGTGAAACGCATGTCCGAATCGAGCTGTCCT
The DNA here is from genome assembly GCA_002448715.1 of Candidatus Neomicrothrix sp. UBA6944. GTDB lineage: Bacteria > Actinomycetota > Acidimicrobiia > Acidimicrobiales > Poriferisodalaceae > UBA6944. The sequence continues at coordinate 2,315 of DJZU01000083.1, read as the reverse complement.
CCGAAACGCTGCTCGGGTGTTACCCCCTACCCAAACAGGTAGTGGAGTTTGGACCGGCTTTGGCTCAAACCGGACTTCCGGAAAGGAATAGAACTCGCCCTCGTATGAAGGGGTCTCGTCGCGGAAAAGGGTTTCGAAAATTTCGAGCTGTTCGTCGGATCTCTTTCCTCGGTTGTCCCATGGCATGCCCAACACCTCTGCTTCTTCGCGCATCCATCCGACACCTACACCGAGGATTAGTCGACCGTTTGATAGCACGTCCATGGTGGCCAATTGTTTTGCTGTTACCACAGGTTGTCGGTAGGGAAGGATGAGAACGGTGAAGCCCAATCGGATTTCTTGTGTGCACCCGGCCACAAATAAGAGAGTGCCAATTGGGTCGAGCCACCCGAGGCCTGCAGGAGCTGGGAAAGAGCCGTCGCTGCTGTACGGGTACTGAGAATCAAACTCGGCGGGCCAGCAAACGTGGTCGCTAGTCCAAGCTGAATGAACGCCCAACTCTTCTGCCGTTTGAACAAACTCAATTAATGAATCACGACCTACATCGCGTCCCAGGTGCGGTAAATGTACTCCCCAATCCATTTCCCTAAATTAGGCGCTAAAAG
>DJZU01000083.1:0-1382 GCA_002448715.1 Candidatus Neomicrothrix sp. UBA6944 | reverse complement strand
TCCTTTGCGATTATGTGACAAGTCCGTCATATATGGGCATCGGATTCGTGTTTCGTCTCTGGAACGCCTAGCGTTTCGCCAGTTGGCTTTACGAATGTTTAGTCAACCTAAACCTTTACTAAAACCTATAGAGGGGGCTCCAGATGGAGATTCGACGCAATCTTTTGCGTCTGCTTGCTCTACTGTTTGCGTTTGCACTTGTTGCGGCAGCATGTGGTAGCAGCGACGACGACTCTTCAGGCAGTTCTAGCGAAAGCGCTACGGCTACTGCTGACGACCATGGTGATGACCATGGCGAAGAAGAGGAAGACACCGGCGGTACTTTGAGCCAGGACGCAGTTGAAAAAGCTGTTTCTGGTGAGGGCGACGACGGCGACGCGGCTGAAGAAGAAGCCAGCGACTGCCCGGTCGACCGATCCAATGTCGAAGGCATCTTCGCGGAAGCTGATTGCAACCGTGACGCGATCATCGCCATGATCACTGAGAAGATGGAAGCCGGCGAGTGGGGTGTCAATGACGACAACCACCTAATCGGACCCACAGGCATGGATATCGACCTCAACGAGTGCCCAGCTGACTGGTCAAATACTCACGGTCTTTCTGACGACACCATGCGATTTGGTCAAACCACAGTGCAGTCAGGCAACTTGGCCGCCTACGGCAACCTCAGTGTTGGCATGGAGATTTGGTTTGATTACATCAACTCGCTTGATGTTCTGAGCGGTCGCGATATTGAATTCATCGTCAAGGATGATGGTTATGTAGCTGCTCAGACCATTGAGTATGTGGATGAACTCATCGAATCAGGAAACATTCTTCTGATCCAAGGCCTTGGTTCACCAAACGGCCTTGCGGTGTATGACAAGATCAACGACGAGTGCATCCCGCACCCGTTCTATCTGTCAGGCCACCCAGCCTGGGGTGACCCAGAAATTCACCCATGGACCACCAGCTACCAGATGTCATACTCAACTGAGGCTGTGCTTTGGGGTACATGGATCAAGGTAAACCTTGCCGATGAGCTTCCTGTAAAGGTCGCCGGCCTGGTCATGGACAATGACTTCGGTCTTGCTTACGAAATGGGCTTCGAGTCCTACGCTGAGCAAAACCCGGATGTGGTTGCGGAATACCTCCCGGTTCGTCACGACCCTGCGGCTCCAACGCTGACCAACGAGGTCACCACTATCGCGGCATTTGACCCCGATGTGTTCATCTCGATGACCGCTGGTAACCCATGCTTGCTTGCTGTTCAGGAAGTTGAGGCTTCTGGCCTTTACGAACGCCTTTCAGCTGCCTTCACACCATCAGTGTGTAAGGGCATAGCCGCTTATATGGCTCCAGCCGGTATGGCAGCAGATGGCTACTGGATTGTTGGTGGTGGC
>DJZU01000096.1 GCA_002448715.1 Candidatus Neomicrothrix sp. UBA6944 | reverse complement strand
ACCCCGCCATGTTCATAGGACCGGGTCCGGGGCTTTCCCACATCATGGAACAACGCTGCGAGACGAACCCGCAGCCTTGAGGGACTTTGACTGGTGACTGCGATCGTGTGAGCAAGAACATCTTTATGGCGATGAATGGGATCTTGTTCAAGCCTTAAAGCTGGAAGTTCGGGCAGGTGCTCCTCAGCCCAACCAGAGTCAACAAGATGCCAGAGACCCTCGCTTGGATCTTCTTCGATCAGCACAGCGCTTAATTGATCTGCAGGTTTGGTGTCAGTCATGCGATTACTACAGACTCCATCGGACTAGATTCCCTCTATGGTGCCACGCGGCACCGACAGAACCACTTCCCAAACCAGGCTGACTATTTTCGCGTGACTCGATCGTTCGTCCACCTCCATACCCACACAGAGTTCTCAATGCTCGACGGCGCAGCGCGCATACCAGACGCTGTCGCAGCAGCAGTAAATGATGGCCAACCCGCTTTGGGAATCACCGACCACGGCAATATGTACGGAGTTCTCGACTTCTACAAAGGATGCAACCAACACGGCATCAAACCCGTGATCGGCACAGAGGCCTATATGGCTCTAGAGAGCCGCGAAGAACGCCCAGCACGCCGCGGTAGAAAAATGGACGACTCCGGCGGTGACACTGACGACGGTTCAAAACTGTATTACCACCTCACATTGCTCGCGGAAAACAACACCGGGTACAGCAACCTTTTGAAGCTCTCCAGCCGCGCATTTCTCGAGGGGTACTACTACAAGCCACGGATGGACTGGGACCTATTCCAACAGCACAGCAGCGGCCTTATTGCCACAACAGGCTGCTTAGGTAGCGTTGTCCAACAAGCGCTTCTCAAAGGCGACTACAAGGGTGCGCTCGACCGCGCCGCTCGGCTTCAAGACATCTTTGGACGCGACAATCTCTTTATCGAACTTCAAGATCACGAAATTCCCGAACAGCGTCGCAACAACCCACAACTTCTTGAGATAGCGCGGGCACTGAACGCACCGCTTCTAGCAACAAACGATCTCCACTACACACACCAACATGACGCCATCAGTCACGACGCGTTGCTATGCGTTCAGACCGGTTCACAGATGAGCGACCCTGACAGGTTCAAGTTTCATGGTGATCAGCACTACCTCAAATCTGCTCGAGAGATGCGTGACCTATTTTCAGAACTCCCAGAAAGTTGCGACAACACCCTTTGGATCGCTGAACGTGCTGACGTCAACATTGAATTCGGAAACGTTTACCTACCGGATTTTCCCCTCCCCCCAGAATTCGATACCGACGACGACTACCTGCGACATTTAGCCTTTGAGGGAGCAAAAATGAGGTGGGGTAATCGGCTTCCGGACGAAATCGTTGATCGCCTCGGATACGAACTGCGCGTCATCGCAGACATGAACTTTTCCGCGTATTTCCTCATCACTTGGGATCTGATCAGACACGCACGTGAAAACAACATCCGAGTCGGACCCGGACGCGGATCGGCTGCAGGCTGCGCCGTCGCGTATTCCCTTCAAATAACGGACCTAGACCCCATCAAATACGACCTTCTATTCGAACGCTTTTTGAATCCCGGACGAAAATCAATGCCAGATATCGACATGGACTTCGATGATCGTTACCGAGACGAAATGATTCGCTACACAGCAGAAACCTATGGTCGAGAGCACGTGGCGCAAATCATCACCTTCTCAACAATCAAAGCGCGAGCAGCGGTGAGAGATGCAGCTCGGGTCCTCGGCTACCCCTATGCAGTTGGAGACAAAGTTGCGAAAGCGATGCCACCACTGGTGATGGGTCGCGATACCCCGCTTTGGGCCTGTTTTGATCAAGACGAACAATATGTAGACGGATTTAAAGCAGCGGCGGAGCTACGCCAAATGTATGACTCTGATCCTGATGTGAAACGAGTTGTAGATGTAGCAAAAGGGCTAGAAGGGCTCCGACGTCAGGACTCAATTCACGCCGCGGCGGTAGTGATTACCCGGGACCCGCTCACCGAATATCTACCGATACAACGCAAACCAGAGTCGGGTGTAGCGCCTGAAGACGCACCAGTAGTCACCCAATTTGAAATGAACGGGGTGGAAGAACTCGGACTCCTCAAAATGGACTTCTTGGGCTTACGGACCCTGTCGATTATCGACGAAGCCCTCAAGCTCATCGAAACGGTGACTGGAACAGCCCTGGATTTAGAACAAATTCCTCTTGATGATGCCGACACCTTCCGTTTGTTGCAGGCAGGCGACTCGTTAGGTGTGTTCCAGCTTGAGTCGGCACCCATGCGGAGTTTGATGCGCAGTCTGAGTCCCACAGGTTTCGATGACATCGCTGCTCTAGTGGCCCTATACCGGCCGGGCCCTATGGCCGCGAACATGCACAACGACTACGCCGACAGAAAAAACGGTCGGAAACCTCCCGACTTGCCTCATACTGATTTAGACGAGATTCTCAACGACACGTATGGATTGATGATTTACCAAGAATCCGTGATGCGAGTTGCTCAACGTATTGCCGGATACACCTTGGCCGAGGCAGACGATCTGCGAAAAGCGTGCGGCAAAAAGGACCGTCAGCTGATTGCTGAGCAACGCATCAAGTTCGTCGATGGGACTGTAGCGTCGGGATACGACGAACAGCTCGGTACCCGTTTGTTCGACATCATTGAGCCATTCGCTGACTACGCATTCAACAAGAGTCACGCTTTCGGCTACGGCTTGATTTCCTACCAAACTGCCTTCTTGAAAGCGAACTATCGAGTCGAATTCATGGCAGCGGTCCTGACAGGTGTGAAACACAATCTCGATAAGGCGGGCATCTATTTGAATGATTGCCGACAGGCCGGCATCGTTGTGGAAGTCCCAAACGTCAACCGCAGCGATGTCGACTTTGGTTCTGTCGACGGACGCATTCCCTTCGGGTTATCAGCGGTACGAAATGTCGGCGAAGGGGTGGTGAGCCCCATTGTCGAAGAACGAAAAGCCAATGGCCCGTACACAGATTTTTATGATTTCTGTGAGCGTGTTCCAACATCTGTCCTCAACAAGCGCTCGTTGGAGGCACTCATTAAAGCTGGTGCATTTGAATCATGCGGCCATTCAAGACAAGGTCTGTTGCTAGTGGCCGACCAAATCGTTGACCAAGTTGTTAATCGAAGAAGAGAAGCAGACATGGGCATTCAGACCCTGTTCGGCGAACTCGATGACAGCAGCAGTGGCTTCGACGAACGATTTGAGGTTCCCGACGACGAAGTCGACGAGAAGACGATGCTTGCATGGGAAAAGGAAATGCTCGGCTTATACGTCTCAAGTCACCCTTTGTATGGGATTGACGCGTCACTGAAACGCGCAACCGACTGCGCCATTGCCGACGCACCGAACCAACCCCCTTACGAAGATGGTCGCGACCCGTTCATCACACTCGGTGGGGTGGTGTCGAATTTGCAACGCAAGTTCACTCGCGGCGGAGACGCTATGGCTGTCTTCGATCTCGAAGATCTTCAAAGCTCAATTGAGGTCACTGTTTTCCCCCGGACAATGGCTGAACACGGCCATCAGCTCGACGATGACGCAGTGTTGTTGGTCAGCGGACGAATTGACACTCGTGATGATGATCCGAAGTTCATCGCAAACAAATTGAACTATTTCGAGGTCAAGGGCGGACCAGCTGAGCTGCGTTTAACCGTGCCTTCCTATCAGATCAGCGACAAATTGGTGGATCAACTCAAAGCTCTGTTATCGCAACATCCGGGGGACACCACTGTTTTCTTGCATCTCGGGAAGCAGGTGGTTCAACTACCTAACAATTTTCGCGTCGACACCAACAATGGTTTAGCGGGTGAGCTTCGGGTGCTTCTAGGACCTGAGGCTGTCTTAGCTTGAACCCCTAAAAGTTTTTCTCATCATCATGTTGGTACTTGTCTCAATTGGATGCCATGCTGTTTGTTCATCCACCGGGAGTATCGATGTCCGACGGCGATACGCGAAAAGTCAATGAAGAAGTACTCAAGGACCCGCATGCTAAGTGGCGACCCTTGGAGCAGTTCCGTAGCTTTGAGCGCGCCGATCAAATCTGGGTGTTTATCGGCATCGGGCTTCTGATTTTGACCCTGAACATAGTTTTCGGATTCGGCGGGAGCTCTTCACGCGTCGGTTAATAGTTCAAGGTCATCGCCTAGAACCCCGTACGATTTGTGTATATGAGTTCTGACGTAACGGTTGTCCTCCCAGACGGCAGCGAGCGGGTCCTTAGCCCCGATGCCACTGGCGCGGATCTGGCTGCGGAGTTAGGTGGTCGCGCAGCTAAAGACGCTCTCATCGCGGTCGCGAACGGCGTCCAGCTAGACCTCAACCAACCATTACCGGACGGTTCCGATGTGTCATTGGTCTTCCCTGCCTCCGAGGAAGGTCTGGAAGTCCTGCGTCATTCAACCGCTCACGTGCTCGCTCAGGCCGTACTTGATCTCTACCCTGGAGCCACCTTCAGCATTGGTCCCCCTATTGAAGACGGCTTTTATTACGACTTTGATCT
>DJZU01000015.1:14866-22193 GCA_002448715.1 Candidatus Neomicrothrix sp. UBA6944 | reverse complement strand
GTTCTCTTAACTTTCCCGAAGCTTGACGCAGACATGATTCTTTGGTTGACCGTTGGTTCCGAAGGCATTGGTATTGGAAATCCCTATGGAGCTACAGATAGACCCGGAGGGGCGCATATCTCAGGTGAGACGGGCGCAAATATGCCAGGCTTCGGTGGTGCACTGACCGAATACAAGATTTATTCGGTAGCCAGATACATCCGCGAGGTGTTGAGTGGTGAGGAACTCAGTGATGAGGACCTAGCCGCTCGTGACGCAGAGTGGGAAGAACTCGGTGGCGGAAAAGACATCGGGGGCGGTGGCCACGGTGGCGGCCACTAAGTTGACTTCACCAGGAACTACACAAAAATAGTTTCCAACCTCAGGTTAGGACGGAGGGAAACACGACGATGTCTATGCGTCTTTCTACCGAAGTTCTAGTTATTGGGGCAGGGCCCGCCGGTGCATCAGCTGCTTATTGGGCAGCGAAATCGGGTCGAATGGTTGTGCTGTTAGAGAAGAATGAGATTCCGCGCGACAAGGTTTGTGGAGATGCTCTGACGCCAAAGGCGGTCGGCCATTTGAATGACATGCAGATTGATGTCACTAGATCAACTTTTCATCAACACCACGGACTAAAGATGACGGCAGATGGTCAAAGCATCGAACTGCGATGGCCGACCGACCATGACCATCCCAGCCATGGCTTAGTTATACGGCGCCGATCTCTAGACGAAATTTTGATAGCACAGGCTGAAGACGCTGGTGCTCAAGTTTGGACAGGTGTTGAAGTCACAGATCCCATTGTCGAACATGGCCATCTACGGGGTTGTCATGCTTCGGGTACGGGCAGTGGGACGGGACCGGACGGAGAGATCGAGGTTCGCGCCCGATTCGTGGTTATCGCAGATGGGCCACTCTCTCCATTTGGAAGGGCGCTCGGAACTGCTAGAACCCGACAATACGCCCAGGGAGTTGCCATGCGCGGCTATTTCCCAAGCACTAAACACAACGAAAACATGATCGAGTCAGTTTTCGATCTACGGGACGGTGCCGGCCAGCAGTTGCCAGGTTACGGATGGGTGTTTCCGGTCGGTGATGGGACCGTTAATACCGGAGTTGGGCTACTAAGCCATCATCACGGCAACGACCCTCGATCGATCCAAGATCTATTTGATGAGTGGCTCTTGCAGATACCTAAATTCTGGGATGTTGACATCAAAAACATTGAAAGTGAGCCTCAGGGAGGCCGACTCCCTATGGGAGCTTCAGTGCGGCCAAGATCAGGACCAAACTGGGTAGTCGTGGGAGATGCAGCGGGCAGTGTAAACCCATTTAACGGCGACGGCATAGAACCAGCATTAAGCAACGGGAAACTTGCGGCCTCAGTGATCGATCAAGCAATTGATACCGGTGATGGTCTGGCGTTGCGTCAGTACGAGAAACAGCTGATCTCCAACTACGATCACTACTACCGACTTGGGCGGCTCGCCACCAAGGCGTTGGGCCGTCCAGGGTTGATGAGACGCTTCACACGTCTAGGAATTCAATCAAGGGTCTTGACCGAGCTGGTGATGCGAATTTCTACAAACCTTGTCAATAACGACGCTGGTGGCACCGAATCTGTTTATGAAATCGGCAAAGTGGTCGCTCGGCTCATCCCTGACCGCTATTAACCGGCATGGGTTATCGGTGATTTACTCGGGTGCACATACAGAACTTGCTGCTCGCACCGAGACCTACTCGGCATCAAAAATTAGATCAAGCAATTGCTCAGGGGCTAGATCGTCTAAAGCTTCGTACTTAGCGAAAGCACCGGAAAAATCTAGCGATTTGACTAAGGGGTTAGGGATAACGACGGTCCGAATACCAGCTGCCAATGCGGCCTTTAGCCCGTTCGGGCTATCTTCAACCACTGCTGCAGATCCCGCAGAAATGTCTAATAACTCCAATGCTCTTAAAAAGACATCAGGGGCTGGCTTTGACACTCCACCAACATCGTCACGGCACACAACGTGGGAGAAGCGTTCGTAGAGACCAACTCGCTTGAGGTGTTGATCAACCCAGGAATGCGGCGAACTTGACCCAACAGCAACCGCTATGTTTCGTCGGTCGGCGGCGTCTAGAAGTTGTACTACTCCTGGAAGCACTGGTTGAGACACAGTCATTTCATTCTTTATACGTTGACGCTCCTCCATGATCTGATCATGATCTATCGCTCTGCCCAACCGATCTTCTAGTTCTTTAACCCACGTCGATTTGCGGTCGGTTCCCATGCCCTGAAGCCACCAATCCATGGGGAAGTCAACGCCATGTCTCGCCCATATTGTCTCCGTCGATTCAAACGCAGGGCTTTCGGTGTCAATAATCGTTCCATCAAAGTCAAGGATCAGCGCGTTTGTTGCCATGACTAAGTCAGCGCCCTGATGGTCGCTTGAACTAAAGCGTCTGATGACTGCTGGTCAGCGGTCGCCGCAACGGTAAGACCTTTTGCTCTACATTCCTGTGCTGTGGTTGCGCCGATCGCAACAACTTTGGTTGCGGCTAGCCCGTTGGTTTGTTGTAAATGACCGTTGACTGCTGAAGGTGACGAGAATGTCACCAAGTCAGCGGCGACCGCCCTTGTAACTAGTTCATCGCTAAGTGATGGGAACACGGTCCTATACGCAGCTACCTGATCAACATTCCAACCCTTCGCTTCAAGACCTTGTCGCAAGTCGGATAGTCCATCCGAAGCTGCTGGTATCAACACTCGATCGTTCGGTCCGGGTTCAGGAAAAGCAGCCGCGAGGGCAAAACCATTGAACTTTTGGGGGACAAGGGTCGGATCTCGTTTCAATTCTGCACGAACTTTGGCGGCTGTCGTTGGCCCAACCGCGGCGATATGTAAGTGAGAGAAGTTCTTCAACACTCCCCGACGTGCTGCCCGGGCCATTAATGCTGAAACAGCGTTCGAAGAAGTAAACGCAAGCCATGTAAATCGTCCAAGTCTTAGCAATGCGTCATCCATGGGTTGTCCTCCATCGAGTGGTGGAACAATCGCAATCGCTGGAGCAGCAATTACATCAGCGCCCAACTCAGAAAATGCCTTAACCAGGTCAGCATTTTGATGAGACGCTCTCGTAACAACAACTGACTTTCCCTTTAGAGGCTCGGTGTTCAAGCGCTATCTCCACCTCTCGCGAGCAAGTTGTACCCCCCGCTCGCCAATAATTCCTGCGCTGTTTGAGCCCCCAACAATATTGGGTTATCTCCCTGGTGTTTTGTTCGCAGCACTGTGCTTCCGTCTAGGGAAGCAAGAACCGTGTCGAGATATAGGGTGCCTCGCTCTTCATAAGCGTAAGCACCAACAGGAAGTTCGCAACCACCTCCAAGTTCCGCGAGATACGAACGTTCTGCTGTTACACATCGGCCGGTCAAGTCGTCGACAAGCTGGGACAGCGACTCAATTGTTTCGTAATCGTCAGCGCGACATTCGATAGCAATAGCACCCTGGCCTACTTGTGGAACCATCTCTGGAGGGTCAAACACCTGCTCCGCCAGATCGTTTAATCCGAGTCGGTCAAGAGCAGCCATAGCTACGACCACAGCGTCCACATCCTCGCTCTGAGCTATTGCCACTCGAGTCTTGATGTTGCCTCGTAATCCCACAAATTTGAGATCCGGTCGTAGATCAAAGAGTTGCACTCGACGGCGAGCCGACCCGGTAGCAATAACTCCTCCCTCTGGTATGTGATCAAGATGAGCTCCAATCAACGCGTCGCGTGGATCACCTCGATCCAGAAAGCCCACCAAATTCAACCCACTAGTGGGTAATGATCTCAGATCCTTAGCGCTATGCACTGCAGCGTCTGCACGCCCATCCAACACCGCTTTCTGAACTTCTTTAACGAAAACCCCTTGGCCTGCCATGTCCTGGATCTGACGGCTTTGATCGCGATCGCCCTCCGTAGTGACCAATTGAAATTCGGTTTCAATTCCATCAGAACTCAACAACATCGAAACCGCTTCAGCTTGCCAGCGTGCTAACGGACTCGCTCGAGTAGCGATAATCAATGGGATCCTCTTTTACCAATAGACGAGGCCCCAGACCGGATCCGCAAGGCGAACACTTGTTGTTCGGCCGAGGGCATGTGCGCGCTCAGCATTTTCGCAGTGTCGGTGGCCTGTTTCCACTTCAGATACGAGTTGTCGGAAAAATTTTGACCCGGCATCTGGCTACAGCGCTATGAAGAGAAGTTGGATCGTAGCTGCAATCACGATCATTACTAGCAAAGCTGCAAGTAAAAGCGTCGTACCTGGTCTCATGTCACTTCTTTTAAAGTGATCTCGCTGCCAGCTTCCAGTGCGGCAGGTATGACACCTTCGTTTAATCCCGTAGCAATAGCTAGCAGTCCGTACTCGTCATCGACAATGGCGAGTTGCCCAGGGTTAACCTCTTCTGGGCGCTGCACCCGCACGACCCGTTGCTCATCACCAAACCCAAGCAGAACCGTTTCGCCCAGACCTGCGAGAAGGTCACGATCAACATTCAGTTGAGCAGCTCCTTGCCGAGTCCGTCTAATTACTTCCGCTGTGACCGTTCCATCGCTCTCGATTCTCGGTATCGGGATTAACGACGGGAGCAAAAGGCTGGGGTTTATTTCTTGGCCCAAATCTGAGATCGATCCCCGAGCGGCCAGATGTCCTACGACAGGTGCCAAAATGTCTCGCGTCAGGTGTTCAAGCCCCGGCGAATCGTTGTGCAGTTCCTTGTTGGTGAGCTGAACGGCATAGTCAGCGCCTCCAACCACGGCTACGGCAGCGCCCAACAAACCATTATCCGGACCGACCAAGATCGATTGACCATCTCCAACCGACACTGCGATAGCGGGTCGGTCCGAGAGCGACCCAACAGATGCCAACACAAGACCTTGGGACAGGTAAGGGACGCTGCGTGCAAGCATCAAGGACCCAGCGCGCACATCCCCTGGGTCAATGTCATGGCACAGATCTATAACCCTTGCTGTGGGCGCTAAATCCTGCAAGATGGAATGAAGTATTCCAACGGACTCGTCTGCAGTTCCTAAGTCAGTTACGCAGGTGATCGTTTCAAAGGTACCCATATCTCAATTTCGACCCAGTTCCTGAGAACGGCGGCTGGCCGCTTCAATGGCTGCCGCAAATGCGGCTCTGAGGCCATGACTTTCTAGTTCTCGCAGGCCTGCGGCAGTGGTACCTCCAGGCGATGTGACATCTGCTCGTAACTCTGCTGGAGGTTTCCCGTCCGCCAACAATGTCGCTGCACCGAGCAAAGTTTGAACAGCTAATTCAGTGGCTACCGGTCGGCTAAGACCTGTCATCACACCAGCATCGATCATCGCTTCAGCGACCAGAAAGACGTACGCAGGTCCCGAGCCGGATAATCCAGTTACTGCATCGAGTAACTTTTCATCGGTACGGACTACAGTGCCGACCGCTCCAAGAATTTCCTCTGCCCATTGTAAATCTGCCGCCTCGGCAGTTTCATTACCGCAAATTGCAGCTGCTCCTTGCCCAACCAGGGCTGGAGTATTAGGCATGGCCCTAATTACTGGCAGCGCTCCACCGGTTGCTTCGTTAATAGAGGCCAGCGTCACACCAGCCGCAACAGAAAGAAGGCGATCCGTTCCAGCTTCAACGGCTTGCGCAGCAACACTAACAACCATGTCAGGCTTGGTGGCAATTATTGATCCTGCGGCAGGCTGCACTTCCGCGGAGACCTTCACGTCATAGGTCTGAACCAGTTCTTCCCCCCGGGCAGCCAGCGGTTCTATGACCAGAATTCCTTGTGGTTCACGACCCTGACGCAATAAACCCCCAAGCAAAGCGGCGCCCATTTTGCCGCCGCCAATTATTTGCAAGTCGACCATGGAGTCCACGGTAGCGTTCACCCTTGCCATCGCCTGACTCTATTTTTCTTCAGCGGCTTTTACGGTCTCAACAAAGCGATTCGCAAATCCCATTTTCAGCGCTGGAAACCAATAACGTTCAACGAACTCCCATATGGACCCGAGAATTCGATCAAGTTCGTCTTCGTCAACGGCATGAAAAGGAAGTTCGCCAGTGAGAAAGATCGCTTCTTCGGGGCCAATCCCGAACTGAGCTCCCACTAGGTCATAGTTTCTTCGAAGTAGAAGCTCGAAAAGTTGCTCTCTGTTTACCTCGGGAGACGGAAGAAAATATGTTTCATATTTTAAGGTTCGTTGGCCCAGTGTTAGCCAGATAGTCGTAACGTCGCGCTCTTCTCCTTCCAGCCGCGCATACCAACGACGGGGAATTTCTTCATCGCGACTTATGTCCAACAAGATGGGCAGTTCTTCTTTTTGTCGCTTGAACCAATCATCTATCACTTGCTCTAACGCTGCTAGTTCTTCATGTGTCGCAGCGTCGCGTGTCACGCGCAAGAAACCAGTTCTCTTGAGATAAGACGCTCAAAGACATCGATGGCGTTACTTGCACCAAGGCCCCAGCTATTCAGAGAAGCTCGCTCAACTCCTCTACGACCCATAAACCGTCTCAATTCCGGACGCTCCAGTAAGTTGTCGATAGCCGCCGCAAACTTTGCAGGATCGCGCTCATTGACGAGCAGACCTGTCACTCCATCAACGACATTGTCACGAAGACCCCCAACGTTGCTGGCAATAACAGGCACCCCACATGCTGCCGCTTCTAGCGCTACAAGACCGAAAGACTCCGACCTACTTGGTACAAGACAGACATCTGCCGCCTGATAATAAGTCGGCAACAATTGATGGGGTTGTGGATCAACGAACAAAACACGTTCTTCCAACGCGTGGCGTTCTATGCGCCGTCTGATGTCACGGTATGTCTCAGTTCCCCGATCGCCTGACAGGCCACCCACAACAACAAGTCGAACATTGTTATTCGTGGAAAGACCCAGAGCGTCAATCGCAACATCTAAACCCTTAAATTCTTGAATTCGGCCTACAAAAAGAAGGGTCGGCGCGTCAACTAAACCCAATGATCGTCGGGCAGAGTTCGGCGCACCCGGCTTGAACAAAGTTCGGTCCACCCCGGGAGTCAAGATTTCTATTCGATCTCTCGCTATTCCGTACAACGATGTCAATTGATCTGCTTCAACGCTCCCCGAAGCAAAGACTGCGTCAGCACAGCCAATGACCGCTTCTTCGGAGCGAATGCGGTCTTCTGATTCCAATTCGCCTGCAATGCTCTTGATGTGCCCCAAGGTGTGGAAAGTAACTGCTAACGGGCGATCAAACTCATGTTTGAGTTGATGCCCTACAACTCCTGAAAGCCAATAGTGGGCGTGGAATGCCTCAACGGGTCTCTCTGCGATGTACGTAGC
>DJZU01000015.1:0-14484 GCA_002448715.1 Candidatus Neomicrothrix sp. UBA6944 | reverse complement strand
TAAGGGCCAGCTTCGATTTGAATTACATTTACCCCCGGCCCAAGCGCTACTACTTCAGGAACTTGTCGTGAAGTTCGACGAACATAAACGTCGCAGCCAATTCCTCGGCTCGCCATAGAGGCGGCAAGTTCACGAACGTAAACGTTTAGGCCACCGCTATCTCCAAGGCCGGGTTGGTCCAACGGAGACGTGTGCATCGAAAGCACTCCGATCCTTCGGATCGACTCATGGGACCCATGGCTAGATTCGGCTTCCGTCACGAATGACCAAGGTATGCCACTGAACCCCAGTACTCCACTCGAATATCAATTGAATTCATCTCTAGAGGACTAAACCCAATGCAGCTGCTGTCCATATAGGTCCGGTCAGCGTGTAGGAAGCAATCGAACACGGAGCTCCCCACCTGGGAACCACTAGCAGTTCCGTGAAGATCCGACTCACCGGCGTAGCGAATCCGACAAGTGCAGCAAAAGGCCAAAACCATCCATGCGGGATCGGCGAGACAGATACCTGAATCGCGGTCCACAGCAAAATAAGGGTCCCCCCACAAGCGGCAATCGGAGCGAAACGCTTAAACGAGGGGGAGCGCGCGCAAAGTTGAAGACCAAAATCATGAAAATAGATGAGTCCTAGGAACAGAGCTACTAAAGATCGGTCGCGACTAGCCAGAATCGTAAGACTGACGGTCAATAGGCCCGCCGGGAACCACCCACTCAAGATGCTCGTTGTTTGTACACCCAGCGATGCCAGGCCTCTATTGCCTATGGCAGCAATCGCAGGTGTTGCTATAAACGCGACAATTCCAACCATTAACGACAGCTGTAGATCATTTAAAAGACCACTAAGGGCGAATACCAAAAACAGCGTCAATGGAGGGCCATTGCGCAAGATTGATATATCGGTCCGTATAACCGAAATAGCCAGTAGCAGACAACTAATCGCCACTCCGAAAGTCAACCCACTAATTGACAACGCGAACAACAAGCCGAATGTGGCTGCTGACTGAAGTGTCAAGGGCACTTGGTTTTTTACATATAGGGCAGCCAACCTGTGCACGAAGTTTCTCATCAACCGCCCGAGACAGGGGGAAGTACTGCAACCTCATCCCCATCGGTAATCGGAGAATCTCCTTCTAAGGGCTCTCCATTCAACCAGATTCGACTGATCCGCAAGATTTCCGAAAAGCCCTCTCCCAAGTCCTCTTCTGCTCGCGCAAGCAGCTCTTGTGTCGTATCTGCCTCATACGCAATGCTCCCAGCGCCCGCTATTTCTCGGGCACTAGCGAAAAGTCGAAGTGTTACGTTCGCCATCTTCGAATCCTATCTTTGGTGGCGTGGAGCTTCTGTTCCAAAGCACTACCTTCTTTCATGCATCGATACGGAAGATCAGGTTCTGGTGGACTTACTCATTCTTCGACATGGACAATCCGAGTGGAATGCACAGGGACGATGGCAAGGCCAGGCGGATCCTCCACTGACCGAGCTAGGTGAACGTCAAGCACACGCAGCTGCAGAACAATTACTCAACGCGAAGATCACTTTCGACACTGTCGCATCGAGTGATTTACAGAGAGCGCGTCGCACCGCAGAGATCCTTAGCGCGGCCCTCAACGTGGATGATTTCGCCTCATTTAGCGAGTTTCGAGAACGGTCCGCTGGGCCCTGGCAAGGTCTGACCCGTGAAGAAATAGAGACCTCCTGGCCCAACGCCATTGCGGAGCAACGATGGCCTAAAGGTTACGAATCCGATGATTCAGTGGCAGCGCGAGTTCTGCCTACCTTGCATCAATTAGCAGAAACGTGTGATCACCTCTTACTTGTAGGACACGCTGGATTGATTCGAGCCTTGGATAGAACCGCTAACGCTTCAGACGTCGCTATTACTAACCATCTGTCGGGTCGTTGGTATGAGTTGCGAGACCACCTAATTCCACGCGACGGAGCAGATTTCTCTAGAGAAGATCTTGAGCACGAACTCGAATGACTGCCTTCAGTCGAATTAGAGCTAGGAGCGGGGCAGCCAGGATGTGGCTGAGTCAATTTCCGCACCGTTTTCCAGTGCTTGCATAGTCGCTTCAACTTTCGACAACTCAACCTCTAAGTCGTCAAGGGCCGAATCGGTCAACGGCAGGTCGATTTGGTCGCGTCCTCGGTTCTCGTTGCTCACGGGTCCAAGCTTATGTTCCATCGGAACCAAGGTCAGGTACTTGTTAAGTATTTGGTATCGCAGTCGTGGGAGCTTAAGAAAGAGACGTTCAATGCTGATCAATCTCGCGAAACATCATTTCTGTTGCAGCCAAGTCACTTGAGCCAACGCCAATAAGGACTATGCCATTTGGCGCATCGCCAACCAGAGACATCCGACAGCCACCCATAAGAAGATGCGCCTTGTCTAAGCACCGTAGAATTGTTTCTGTGGATGAGATTGAATGCACGGCACTTGAAAGTGATTGGGAATCACCACCCAATCCCTTGATGCATCCACCATGCCAGTGCCCTAAATGTAAAGCTGACCCAGTCAAGCCTGACATAGCACCAGACCGCTTACGGGCAAGTGGTATGCGGCAGCGACCGACCGTAGAAGCTGTTGACCTTGGTCACGAGGGTCAAAATATTCTTTAGGTTTGAGCTGTCTATGTTCAAACTCTTGGTTCAACAATCCGGAAATGACCAACCACAGCGGAGGACCTAATGGAGAACCGCCGGTACGCTGATGGTGGGCCGCTAGCTCATCGGGTAGAGCAGGGGACTTTTAATCCCAAGGTGCCGGGTTCGAGCCCCGGGCGGCCTACTTCATTTAGCGATTGGCGCAATTGTTGCGTTAGTGAGTCGCACGAGGTCACTCGAACTGATCGATATATCGAGCCCACGTTTTCCTCCACTGCAATAGATGCAGTTGAACTCAGATGAAGAAGCGTCCAATACCGTGTCGAGACGGCTACGAGTTCCGAGTGGGCTGATACCGCCACGAATGTAGCCAGTTACCCGCTCAGCATTAGCAGGCGTGGCCATCATCGCGCTTTTGTATCCCAGTGCAGCAGCTATGGCTTTCAGATTAAGTGTCTTAGCAACGGGTAGAACCGCGAGCGCGTAGAGCGGTTTGTCACTATTTAGGATTTCCAAAACGAGAGTCTTAAATACTAATTCTGGTGAGACTCCTAAGGCTTCGGCGGCTTCAAGCCCATAGTGACGGTTGCTTGGGTCATGGCTGTAGTGGTGCAGACCAACTTCGATACCAGCCTTCTCTGCGCAGCGAATGGCGGGGGTCATAGAGTTCAAGCTTGGCAGGAGAAGTTGATCATTCCACAAGACGAATATTATTTCGGCGGCGTACCCAATATTCATGATCAACTTCATCGGCCTCATGTCGGCGACGTCGCAAACGAGCTATCGCAGCATGTCGCCTAACCAGCATTTGGTTCATATCTTGCTGACTAATTCGGTCGTGATTCATCTCGCGGATACGCGTTTGAACCTTAAGCCGCGTGAGATCTCCAGTCGCGTGTTCAGCCGGTGCCTCTAGCTCAAATAAGGTCGGTGTCTCCATAAGCATTAGTTTCCCAAAAGGGTGAGACAATAAAACAGGGGTTCAACGACCTGAGTGGCCGAAGCCTCCTAGTCCCCGTTCGGTTTCATCGAGCTTGTCAGTTTCTTCCCATACGGCTTCTTCAATTTTTTGAATAACCAACTGGGCGATACGATCCCCACGTTGCACTTCGTATGATTCGTTTGGGTCGGTGTTTATGAGCAACACCTTGAGCTCATCCCTATACCCACTATCAATCAAACCTGGCGTGTTCAGACACGTAATGCCATGACGTAACGCTATTCCGCTGCGCGGTTGAACGAATCCCGCATACCCGGGTGGTATGGCAATTGCTATGCCTGTACCAATCAACGCTCGGCCACCACCTGGAGATAAGGTCACATCTTCATTAGCAACAAGGTCAGCGCCGGCATCGCCAGCTTTCGCGTATGTAGGTAGAGGTAGATCAGAATCGAATCGTTGAACTGGAATGAGGACCACCCCCTGACTCTAGGCACAGCTAATCCACGATGCAGGCACCCTCTCTAGAAGCCGGACTCCGCCTAGCATGAACACATGCTTGTTTGGATGGATCTTGAGATGACGGGTTTAGAACCCGCTCGACACGTCATTGTTGAGATCGCCACAATCATCACCGATGATCAGCTGGAAATCGTCGCCGAAGGACCGGATTTAGTTCTTCACGCTGAAGATTCTCAGCTTGCTGAGATGGATGACTTTGTAACCGATATGCACACTCGCTCCGGCTTGCTTGATGAAATACGCGAGTCATCAATAACGATGAGTGAAGCATC
This sequence comes from Candidatus Neomicrothrix sp. UBA6944, assembly GCA_002448715.1. Lineage (GTDB taxonomy): Bacteria > Actinomycetota > Acidimicrobiia > Acidimicrobiales > Poriferisodalaceae > UBA6944. The sequence continues at coordinate 10,144 of DJZU01000015.1, read as the reverse complement.
TGAACTGACGCTCAATTTCATCAAAGAACACATCTCCAAACCTAGGTCGGTCCCGCTGTGCGGTAATTCAATTGGTACCGATCGGCGCTTTTTGGATGCATACATGCCAGATATTGAGAATTTTTTACATTACCGCTCAATAGACGTCTCGACTGCAAAGGAACTGGCCCGGAGATGGAATCCCAAAGTTTTTCATGGGGTCCCTAAGAAAGAAACCTCGCATCGAGCTCTTGATGACATTCGCGAGAGCATTGCTGAACTAAATCACTATCGTCAGCATCTTTTTAACATCGCTGAGAAATCGAATTCAGATTAGATACGGGGATAGAATCCCCCTAATGAATCGTCCGATGCGCGAGGAACAACGGCCTCCTGATGAGGCGATCCTAGAGTTGGCTCCAAACGTTCGGCGGCTGCAATTGCCAATGTCGATGCCTGGCTTGGGTCACGTCAACTGCTACATACTCGACGATGAAAATGGCGCTGCGCTAGTTGACCCAGGGTTGCCTGGACCTGCAAATTGGAAAGCTCTGATGACAGGCTTAGCTCAGGCTGAGGTACCTCCCGAACGAGTGCACTCCATTGTGATCACTCACAGCCATCCAGATCATTTTGGAGCCGCTGGCCACTTTCACCAGAAATACGGTTGTGAAATTATCACGCACAGAAATTTCAGAATGTGGTGGAACCTTGAAGAAGAGGATGATGACCCACTTCAAAATGTTTTGTCATCTGACGAGAACGCGCAGCTACGAGACGACCCGCTGTTCGCTGGATTGGACACCGGCCCCCGAGGCCCAACTCCCTGGGGCGGCGAACGATACAAAATGCCATGGCACCGTCGACTTGGCTACGCAATGATGCGCAAAGGTTGGGGCGGATCCTGGTTTTCCACCCCGAAACCAACAAAAAGAATTGAAGACGCAGACCACCTACGCCTCGCTAGACGAGACTTCGTCGCCGTTCATACTCCAGGGCACACAACGGATCACCTATGTCTTTACGACCCCGAAGCAGGCCTGATGTTATGCGGGGACCACGTACTGCCAACAATCACTCCGCACATATCGGGTTTCGGCCCAGCTGCTGATCCCCTTAAAGACTTTTTCATTAGTCTGGATCGGGTAGCTGAATTTGACGGGATCAAACTGGGTCTGCCTGCGCATGGGCAACCTTTTACCAATCTCGCGGGCCGAGTTGAAGACATTAAACGTCACCACGAGGAACGTCTGGATCTACTCAGAGAGTCATCTGATCAGCTAGGTCGAGCATCTGTTCAGAAGTACATGAAAGAGCTTTTCCAGCAACGTTCTTGGGGTCCCATGGCTGAATCAGAAACTTTCGCTCACCTCGAACACCTTCGCCAAATTGGTGAAACAGACGCGACGCGTACGCCAGACGGACTCTTGGAATATTCCTTTCACTAAATCCCCTGTCCTTTCGGTTCCACTGGGTGGAACCCGTCCATGCGCGGGCTACCCTCAATCTTTGGCCATGTTGCTCGGCTGGTTTATTCATTTGACCTTGCCTAAGCGTTTGTGGTGGCCTTTATTTCGTTAATCCTCGTAAGTAAGAGTTTGTGAAGACAATGCGTATCTCACGTTCAAGAAATTGGTCGAGTTTTGTGGACTCAACCTCTCGCGCTCTTTGTCGAAGCGCGAGTGCCGAATCACGCATGTCAACAAAATTTAATACTGGGTTCGCCACGATGGCGCCGGCACCATATTTCACCGGCATTAAGCATCAGGCGGGGCGGCCTTCGGAGGAGCAGATGTAGCTACGAAAAGCACATCAAAGATTCCACTGTAAGGCCGTCGGTTTACCGGCGGCCTTACTGCTTTTATCCACCAAAACCAGTTCTCAATTAGCCAACAGAAAGAAGAAGGAGAAACCAATGTTGGAACTTCTCATCGAAACAGAAGACGAATGGAACGTTGCTGGCCGCTGCAACGACAACAACGGGACTTTGACCCACTTATTCTTTTCAGACAATGTCGCCCACCAAGCGCGTGCGAAAGCTATGTGCGCTAAGTGTCCGGTCAGTCAAGAGTGCCTTGAAGCCGCTCTCACTCGCAAAGAGTTGTGGGGTATCTGGGGTGGTGAGCTAATCGAGAATGGTCGAATCGTTATAGGCAAGAGAGGCCGCGGTAGGCCGCCCAAAGAGCCACGTCCTGTGGTTGAAGTCAACGAAGTTCCAGTACCACCGGAACTTATTCCTGCTTAATCGCACAGAGAGGTTGGACCCCTCACCTTCTTCTCTGCGGACCCGTCGGGATGAAACCGCTGAGGGTTTCCGAAATGGACGCCTGACAGCAAATCACCACGCCGACTAGGTCGAGGAGCCCCTGGGATCATTGATCCTGGGGGCTCCGACGCGTTCAAGAGGTACCGTGACTACTACCGACCCCGAATCAATACTGAGAGCGATATGGCCCATTCCTGGAGACGCCGATTGATTGGTTTTCTGGTGCTCTACATCGTCGGCGCATCGATCTTTTTATTCACCGGGAAGGGAGGGCCTTCACAAGCATCAGATGCAAATGGCCTGGCTGCATCTATTTCAACAGGTGCGAGCGTCTACCAGTTGAAATTCGCCACTTTCGAGGGTGGAGAAGAATCGTTTTCTTCGTTCGCTGGAAAACCTCTAATTGTCAATTTCTTTGCGTCCTGGTGCGCTCCATGCGTAAAAGAAATGCCTGATTTCGAGAAGCTCCACACAAATCACGGCGAACATGTCACTATTCTCGGTCTTGCCGTGGAGGGTCGCCGCCCCGCTCTTGAGTTGATTGGCTCTACTGGGGTGACTTACCCGGTTGGATTAGACGAGAACGACTTGCTAATAGAGCTCGGCGGTTTCGCCATGCCTACCACCGTATTCATATCGAAAGATGGGCAAATTTTGGAAAGCCACAGCGGAGTAATTAACTACACCGGGCTTCTTTCGCGGCTCGAAGGTTTCGTCAATTATGAGTGATCTAAATCTCGCATTTGCTTTTACTGCTGGCATAATCGCGACGATTAATCCATGTGGATTCGCAATGTTGCCCGCATATTTATCGTATTTCCTCGGTATCGAAGCCAACTCGGGTACGAGCACGAGCACGAGCGTTAGCCGTGCCTTATGGACTGGATCAGCAGTTTCCGGTGGCTTTTTGATTGTTTTTGGGGCAACAGGTTTACTAATTTCTGCGGGCTTAACCGTTGTCCGGGAAGTAGTTCCCTGGGTCGCAATTTGTATCGGCACAATTTTGATTGTCTTGGGAAGTGCCGTGACCGCAGGCAAACGTCTCGATTTCGCTTTTCCCAAGTTCGAACGAGGTACAGGTGGAAAGGATCTGCGAAATCTGTTGCTTTTCGGTGTTTCTTACGCCGTCGCGTCAATTTCCTGCGCCTTACCCACTTTCATTGTTGTGGTGTCAACATCAGTTACTGGTTTTACGGCGGGGATCATGGCTTTTGTCTTCTATGCCGGCGGTATGGCCATCACCTTGTTGGCCCTTACGATGAGTTTGGCTTTGGCCCGCTCATCATTCCTCGAAAAACTCAGATCGTTGGTCCGTTTCATCGACCGCGCCTCGGGGATACTGATGCTGCTCGCGGGGATCTACCTTGTCGTCTTTTGGCTGATTGAGAGGACGGGCAGTTCTTCAAACTTCCTGGTGACAACCGTCGAAGGATGGAGTTCAAGCCTCAGCACAGCTATTAGTGAAATTGGTGGTGTTAGGACAGGAGTCTTGCTAACTGTAATTATTGCCCTTGGCTTGATCGTCTGGCTATTGCAGCCAAATAAATCACCTATTGAGACAAGTGAGGAGATTAGTTAGTGGCGTTGCACCTGGGAGACCACGAATTATTAGAGCATGATCGTCCCTTTGCGGCTCTCTTGTCGATGCCGGGCATTAGCGAGGTGCTCCAAATCGGTTCACGTTTCGGCTTCATGGCCTTTCACGGCGGGTGGTTAGAGGAAGTTACGGACGACATAGCCTCCGCGGCTGCAGAACGCTCAGGGGCCTCTTATTACGGTGTTCTACAAGGTCCGGACGACCAATGGCACATTCCTTCACATCTAGTGAACCCCGATGAATCGCCCAATCTAAAGCGCTTCATCGACCATGTAGATGTAGTAGTGGCAATTCATGGGTTCGGGAGACCAGATTTACTCCGATCAGTTCTATTAGGTGGGCAAAATCGTGATTTGGCTGAGTTCGTGGCATGTCGTCTAATCCCTCAGTTACCTCACTACGAGATAGTTCACGAAATTTCTTCTGTGCCGCCCGCTCTACGCGGTCAACATCCAAAAAATCCGGTGAACCTTGCCAAAGGTGGAGGCGTGCAGGTTGAACTGCCTCCGCGGATTCGGGGCAAGAGCCCAGTCTGGACAGGCTTTAAGGGGCCTGGCAGGGTCCCACATCATGAAGCTTTGATAAATGGCTTAACGACAGCCGCGGTCGACTGGTCCAAACGAAACGAATAGGCCAAAATCTCAGGGTGCGAGGCGGTTCATCGCCCACACACCATCTTCTCGTCGATATCGAAGTCTGTCGTGTAAGCGGTTGGGACGACCCTGCCAGAACTCAATTGAAGTGGGAGTAAACACGTACCCACCCCAATGAGAAGGACGGGCAGGTGAGAAATCAGCTAGTTCCAAGTCAAGCGCAACCCAAGCTGCTTCCAGCTCATTTCGACTAGCCACAGAGCGGCTTTGCTTGGACACAACAGCCGAAATTTGGGATCCGCGGGCCCGTGACGAGAAATATTGATCACTACTTCTATCGTCAATTTTTTTTACTTCGCCCGTCAGTCGTATTTGTCGCTCTATTTCGAGCCACCCCATTAACACTGCTGCCTTGTTGTTTTGAGCGAGATCAACGGCTTTATCGCTTTCATAGTTGGTATAGAACACAAGGCCCTCCCCCACCCGGCCCCGCAATAAGACGTTCCGCACAGAGGGCGCCATATCTGAATTAACAGTTGCTACGGTCATGGCGTTTGCATTGTGAAACTTCAGTTCTTCGGCATAAGCAATCCAGGAGTTGAACAAGTCCATAGGATTTGCAGGCGCGACGGCTTCAACTAAGCCTTCAGTCATTAAGGCCTCTCGAATTTGTTGCAAGGAATCCACTTGTTGCATCACCTTTTAAGTTCCACTTGTCTACTAGGCACTATGCCATGACAACGCGGTCTGTAACTGCTGTACTAACGGCTGCAGTCATTGGCGCGAGCGCCCGCTGGTCTTTAGGCATCATCGCGGGGGAATCGTGCGGCCTTTTAGCCGCAAACATTTGCGGGTGCATTTTGATTGGCTGGGCATCCAGCCCTCGTCAGGAAAAATGGGACTCCATATGGTTCACCGTGGGACTATGCGGCTCGTTAACCAGCTTTGCCGCACTTGCAGTTTCTTTGGGCGCAGCTCTTGAAGATCAGCGGTGGTCCTTCGCCGTGCTTATGGGTCTGGCAACAATTGCGGGTTGTGGAGTTGGTTTTGATCTCGGGCGATCATTGGGAGATAGAAAATGATCGTTTTTTTGTTTGTCGCCGCGGCAGCGATCGGAGCGATGGTCCGCTGGGTGGTGAGTGGTCACTGGGGGATATTTGGTACCTGGTGTTTGAACACTACTGGTGCTTGGGTATTAGGCCTTCTTGTCGGTTTAGAAGACCCAGCCATGACAATTATCGGGACTGCAGGCATCGGTGCCATGACCACAGTCTCGGGGTTAGCGCGCGAGCTCGCTGGCCTTGTTTCGCGTTCTCGTCTACTGGCGGTTACGTATTTTGCCACGACATTTTTCAGTGGGGTCATCGCAGCTTGGATTGGGATCCGTTGGGGATTTAGTTAGTCACACCGGGAACAGAATCAAATCCCACATAGCTTCGCAAAGCATCGGGGATAACGATGGACCCATCACTTTGCTGCCCGTTTTCCATAAGAAACACAAGGGTTCTGGAAATTGCACACGCCGTTCCATTCAAGGTGTGCAGCAAGCCAGTTCCATTCTCATCTTTGTAGCGGCTGCTCATGCGCCGCGCCGAATAATCGGTGTAATTAGAACAAGAAGTCACTTCTCGGTACGCGCCTTCAGACGGCAGCCAAACTTCAAGATCGTATTTTTTGGCAGCTGCCGACCCGAGATCTCCTGATGCAACGTTGATAACTCGATATGGCAATTCCAAAGCGGAGACAATTTCTTCTTGGATCGATCGAAGCGTCTCTAGTTCATCCCAGCTGTCATCCGGGTCGCAAAATGAGAACATCTCCACTTTGTCGAATTGATGGACACGGAAGATCCCCCTGGTGTCTTTCCCATAAGTTCCAGCTTCTCGCCGAAAACACGACGAGAAACCCGCGTAGCGGATAGGTAAAGCCTCGCGATCTAGTCGTTCGTCTCTATGCAGGCCGGCCAGGGCGACTTCGGAGGTACCAATAAGAAACAAATCGTCACCAGCAATTTCATAAACTTGATGTCTGTCGGTCGGGAAGAAACCAGCATCGACCATCATCTCTTCTCGAACCAGTACGGGAGGCACCACCGGCACGAAACCGTATTTCTCAAGAATGTCAAAGGCGAATTGGACAAGCCCAAATTCGAGTCGTACTGCTGGTCCCATCAGGTACGCGAATCGACTGCCGCTATTCTTCACAGCTCGTTCGCTATCTACTAAACCCAACAACTCGCCAAGTTCAGCATGGTCGTGTGGTGGAGGCGGAGTCCGCTCGCCAACTTCTTTTTCAGTTTCAAAATCGTCTTCGTCACCCACCGGCACTGTTTCGTGTGCTGAGTTGGGAATTTGAAGGGCTAGTTCTTCAAGCTCTTTGTTTGCAGAATCCTCAAGAGCTTCAAGGGATTCAAGTTCCGATTTGAGCCTGCCAGCTTCAGCAATTTTGGACTGCCGTTCGCTTGGCTCAGCACGAGCTATTTCTTTCGAAGCAGCATTTTGTGCTGCGCGAGCCTCTTCTGCCTGGTGCATCGCCAGTCTTCGTCGCTCATCGGCGTCTAGAACAGCGTCAATCACAGTCGCTTCTATGTCTTTTTTTTCAACTCCAGCTCTGTAGGCCGGGTCGTCTCTTAAGCGTCGAAGGTCGATCACAACTGTTGAAGGTAGCGGGTGGAGCGTCTTAGTTAAATTCGATATTGATCTGATCTACTTAATCTGATCAACAAAACGCGCTGAGGTCGCAGCCTGATGGGTTCTGCCAAAACACCATGGAGGTCCCCATGGCGGCGAAAACAGCCATGGCAAGGATGACACCGGTCACAAATAAATAGCTAAAGACTTTGCTGTCGAATTTCAGATGCATGAAATATGAGACGACGATCTGGAATTTGACGACCATAAGAATCAAGAGGGATGGGACTTCGAGGATGCCAAAGTCCCAGAAGTATGTAGCTACTTCTACAGCTGTCAGAACTCCAAGGATGAGTGCAATTTTGATGTAGCCAACATCGCTTAGGCCATGATCGTGGTGTTCTTCGTGAGCCTCTTCTTCTGAAGCAGCAACGGTATCCATATGACTAGTGCTCCTAGGGGATTAGGTAGACAACCGCGAAGATAACGATCCAGACGATGTCAACAAAGTGCCAATAAAGGCCAATTATCTCAATAGTTTCTGCTCGTTCCGGACCTAACTGCCCGCCGGAGACAAGTGCCCACATTGTGACGAGCATCACGATACCTAGAGATACGTGAACACCGTGAAAGCCGGTCAGTGTGTAGAAGGCGGAAGAGGAAATGTTAGTGGTAAACCCGAGGCCTTCTCGATAGAAGCTAGTGAACTCATACACCTGGCCTGCTATGAAGATGGCGCCGAGCGCTGCTGTTGTCAGCAGCCATAGTTTGCAGCGCTCCATTTCAGCCCGTTGTATCGATGTCACGGCCAGAACCATCGTGAGCGAACTCATGAGGAGAACAAATGAGCTAACTGACGTAAAGGGAATGTCGAAAAGGTCGGCTGCGGTTGGTCCGCTAGTCGCGGGACCTACCCGATTGCGAAGCAGTAGATAGGTTGAGATCAGCGAACCGAAGAGCAGACAATCTGAGCCCAAGAAGGCCCACATTGTGACCTTTTCGTTGGTCAAGCCTGTGTTGGTTGGCAGATGGTGATAGTCATCCCACTCCGTCCGGCCGTATGCAAGCTGGCTGGTAGAAGATTCTGCGACGTCAGTCAACTGGGGCCTCCTCTGCGGTCTCGCTTTCGACCTCGCTACTACCTTCTTGATCATGGTCTTCGGGCCCATGGCCATCTCCATGGTCGTTGCCATGGTCATCATGACCAGCATCGGGGTCGGTCGCTGGTTCCAAACTCCAACCGTACATAGCACCGAGGAGAAGAACGAGACCTATGCCCGTGAGCCACAAGTTGTAGATAAGTCCAAGCGCGATTAATGGCAATGCAGCAGCTAGGACGATCGGCCAGTACGAGGGGGACGGCAAGTGCGGATGTTGGTCACCTTTTTGGGCAATGGCATTACCATCTGCGACTTTACGAAGTTTTCCATTGGCGTCTGGCTGATATTTCTTATGCCAGAAATCATCCACGTCCGTTACTACCGGTACGTAATCAAAATTATGTTCAGGTGTTGGTGATGGTATTGCCCATTCGAGCGTCCGGCCGTCCCAGGGATCTGCGGGCTCCTGCGGAACTGTGCCTGCTTTGTAACCGAGCCAGGAACGGACGATGTTCACCGCGAACACAATCATGCCAATCAGAATTATGAAGGCGCCAATTGAGACCACCGCGTTCCAAAAATCAAAGCCGTCTTCGGGACCGTATCGACTGTGGCGACGGGCCATACCTTGCAGTCCAAGTATGTGCATCGGCCCAAATGTCATGTTGAAGCCAGCCAAAAGAAGCCAAAAGTGCCACTTCCCTAATGACTCACCGAGTTTGTACCCGAAGGCTTTGGGCCACCAGTAGTACATGCCTGCGAAGAGACCCATTAACGCCCCTCCGAAAAGGACGTAATGAAAGTGGGCGACGATGAAGTAGGTATCAGTTTGTTGCGTGTCAGCTGGCGCTACGGAGTGCATAACACCCGATAGGCCACCGATAGTAAACATCGACACTAGCGAGACCGAGAACATCATTGGCACTGTGAATTTGAGATTTCCTCCCCACATTGTCGCAATCCAGTTCAAAATCTTCACACCAGTAGGCACAGCAATAAACATTGTTGTCGCCGAGAAAGCGGCGACACCTACAGGACCCAAGCCGGATACAAACATGTGGTGAGCCCACACTCCCCAACCCATGAAACCGATAGCGGCACCGGAGATCACGATAACCGAATAGCCGAACAATGGCTTTCGTGAGAACACCGGCAGGGTTTCTGAAACGATACCGAATGACGGGAGGATCAATATGTACACCTCTGGGTGTCCGAAGATCCAGAAGAGGTGTTGCCATAACAGCGGGTCAGCGCCCATCGACACATCGAAGAAATTGGCGTCAAAGGTTCTGTCAAAGCTCAGCAATATGAGGGCGACGGTGATGACTGGTAACGCAAACAAAAGTAGGAATTGAACAACCAGAATCATCCATGTGAAAACTGGCATACGGAGCATCGTCATCCCCGGAGCACGCATATTGATGATGGTGACGATGAGGTTAATAGCCCCAACTAGAGAGGCAATGCCCGCTATCTGCAACCCGAGGGCATAAAAGTCCATTCCAGCACCCGGGCTGAACGTCACGCCGGTGTTTGGGGCGTATGCAAACCATCCACCATCTGGTCCACCACCGAGAAACCAACTGAGGTTGAGGAAAATCCCACCAAACACAAAGATCCACAGACCAAGCGCGTTCATTCGAGGGAACGCAACGTCTCTTGCTCCGATCTGGAGGGGGACGATGTAATTAGCAAATGCCGCGGCTAGGGGCATAATCACCAGGAAAACCATTGTGGTTCCATGCATGGTGAAAATCTGATTGTATTGCTCAGCTGTGAGCACTGTCCCGTTCGGCGTGAAGAGCTGAGCGCGGATTAACAGTGCTTCGATCCCACCCCATAGAAACCAGAACATGGCTACGACGCCGTACATGATGCCGATCTTCTTGTGGTCGACGGTGAACACCCAAGCACGCCATCCGGTGGCGTTTGTAGGACGGGCAAAAGCCCCGGTAGAGGCGCTTGTGTCTCCAGATTCG
>DJZU01000085.1:4344-4873 GCA_002448715.1 Candidatus Neomicrothrix sp. UBA6944 | reverse complement strand
ATCGCCAGCTGTACAGACCGATTATTGACCTCTTGTCTAGTCCCGATGGAGCTGGCTACTTATTGGTCGGGGCTGACGGAGCAGTGTATGCGCACGGAAACGCTCGCTTTAGAGGTTCGCTCGCCAACAACGAGATTTCCAGCAGTTCGATCGTCGCTGCGGAACAAACTCGTGATGGGGCTGGCTATTGGTTAGTAAGTCAGCGAGGAAAAGTATTTACGTTTGGCAACGCAACTCATTTTGGGCAAATGACTGCGCATGAGCTTGCTCCTATCGGTGCCTTCGCTGTTGGCCGCAACGACGGTGGTTATTGGATGATCACTACTGGAGCACCAGGGGTGCCTGAAAACTCCGGGGATGGACGGAGGGTAATTTTCTCGCACCAGTTGCACCGAGTTTGGCTGGTTGAAGATGGTGATTCGGTAGCTGGAACTTTCTTTGTCAGTGGAAGAGCTAACAAACCGAAGCCTGGGACATACCAAGTCTTTTCTAAGTCTCGTCATACGATCGCAGGACATGACGACATCCG
>DJZU01000085.1:0-4024 GCA_002448715.1 Candidatus Neomicrothrix sp. UBA6944 | reverse complement strand
ATGGAGTACATGGTTAGGTTTACTTGGGGCGTCGAACAAGCAATCGGCTTTCACAACATTCCGATTGACGGCTTTGGCGAAGCAATGCAGTCAGAGGCACAGCTGGGTAGCTACCGCTCTGAGGGGTGTGTGCGTTTAAGAGATGATCAAGCGGCCATCTTGTTCAATTGGACGAAAGTGGGCACCGACGTAGTGGTGGTCGAATAACCGAACTTCAGTTATTCCGAGTCGTCAGCTCCCCCGCCTCGAGAACCGGTCTGGAATCCAGGTCCTTCTCTCTTAGTCGGAGCCTTCTGATCGGCTTCACTTCGCAACCAGACAGTTCTCTGAGGAAAGGGAATTTCGATACCTGCATCGTCGAAGGCTTCCTTTATTCGTTTTCTCAACACTCTGCCCGTACTCCATTGTTCAGAAGGTTCTGTCCTCACTGATAAACGAATGGTGACAGCGTCGGCGCCAAAGTTCTGAACCCCCGAAATTACTGGTTCTTCAACGATCGTGGCTTCTTCGAGTTGTTCTTCCCATAAGCGGTCGGCGACCGTCTTGATGGTCTCCATCGCTAAATCAAGGTCCGTGTCGTATGCAACATCAATATCGAGGATTGCGCGAGCCCACACTTGTGACATGTTTCCGACACGACGAATTTCACCATTCGGGACATGCCAAAGAGTTCCACGCACATCGCGGATACGCGTGGTTCTCAACCCAACCGATTCGACCGTTCCGATCGCGTCTCCCACATCAATGACATCGCCCACACCGTATTGATCTTCAATGAGCATAAAAATTCCGCTCAACAGATCACGCACTAGAGACTGAGCGCCAAAGCCAACCGCAACGCCCACAATGCCCGCGCCTGCTATGAGCGGGCCCAGGTTGATATCAAATTCGCCAAGCAACATCATGAAGGTGACGACCCCTATGACAGCCGATGCGATGCTTTTGAACAAAACTCCCAACGTCTTTGCGCGCTGTCGAGCTCGCTCCGTTCGCTCGCGAAGTGATGACAGCTTTTCTGCAAGTAAGTCTCGTCGCAGTGTGCCTGTCGCGGCTTCGGCTGCTGCTACTGCGTCACGTTCTTCAGTTGACCTCTCCGACATCAGTCGTTCAATGAGACCGTCGATAGCCCTATGAACTAGTCGTCTAACCAATAAGGCCAGCAAAATAATTACGACTACTTTGACTGGTCGATCGACGACCCACGTCGCTATACCGGCTAGATCGGAATTATCTGTCCATTCAAAAACCTTTCGACATAACCAGGCGGGGTCGGTGCCGCAGGCCTCATTAAGGGTGGTCGCTATCGGAGTAATGGAATAAGTCACGTAGAACAGCTTAGGTTCACCAATAACCAACACCTGCGCACTTACTAGGCTGCACGATGTGACAGATTCAAACGACGCGACCCTCTACGGAGTATCTGAAGGGGTCGCAACAATTACCCTCAACCGCCCAGACAACAAAAACGCTTTGAGTGTCGAATTGGTTAACTCCATCGGCGACCGTTTAGCCGACGCTCAAACAGATCCCGAAGTCAGAGCAATACTGTTTACGAATTCGGGCAACACGTTTTGCGCCGGTGCTGATCTGAAGGCCGACCAACCTGGGGTGACGCAACCCGAAGCTCGTCATAGCTTCGTCCAGATCCTCGATGACATCATTGAATCACCCAAACCTGTATTAGGTCAGATAGCCGGCCACTGCACAGGTGGCGGGGTTGGTCTAGCCGCTGCGTTTGACATTTCTATCGCCGCCGACGACATCATTGTTGGTTTCACCGAAGTTCGGATCGGTGTTGCGCCAGCAGTAATTTCAGTAATTTGCCTTCCTAAACTCCGGCGCGCTGACGCAAGCGAACTATTTTTAAGCGGCGAGCGCATACCTGCTTCTCGCGCAGCGGAAGTAGGCCTCATTAATCACTCTGTCCCAAGAGAACATCTGCAGGAAGCCATGCAAGAAGCTGTAAGGAAAGTGGTGCGCGGCGGCCCCAATGCTCTTGCGGCTTCCAAACAACTCGTGTCGAAAGTCCCTCAGATGAAACGAAGTGACGCTTGGGAGTGGACAGCTGAGTTAAGCCAATCGCTGTTCAAAAGTCCTGAGGCTGAAGAAGGCATCTCGGCGTTCAGGGAACGTCGAGACGCGTCTTGGGTTCCACGCGATTAAGTCGGACGAACCGAGTCATTCGTTTTCAATAACCTGAGTTTGCCCAACGCGGGGTAACGCAATCCAAGCACTTCCGCGAGGAAATAGAACGGCGTTGCCGTCTCGATCGAAGTATCGGGTCACATCGGTAGGTCCTGACCGTTCCCAGGTGCCTTCAATGAGGACTCCCTCAAATAAAAGTAATGCTCTTCCAGTTCCCACCAAAACTGCTTCGGGTGATCTTCCATCGGCAGCACTGCGAGTGTACGAAACGACTTGTATAACTAGTACTTCTGGCGCGATCTGTAACCCGTTGGCGTCGGCGTGGGAGCTGCCATTTTGGGTTCGAAGCCATCCGGAGCGGTCTTGTTCCCATCGGTATTGCACAAGTGTTGATCCGTAATCAAGGTCAACTCCTTTGATCGGGATACCGGAAGTTTGGCTTTGGTTGTTGCCGTCGCTTCGTTCAAACATGATCGGAGGTATCCCTCCCTGGCCGCGGTCAGCGCCCACGTTGCGCAATGATTTTGTGTTACTGACAAGATCGTGTGGTGAGGGTCGTTCGTCTAGCCGTCGGTAGACGCCCCTCGCTGCATTTGAGCTGACGTCCACGAAATTGATCTCTTGCAAGAGCTGTAGCACGTCTTCGTTGCCCCCTGAATTCGCAAACAGGGGTCGATTCAAATTCTGCAGGAGGTTGAAGTCGCTGGTCCTCACTGAACGTATCGGACCTACCATGTCAGCTTCCTTGGAGTGGTACAGCGCTGCTAGGCGAGTGAGGCCTCCTTCGACTATTTCTTCAAAGACGACGTCAGCAGCGTTGAGTCCATATTGCGGTCGAGCTCGATCATGGTTGTCGATTTTGACGACCAAGATTGGCCAATTACCAACTTCGTCAGCTGGTATTCCCGTCAGCGGCCATGATTCAAGATTGATAGCCGCTGAGGTCGTTGCAACACCGACGGTGTTAGTCAACTCAGCCCCAATGCTTTCAGTTTCGGAGTCGTCGATTTGTTCCATGGTGAGGTTCACTGATGGGGGGTCTGCCGATGTCGCCGTTCGAGCACTCGGCGGTGTCGCCGCGCAACTCATTGCAATTCCGGCAGCAACTAAGAGAACGCAGAATCGCAACGAAGATTTCACCACCTCGCTGAGAATAGTCACCTATGAAGGCATCCGAATGCCGTGTAGCGTTCAGTTAGTGAGCGGACATGTGCATATTCGTCGAGATGGCCACATCGGCCTGATCATCCTCGATCACCCGGAGCGCCATAATGCAATTAGTTCCGAGATGTGGCAAGGATTGCTCGATGCGGCAACAGAGCTAGCTGGAGACCCTGAAATCAGAGCGGTTTTATTGCGAGGTGAGGGTGAGCAAGCTTTTGCTGCTGGGGCAGATATAAGTGAATTCAACGACAAGAGAACCGATAGTTCAGCAAATCAGGAATATGACAATGTGTCAGATCGGGCCTATAACGCTTTAGTAACGATGCCAAAACCGCTAATCGCGATGATTCACGGTTACTGCATAGGAGGCGGACTGGCGGTCGCCCTCACAGCTGATGTTCGCATAGCTGCCGACGATGCAAGCTTTACCATTCCTGCAGCTCGCCTGGGATTGGGTTACCGCGCTGCAGGGCTAGGGCGATTGGTTGATCTAATTGGACCGTCAGCAACCAAGCGAATTTTGTTTCTCGCTGATCGTTTCGGAGCAGATGAAGCTCTAACCATGGGATTAATCAACCGAGTCGTTCCAAAGTCCGAGTTGGGTGCAGCTACAGATGATTGGCTAAACAAGATTTGTGACAACGCGCCATTGACAATTCGTGCCGCCAAAGCAGCTACTGATGAATGGACCAAACCTTCTGACCTTCAGGATTTC
>DJZU01000080.1:2081-3121 GCA_002448715.1 Candidatus Neomicrothrix sp. UBA6944 | reverse complement strand
GGTGAAGATCCGCAACGAGACGGACTGCTTCGAACCCCGGCAAGAGTTGCGAAGATGTACGCGGAAGTGTTTGCCGGTCTACGAGAAGACCCTGAACACCACTTAGAAGTTCAATTCGAAGCAGGACACGACGAAATGGTGATGGTGAAAGACATCCCGTTCTACTCCATGTGCGAGCACCACCTACTTCCGTTTGTTGGGCAAGCCCACGTCGCGTACGTTCCAGGCGAACACGGGAAGATCACCGGGTTATCGAAATTGGCTCGCTTAGTAGAGGCCTATGCCCGACGACCCCAGGTGCAAGAACGCCTCACCAGCCAAGTCGCCGACAAACTCATGCAAGCACTCGACCCCCGCGGAGCCCTAGTGGTCATCGAAGCAGAACACTTGTGCATGTCTATGCGAGGGGTACAAAAACCGGGATCGTTGACACTGACATCAGCGGTTCGTGGCCTGTTCTTGAGCGATGCGACCAGAGCCGAGGCGCTGCAGCTACTTGGGATCGGACGTTAGATCTAAATCGCCAACGGCTGTTCTCCATTAAGGAATCGTTCGCACATAACGAACAGATTCACCCAATAGCTATCGCCAGGCACAAAGTCCTCAAGGTTCGCACTGATCGTCACGGGGTAGGCAGCTGGAGACCCGGCGTGTTGAACCCCCGATAACTCGATTGTGTTTAGGTCACCAGCGAAGAGCTGAAGAAGACCTGATATTGGTGCGTCGAACACCGCATCAACCTCGCTGGTTTGAAGAACATAGCCATCGAGAGGTCGATCATCTCTGAAGATAAACACGCTGGTCAACTCTTTGTTCAGTTGACCTTCGCCACTGTCGTCAACGAGGCGACGTTCACCCAACAACACCAGATCATTGGGGTCAGCCACAACGCCGAGTTCTTCTTCGAGTTCGCGCACTCCGTCAACGGGCGACTCGCCTGCGGCGAGGTGACCTGCGGCGCTGAGGTCAAGCAACCCTGGAAAAGCGGCTTTCAGTTGGGATCGGCGTTGCAATATGAGGGTGGGAACACCATCGCGAAT
>DJZU01000080.1:0-1738 GCA_002448715.1 Candidatus Neomicrothrix sp. UBA6944 | reverse complement strand
TGACAGTGAAACACCCGATGCCAGTCACCAGCTAAGTGCACTTGGTCTCTTGGCTTTACGCCTAAGTGGCGCCCCATATCGTCGAAAATGTCGAGCATTTCGACCCCTGCGGCGCTATCGGTCATCTCAAAGTAACTCTGTGTAGGAATCAAGCAAGGGGAGCACCGTATCGGGACCCTCAGGTGGAACCCACAACACAGCTCGACTCACCCCTGCTGCTTCGAGGCTTTCCAACACGTCGGGTTTGCCTGGAGTGCCGAACTGGCCGAACTCAAGAGTCGCGGGATCTCTTCCAGCGTCCTCGGCTGCTTGTCGGACCTCTTCGATTGGGCCAGTCAAATCATGTCGCCCCGAGATCGGCATCCAACCATCGCAGAACTCAACAATGTCTTGAATGGTTTTCGGTCCCGCAGCGCCACCGAGAATCACCTTCGGTCCACCCGGTTGTACCGGCTTTGGCCACGACCAACTGGAATCAAAGTTGACATGGTCGCCACTGAATTCTGCTTCGTCGTTGGTCCAAATTTCGCGACACGCCAGCATGTTCTCTCGCGTGATGGCACGACGTTCGGTGTATTTGATTCCGTGGTTCGCCATCTCCTCTTTGTTCCAGCCGTAGCCGATACCGAGTATGAACCTGCCGTTGGATATCAAATCAAGAGATGCGCATTCCTTTGCTAGCCACAGTGGGTCTCGTTGGGCGACCAAGGTGATTCCTGTCCCCAGCATCAAGTTCTCGGTCACTGCAGCTGCGGCGGCTAAACCAACGAATTGGTCGTGTGTTCGCCAGTACTCTTCGGGAAGGGGAGGGGCGCCTTCGCGGCCGCCCCACGGAGTGATCCGACTTGTGGGTATGTGGCTGTGTTCAGGGAACCAGAGCGACTCAAAACCTCGATCTTCGACTTCTTTGGCTAACTGCACAGGCTGAATTGCTTTGTCGGTGGGAAATATTGCGATTCCAATTTTCATCGGACAACCTCTCTAATTGAGACGACATGTGTGCCCAAACTAACCGCAAGTAGCTGCATTCGCTGTTTCGCAATTGCGTGGTCGCCTTCTCGTCGGCGAGGTGGCACACTTTCGAAGAGGCTAAGAGCAAGACGCGTGTCGGAGAGAGCTATGCGGATCACGTTAGAAGTCGACAAATGCATTGGAAGTGGATCTTGTGAAATGCTCGCTCCCGATGTATTCGAAGTTGGCGAAAGCGGATTAGCGGAACTCCTTGACGCCAATCCGGGTAGTGAGATGGAGGCAAATTGCCGCTCAGCAGAAGAAAGCTGCCCCACACAAGCCATCACCGTGGAAGTCTGAGATACGGAGAAACTAAGGGGCCATGTTCCCCGACGGTTCGGTAACCTGAATCACTGTCCGGGAAGTGGCGCAGCTTGGTAGCGCACCTGCTTTGGGAGCAGGGGGTCGCAGGTTCAAATCCTGTCTTCCCGACCACTGCAAACCCTGTGAGATTGCGGTCTCAGGGTTTGCGACTGCGGGGGACTGGTTGAGACTGCTCGCCAATTGCTCGCCAGATTGACCTCGTTTCCCCTTTTCGTCTGTTCCGTGACGCTTCTGATGTTACGGCTGTCCGTCGGACTTTCTGGTGTTTTTGAAAACGGGCCGCTGACAGGTCGGGCAACCCTTCAAATAAGAAGACGCATACATGTGAACTGTTATCTGGATCGTTTTGAGATGATGTAAGCGTCAATCTGTAGGTCTGCATCTATACATGTGAACCTGATGC
>DJZU01000013.1 GCA_002448715.1 Candidatus Neomicrothrix sp. UBA6944 | reverse complement strand
CCTCGAATCAATGGTTCATGCAGTTCTTTGCTAAACGCGGTCGCGAACACTGTTCCGGTTTCGATATCTGCTTCGGCCTCAAAGGTTCCGAGGTCTGATTCGTCCCATTGTCGAATGACTCCATCGAAATCAAACAAGATCGCTTCGATCATTCGTGTGGAGTCTCTTTTTTCCCGTATCGGAGCAGCACCAGGGCAGCTATTGCAGCAATGAAGGAGGCTATTAGGATGCCGATTTTTGCTAGGTCGGTGATCACTGGATCTTCGAATGCGAGAGTTCCGACGAAGATCGAGACTGTGAAGCCAATGCCGGCCGCGAAGCCCATTCCAATAAATTGTGGCCAGTTCACTCCGTCGGGAAGCGCGAAGCCAAAGCGCGTCGCTATCCAGGTAAACAGGCCGATTCCTAGTGGCTTGCCGATGACAAGCCCCACGACGATGCCGAGGGTGACGTTGCTTGCCGCTGCGTCAGAAATAGTGTCACCACTAAGCACGATTCCTGCATTGGCGAGGGCAAATATGGGAATGATCATGAACGCGGTGAAGGGGTGCAGCAGTTCTTCAAGTCGTTCAGTAAGCGGTACGGATTCTTGCGCAAGGAATGATGCGTGTCGCACTTCGGCAACGTTCGCATCGCTGGGGAGGGCGTCAACTATTTGCTGCGCATCACGTTTACCCAGAAGTGGCCGCGCAGGGGTGAGTAGCCCTAGCGCTACTCCAGCGAGCGTTGCATGCACGCCAGATTCAAGGGTCGCATACCAGATGAATATTCCAAGTACTGCATAAACCGGTATGGCCCACACTCGAACCTTCTGCAGAACCCAGACTGCAATCAAACCTACGAGTGCAGTCAGGAGCCAAGTCGCGCTGAGGTCGCTTGTATAGAAGATTGCGATTACCGCGATTGCACCTATGTCGTCCACGATTGCCAAAGTCAGCAGGAAGAGTTTGATCTTGGGTGATACTCGACTTCCAAGGAGCGCAACTATGCCGACTGCGAAAGCGATGTCGGTGGCCATAGGGATTCCCCAGCCTTTTGAGGCTTCACCAGCTGTGTTAAACGCGAAATAAAGCAGAGCTGGCACGACCATGCCACCTGCCGCTCCTATCGCAGGGAGCGCCGCTGCTCGAAAAGAGCTGAGATCACCGGTAACCAGTTCTCGTTTTATCTCCAGACCCACAACAAAGAAGAACAAGGCCATCAGGGCGTCGTTAACAAAATGCTCGAGACTCATATGCGGTAAATGCCAGGTCCCTACCGCCAATTCAATTTCGGAGTGCCAAAGGCTGTTGTAGCTATCACCCCATCCAGAGTTCACCCACACCAGTGCGGCTGTGGTCGCAACCAGCAAAAGGACACCCCCAGCGACTTCGCGATCTATAAATCGCAGCACTGGTCTGGCCACGAATTTCGCGAGGCTGTTATCGCTACTCGCGAAGGTTGGACGCTTGAGGAGTGAATCGGACCCAGCCATGATGTATCCAGGCTAGAGCCCTGGTTGCGGTTTACTCAAAATCACGCAATGGTCATGTAACTCGACAGGTTGCTTGATCTGCTGAAGTTTTGAGCGTGCTGTAACACAGTCAGAGGTTATGTAAATCGTGGCATCACTTGGTCAGTGATCAGCTCCATCGATTCGATGATCTGTTCGCTGGAATGAATGCCTTGAGGGATGAGGAAGAAGACCTCATCAAACCCGAGTCTGTTGTGGGCCTCTTCGATTTGTCGGGAAATAGTGTCCGGGCTTCCCACCAACTTCAACGGCATACCCTGACCGAATTGGCGAGCCCAGTTGTCCCAAAACCACTCCATGTCTTCGAAGTCTTGTTGCGCTTGTAGGTCCGTCGGGGCACATACAGCTATTCCTCCCCACGCTGCTTCATGTCCCTTTGGCTTTTCCACTCCGTGGCGGGCCGCCTCTTCTCTATAGGTTTGCCACAGCGCCTCGCAGAAGTCGAGTTTGTCGCTCAACACTATGGGGGTGCCGCCGTATTGGGACCAGAACAGGGCTGTCTTCATGGACATGGTGAAGCCTCCGTACAGCGGTGGATGCGGATCCTGAAGCGGGCGGGGGGCGATACCAATCTCATTGATTGTCATGTCCGGGTCTATGCCCGCTCCGTAGTTTGAATAGACGGTGTGAGGGTGCGGGTTGAAGTTGTCGTTCGGAAATTTCCAGAATTCACCTTCGTAGCTGAATGTTTGGTTCTTCAGCGCTGTGAGCACGACTTCAACGAATTCTTCGAAGAACCTGCGATTGTATTCGTCGACATCGCTGTCTTTATTCCAGAAGCCAACCGCGGACAGATCGGGACGAATTTTTAGTTGGTCAACCCAGCGGTGCTGGTAGCCCCTGACGATTCCAACGCCGAGGCGGCCCCCCGTCATGTGGTCGAGAGTCGAAATTTGTTCAGCGACTCGCAAAGGGTTATGTGTCGTCGACACGAAACCACATGAAATAACACGAAGCTGTTTGGTCGCATTGGCTATCCATGACGCCATTAGCCCTAAATCGTTGGAGGCTTCGAAGCCTTCAATTTGAAGGTGATGTTCAGGGTGCCCAAATCCGTACCAGCCGTTTTGATCCGCATATTTGGCAATATCGGATATCTCGCTAAGCATCCGCTGATACAAATCGTTGTTGAGTCCTGCGAGACCTGTTTCAAGTTCTTCACGACGTCCCATCGTGCAGTACATGAATAGATCAAATTTCACCTTGGTCCTCCAACTAATCGCTACCTAGCCGCTGACAGCGAGACCATCTACGACGGTGCTCGCAAACATGCGCGCGACATGATCGATATTGAATTCACCGTCAAAGCGCCACCACCCTACGACTGAGTTCATTGCTGCGATTGTCATGCGTGCAATCACCCGAGCTTCGACGTCGTCTCGGAGCGAACCATCTCGTTGTCCAGCTTCGATGAGGCGCACCCAGCCATTCGCGAATTCGCGTAGTGGCACGGCGAGGTTTTCTCTGGTGGCTTCAGGCGATTCCTCAAAACAGCGAATATTTGCTTTGGTGAAGTCGGAATCGAGCGTTATGGCGGTGACGTAAGCGACCACCGCAGCCATCAGTCGGTCGTGGCCAGAAGCGTCATCGCCAGCGGCGTTCAGAGCTGCTCGTATGGCGTCTCTGGCGTGTTCTAACCCAACTGCAAGCACCTCTTCGACAATCGCGTCCTTTGAGTCGAAGTGGTAATACAGGCTGCCTGCTTGCATCTTGGCTACAGAAGCAATTTCCGTGAGGGTTGCAGCGGCGTAACCTTTGCGGGCGAGCACGTCGGCGGCCGCATCCAAGATGCGGGTACGTGTCCGTTCCCCTTTACGTATTCGTTCGGGTGCGAGTTCTGTCGGACTCATTGGGAGGAATCTAGTAGTCCTGGGGCAGTAGTGAAGACTCTGAACACGATCGGACACCTTTTTGTCATCAAAATCGTCCCGTTGCTGACAACCGTCGGCGGTGTTCTAAGAAGTCAACAAGCACATAGTCACCAAGGTTGTGGGGACTGGTGAAGAACGCTCGTCCTCCGTTCATCTGAGTCATCTTCTCAACAAACTGCCGCAAGTAATTGTTGGGATCGAGCATGAAGATATTTATTCGTATGTCTTCTTTGGTGGCTCGCGCTACTTCTTTGAGTGTCGCTTCGATCGTTTCTGGTGACGGTGGGTAATTGAAATACGGTCGACCGTTTGGACCAATATGGGCTGTTGGTTCACCATCGGTAATCATGATGATTTGTTTGGTTCCGCTCTCGCGCGCTAATAGTCGTCTAGCAATCATGAACCCGTGCTGCATATTTGTTCCGTATGCGTAGTCCCAAGAAACTTCTGGAAGTTGTGGAGCGTTGAATTCGAAAGCCGACTCGGCAAATCCGACTAGTCCCAAATAGTCACGGGGATACTGGGAGCTAATGAGCGAATGCAACGCCATCGTCACTTTCTTGGCCGGAAGAAAGTTGTCTCGCATCGGCATCGACAGCGAGAGGTCCAACATCAGCACTGTTGACGCTCTGGTGGTCATTTCTGTTCGTTCTATTTCAAAATCGTCCGGGGTGAGACCTACGGGCGTGCCTTTACCATTCCGACTTATCGCGTTGCGGACTGTTTGTTCGATGTTGAGGTTGAAGTTGTCTCCAAACTCGTAGGGCTTTGTTTCATAAGCCCGTTCGTGACCAACTCCAGTTCGGTCGATTTGGTGGCTTCCAATTTTGTCGTCCATCAATTTGTTGAAGAGATCACCTAAAGCATTTTGGCCAATTGCTCGTAGTGCTCTGGGTGTCAGCTCAAGCCGGCCTTCGGTGTTTTGTGCGAGACCATTTTCTTCGAGTAGGCGCGCCATTTCGCTCAAACGTTGCAGCGCTTCAGCTGATTCGCGACCTAGGAGCTCTTCAACCCGCTGAGGGTCTACTTCGGCAAGAGCGCTGGGGTTCGAAGCGTTTTGCAGCATCTGTTGCAAAGAGTCGAGGTCTCCTAATTGTTGCATCACATCTGTGGCTTCAGGCATGTTCAGTTGCTGATCACCACCAAATTCGTAATTAGCGTCCCAGTTCATATCCGGAAATGCTTCTTGCAGATGTTGGGCGAGTTGTTGGGTCTGCCATTGGAGATCCATGTCATCCATTAGCTGGGCGGAAAGTTCCTGTAGCTGCTGGCGTTGTTCTGGGGTGAGGGAGTTCATCATTGCCTGCATCGCTGCCATGCGTTCGGCCATGATTTCCAATAGTTCGTCTAGGGATTCAGGGTTCTCTGGGAAGAAGTCACCGTGACGGTCCATGAAGCCCTCAAAGTCTGGTTCCTCTCCGCGGTTTCGTTGCTCAATCATTTGGTTGAGTTCCGCCATCATGTCTTTCATCGGGGCGAGGTCTTCGGGTTGCATCTCCCCCATCGCTCCTGCCATTTGATCAAATTGGCTCTGGGCAACTTCTTTCTTTAAACGTTCTATGAGTTCGTCAAATTGCTGTCTGGCTTCAGGCGACATGAATTCGTAGCTTTGGAGGCCTTTTACTTTGCCTGCGAGATCAGGGGGCAACATGTCAAGTTGTAAGTTCTTGTCGATTGATGAAGCCTCTGCGATGTCACTGGCTCTCTGATCTCCTGACGCGGCTGTATCGGCAACGTGATCTTCGATTGCGTCTCGTTCTTCGGCAACAACATCGTCAAGGGTTTCGTTTATTTCGTCGTAGATGCCTCCTAGATCGAACTGATCAAGCATTTCTTCGCGTCGTTCTCGGAGTTGATCCAACATGTCGCGAAGACCCTGCATTTGATTTCCATCTCGATCTTGGAAACCTTGTTGCATGAGACGTCGCATAGCTGCGTTGAGGTCCCCGTGATACAGCAAGTCATCGGTAAGTTCCTTGAAGAGGTCCTGCGCGTCGTACTCAAAACCGACTTGGGTTCCATCCCATGCCGAATATAGGAAACGCGCCCCCTCCCGTTGCCGGTTTCGTCGTCGAATCACCATGAGCAAGCCATCCTTATCCGAGCTTTTGCTAGCCCCGGCCTCTATAGGTCGCACGCACGCCTAGGGCTTCTTTGTTGAGGCGTTTCGACAGATGTAACCCTTCGAGAATCAGTTCGACGGCGCTGGCTAATTCAGCTGGGTCAGATGAGTTAGTGAGTTCTGCGGTGGCTTCTGCTAGATCGGAATTTCCCGCGAGCAGGTCCGTGTATTCCGCGGAGTTGATGTCATCGCCTGTATGAGCAACCGTGCCTCCGTCAAAACTGTCAACTACTGCTACCAGGTCTTCAGGTGAGAATCGACCCTTAAAGACTTCTAGCACAGCAGCATTTAGCATTTGGAGGACGATCTGGCCGTCGCGTCCTTCCTCGATGGACTCGATCTCGATTTTTCCACTGGACGACGCCATTAAAGCTTCGAGGTCGCTCACCCGCGGCACGACATGCGTCTCCCCTGCTTGCAGGGCGCGGCGGGTTGCGTTGGCGATCAGCGTTTCGTAGTTCGTCACAGTCATACGGACTGACACTCCCGATCGTTGGTTGACCTGAGGACTTGAGCGACAGATATGGCTGAAGGTTGCAATGACCTCGGCCATAAATTCTGGCATTGCAACCGATACTCCGGGCGCATCAAGGGGTGTCGCTTCTTGTTCGGCTATTTCAATTTCAGTGTCGATTTCCAGCGGATAATGAGTGCGTATTTGTGCTCCGAACCGGTCTTTGAGAGGGGTAATCATTCGACCTCTATTGGTGTAGTCCTCTGGGTTCGCCGACGCTACGAGCAATACATCGAGAGGCAGTTGGACTTTGTATCCACGAATTTGAACATCGCGTTCTTCAAGCACATTGAGAAGGCCAACCTGGATTCGTTCAGCGAGGTCGGGGAGCTCGTTAATTGCAAAGATGCCTCTGTTGGTGCGGGGAACCATCCCGTAATGCAAGGTAAGTTCGTCAGAGAGATATCGACCCTCAGCAACTTTGATCGGGTCGACTTCACCAATGAGATCAGCTATTGAAGTGTCCGGCGTCGCTAACTTTTCCCCATAGCGGACATCTCGATGCGCCCATGCGAGCGGGGTTTTGTCACCGCGTTTAGCTAGAAGATCTTTCGCGTGTTTCGACACTGGGTTGAACGGATCATCATAAATTTCGGAACCTTCAACGTAGGGCATCCATTCATCAAGCAAGTTAACGAGGGATCTAATCATTCTGGTTTTTGCTTGGCCACGTTCTCCGAGAAATATGACGTCGTGACCCGCAAGCACCGCGTTCTCGAGTTGCGGGAGGACCGTGTTTTC
>DJZU01000046.1 GCA_002448715.1 Candidatus Neomicrothrix sp. UBA6944 | reverse complement strand
ATTGCCTCCAGCGGTTTCAACTTGCTGAACTACCACTGCACCCTCATGACCAGCATTGAGAGCAATCTGTCGAGCAGGAGCGTCGAGCGCACGGAACACCATATTGGCGCCAGTCGCTTCGTCACCTTCTAACGACAGGCTGCTGATCGCTGCTCGCGAACGCAGAAGCGCTGTGCCGCCACCGGGGACGATGCCCTCTTCAATGGCTGCGCGAGTCGCCGAAACTGCGTCCTCGATGCGGTGCTTCTTTTCTTTGAGCTCAACTTCGGTTGCAGCGCCAACTTGAATGACGGCTACACCGCCGGCAAGTTTCGCTAGGCGTTCTTGAAGCTTTTCGCGATCCCAGTCGCTATCGGTCTCGTCGATTTCACGTTTGATCTGTGCAACGCGTCCTTCAACATCGGAACTGTCACCGGCACCTTCGACGATGGTGGTTTCGTCTTTGGTGATAATGACCTTCCGGGCCTGTCCAAGGAGATCGATACTCGTATTCTCCAGTTTGAGGCCAACCTCTTCAGAAATCACTTGACCGCCGGTCAGAATCGCCATGTCTTGGAGCATGGCTTTGCGACGTTCGCCGAAACCTGGAGCCTTAACTCCTACTGAAGTGAAGGTTCCTCGGATCTTGTTAACCACGAGAGTGGCAAGAGCTTCTCCTTCAACATCTTCAGCGATGATCAGAAGTGGCTTGCCGCCCTGCATGACCTTTTCAAGGACCGGGACTAGTTCTTGTACTGCCGTTATTTTCCCATTCACGAAAAGGATGTAGGGCTCATCAAGAACCGCTTCTTGGCGATCTGGGTCAGTTACGAAATACGGTGAAAGGAAGCCCTTGTCGAATTGCATACCTTCTGTGAATTCGAGGTCAACACCGAAAGTGTTTGATTCTTCAACAGAAATGACTCCGTCTTTACCGACTTTGTCGAATGCTTCGGCAAGAATTTCGCCAATCGCAGGATCGGCCGAGGAAATCCCAGCTACTGAGGCAATCTTTCCTTTGTCGGAAGAGACGTCTTCGGACATTTCCCCGATCGAGTCCACCGCGGATGCAACCGCAGCTTCGATCCCTTTTTTAAGGGACATGGGGTTAGCGCCCGCAGCTACGTTACGAAGACCTTCGCGGACCATTGCTTGAGCTAGGACCGTAGCGGTTGTCGTTCCGTCACCAGCGACGTCGTTGGTCTTGGTTGCTACCTCTTTAACGAGTTGGGCACCCATGTTTTCGAATGGATCTTCAAGCTCTACTTCACGAGCGATGCTGACGCCATCGTTGGTGATCGTGGGGGCTCCAAAGGACTTTTCAAGGACTACGTTTCGACCCTTGGGTCCCAGTGTTACTTTGACCGCGTCTGCGAGCTGGTTAACACCTGCTTCAAGGCCGCGTCGTGCTTCTTCGCTGAATTTGAGTATTTTTGCCATTTCGGTTTCAGCTCACAATCGCGAGCACGTCACGCGCACTCAGAATTAGTAGGTCTTCGCCGTCCGATGTAATTTCGGTGCCACCGTATTTGCTGTAAATCACGGTGTCGCCGGCGTTAACGTCGACGGGAATGAGTTCTCCGGTTTGATCAGATCGCTTTCCAGGACCAACCGCGAGGACTTCACCCTGTTGGGGTTTTTCCTGGGCTGTATCAGGGATAACGAGACCGCTAGCAGTGGTCTCCTCAGCGACGCCGGGTCGCACAACGATGCGATCCTCGAGTGGCTGCAGATTCATCAGCTGTTTGCCTCCATAGCTTGTGTTCTTCGGCCACATGCGCGAGTTAGCACTCTCACATGGGGAGTGCTAACGATATGGCGGTTGTTGGCCCAGAAACAACCTGTGGACGCAACGTTTCCGCGAATTTTTTACAATTTGTTGCTCACGATTCAATAAATGGCAGTCGCAAGTTAGGGTCGGCGCCCAAATCGAGAGGCGATTCACCATCGCTTTGGAGACGCCACCAGGCGGTGGCTGCGACCATCGCGGCGTTATCGGTGCACATCGCTCGGGAGGGAAGAAACCCTTGGATGCCGTCTTCGACGCAAATGTCGAGTGTTTTCTCTCTAAGTTCGCTATTTGCAGCTACCCCTCCCGCGAGACAGATGCCTTTAGCTCCAATCTCTCGGGCCGCTATTCGCGCTTTGTGAGTTAGCACGTCAACAACAGCTGCTTGGAATGAGGCTGCTACGTCTGCGGTGGCGATGTCAGGGTGCTGTCGTACGTGGTTCACGACAGCGGTTTTGAGTCCCGAAAATGAGAAGTTCAGTCCTTCGTTACGCATTGGCGGGGTGAACGTGACGGTTGTGGGGTCACCGGTTTGGCTGAGATTGTCGATTGCGGGGCCTCCGGGGTAGCCCAAGCCCAGGTATCGAGCGACTTTGTCGAAAGCTTCGCCTGCAGCGTCGTCGACTGTGGCGCCTAAGAGCCGGTACTGTCCGTGGTCTTGAAATTCGATGAGCATGGTGTGCCCGCCACTTACCAGCATCACAACTAGTGGGAATTCAAGGTCTGGTTCTTCTAGCAGCGCTGCATATAGGTGTGCTTCGTGGTGGTTGATTCCGATAAATGGCACATTCCAGCCGAGGGCCAGGGCTTTAGCTGCAGATACTCCTATGAGGAGGCTGCCGATGAGCCCTGGTCCGTGGGTTGCTGAGACGGCATCAATGTCATTGTCGGTAACTCCTGCTTCGACCATAGCTTCGGCGACTACGGGCGTAAGAAGTGACTCATGGGCGCGTCCCGCGATTTCGGGGACGACTCCTCCGTAGCGGGCGTGGAGGTCGACTTGGCTGCTAACTACGTTCGCTAGGACTTGGTGGCCGTCTACTACTACGGCGGCAGCTGTTTCGTCACATGAGGTTTCGATTCCGAGGATGACGGTCATGGTTGCCCCCAATCGGTAGTGCCCGGTATTTGTTTTTCGATTTTGTTAAGGAGTTGTTGGTGTTCGCTGTCTTGCACGTCATGGCACCACATCACAAGTGCGTCTTCGTGGTTGTCTGCGTAGTAGCCGGATCTGATTCCTGCGGGGGCGTATCCAAATAGGCGGTACAGGCTTTGGGCTCGTTCGTTGGAGACTCGAACTTCGAGGGTCATGGCAGTTATGTGGTGTTCTAGGCATCCGCGGTGGATGGCGAGCATGAGGCGTTGGGCGATGCCGAGTTTTTGTGTTTCTGGGTGGACGGCTACTGAGGTGATGTGGCCTTCGTCGTGGACGATCATGGCGCCGCCGTAGCCTGCGATTCGGTTGTTGTGTCGGGCTACGTAGTAGACGCGTTTGTCTCGTCGGCGAAGTTCGTCGTGGTACATCGAAGTTGTCCAGGGTTTTGTGTAGACCTGTTTGTCGATGCTTCTGATTGCTCGAACGTGACGTTTCCTCATGGTTTCTAGAACGATGTGGTGTTCTGCGGTCATCATGAGCGTTCTCTTTGTTGCCAGTTGATACGCGCGTCGGGGGCTCTGAGGTATAGGGGGGTGACTTCGGATGCGGGAACGAATTCTTCGCGCAGGGCGCGGGGGTGGGCGAGTTCGACTAGGGATCCAGCGTTGGGGTATCTGAATCCTTCTTGTCCTATTTCGACCCCTCGCATCTTTTCGAATGTTTCGGCGTAACGCTGAGCGCCGTCGCCCACGACGAGGCAGTCTTCTCCGTGGGCAGCGAGTTGGCTGGCGACGTTTTCTGGGTGGTCGACGTGTGGTTCTGAAATTCTTTGTATCCCGCCTGCAGTTTTTCGGTAGGTGGCGTAGAAAATTTCGCCGCGGCGAGCGTCAACAGTTGAGACGATGAGCCGGTCGGAAAATCGGGCGGGAAATGCCGCCAGATCAAGACTGGAGATTCCGATCATAGGTACTTTGCATGCGTGCGCTACAGCTTTGGCGGTAGCTAACCCAACGCGCAGGCCTGTGAACAGTCCAGGTCCAATATCGACTGCGACGACTCCTATGTCGTTGAGTTCGAGTTGAGTCTGAGCGCAGAGGAATTGGATGGCGGGGGCGAGGGTTTCGGCGTGGCGTCGGTCCCGTGCGGTGTGGAAGGAGGCTATGACTCCTTCGTGGCCTCCTATTGCAACTCCAACCTGGGGTGTGGCTGTCTCTATGCCTAAGACCAACATGCTAGAGATCCTCGCTTTCGTGAGCGGTGGTCCATTGTGTCCAGGCCAGGTTGAGTTCGGCGGTTCTTGAAACCCATGAGGGTCCGATAGGTTCGATTTCGAATACTCGAGCGTCTTCTATGTCTTCTGGGTGTCC
>DJZU01000023.1 GCA_002448715.1 Candidatus Neomicrothrix sp. UBA6944 | reverse complement strand
GTACCTAAAGGCATCACGTTGCGTCTCTCCGGAGACGCTAACGACTATTTGGGTAAAGGACTTTCCGGTGGCCGCATCACACTGCAACCACCAAGCAACGCTTCACCAAACTTCGTTGCTGAAGAAAACGTCATCGCTGGCAACGTCATCTTGTACGGGGCAACCTCTGGCGAGGTGTACATCCGAGGAATAGTTGGTGAACGTTTCTGCGTTCGAAACTCAGGTGCAACAGCAGTCGTAGAAGGAATCGGCGACCACGGATGTGAGTACATGACCGGAGGCACCGTCGTCATTTTGGGCGCTACTGGAAGAAACTTCGGTGCTGGAATGTCAGGTGGCGTCGCGTATGTTTACGATCCCCACGACGAGTTCCATCGCAATCTCAACACCGAGATGGTGGACTTAGAAAGTTCGTTGTCTGAAGAAGACGCAGACGCTCTTCGAGACATCATTCGACTTCATCTTGAAGAGACGAACTCGGCTGTTGCTGCAACTGTTCTGGATCGTTGGCACCAATATGTCCGCTCGTTTAAGAAAGTCATGCCAAAGGATTACCGGAGAGTGCTCGAAGCAATCGCTACAGCTGAAGAGCACGGGCACAACGTCGAAGAAGCCGTGATGGCAGCGGCGAAGGGGTGAGGGGAAATGGCTGATATTCGCGGATTTCTGAAACATTCACGACAAACCCCAACACGCAGACCTGTCCCCGTTCGCCTACTTGATTGGAACGAGGTCTACGAAGATTTCGATCAAGCAGATCTGAAAGATCAAGCAAGTAGATGCATGGACTGCGGAATTCCGTTCTGCAACAGCGGCTGCCCCTTGGGGAACATCATTCCTGATTGGAACGATCTCGTTTACAAAGACCGCTGGAAAGAAGCGATCGACCGACTACACGCAACGAACAACTTCCCCGAATTCACTGGACGTCTGTGCCCAGCCCCATGCGAGGGCGCATGCGTCTTGGGAATCAATCAGGACCCGGTCGCCATCAAACAGGTTGAAGTCACCATCATCGACCACGCATTCGAGATGGGTTGGGTCACTCCGGTAACCCCAAGTGTCCTTTCCGGTAAGTCCGTTGCGGTGGTTGGTAGCGGTCCGGCGGGTCTAGCGGCCGCCCAACAACTGACACGAGCAGGACATTCTGTCGTCGTGTTTGAACGCGCTGACCGAATTGGCGGCCTCCTGAGATACGGCATTCCCGAATTCAAAATGGAGAAGCGACATATAGACCGCCGCATCGAACAGATGGAACTCGAAGGCACGGAGTTTCGAACAGGAGTCGACGTAGGCGTAGATATCACCAGTAGCGAACTGCAACAGCAATTTGATGCGGTTGTATTAGCTGGCGGCGCGACACAATGGCGCGACCTTCCGATAGAAGGCCGAGAATTAAACGGCATTTACCAGGCTATGGAGTATCTCCCTTGGGCTAATCGCGCCCAACACGGAGATATGGGTGTTGAAGAGGTTCCGATATCCGCTGCAGGTAAAAAAGTTGTCATTATTGGGGGCGGCGACACCGGAGCGGACTGCCTTGGTACCGCTCATAGACAAGGTGCAAGTTCAGTTCATCAGTTCGAGATAATGGCACGTCCCCCTGAAGAACGTTCAGGAGGAAATCCCTGGCCAACGTTCCCGATGACCTTCAAAACAACGTCAGCTCATGAAGAAGGCGGTGAACGAATTTATTCGGTCAATACCGAAAAATTTGTGGGAGATGACGATGGAAATGTTCGTGCACTCGCCGCACATGAAGTCGAATTCAAAGACGGTCGTTTCGAGAAGGTGGCTGGTTCGGATTTCGAACTTGAAGCAGATTTGGTGTTTCTAGCGATGGGCTTTACTGGGCCCGAGAAGGGCGATCTGTTAACTCAATTAGGGGTAGATCTCGACGAGAGATCCAACGTGGCTCGCGACGGTGACTTCTCAACCAATGTTGATGGTGTTTGGGTGTGCGGCGACATGGGACGAGGACAGAGCCTCATCGTGTGGGCTATCGCCGAAGGTCGCTCTTGCGCAGCGTCGGTGGACGCTTTCCTGACCGGTTCTACCGCTCTTATGTCTCCGGTGACGCCCACTGATCGGCCATTGAACTAATACCGCTGGTACGGCAACGAAGCGTTCTATTGGGGTACCCCACGTCCCTCTTTTAAGTACTGGTCCAATTTGCCTAACGCGACTGGGGTCGCGTCCATGATGCGCGCTACAAGCTGCTGTTGACTGGGGCCTCTTACCTTGTCTCTCTTTGCTCGACTAAACCCGTCTAGCCGAGCCTCCGACAGCCACTCTTTGAGATCGGGATCAGAATTCCATCGAATCGAGTTCAACGCGTTATCTCTCGTTGTTCGCACCCAGTCCAAAGTGTCATTGGGGTGCGGAACAACCGTGCATATCTCGTTCTTTGTTTCATCATCATCGTAAGCCGCTTCGACGTGGGCAATGAACGCCGCACTAAATACCTGTTGGCAAGTTCTCACCGTCTGCAATGTCAGATGGTCAGGCTCGAAGATGGGGCGCACAGGTCGGTTCGCTAACCCATCCGCTGTGCAATCGACATGAACCGTGCCACGACTAGTCGGAATTTGCCCATGGTCAAGGTCGATGCGATCTATGCCCATTTTTTGGACCCTACCCATACGAATCACATTGTGAATCCGTCGCAGTTCGTCTAACTCGGCGACCGTAACAGTGCAGCATCGGTACATCGTTGGGCGAACCAAATGATCAAATTGCAGCAACGCTCCTTGCTGCACCAATTCATCAAACATCTGATCTGCATCAACGGACGCAGCAATGATCTCCATCGTCTCGACCTGACGAAGCAGAGCCTGAACTGCGAATTCTTCTCCCGGCTGGATTGACGCCCGATCCAACATCCACTGATCTCGAGGAACAATCCACCTAATCGCGTCCGGATCGACGCCGTTATCGAGCAGCCAAAGACACGAATCAATCGCGGTCTTCCCTCCGCCTACAACTACATAACCCCCTGGGGTGTCATCAATGTCCGGCAGGCCATTAGGAGGAATGCATGTGACTCCTTCGGCCACCTCGTAACTCGGGGTGGTGACCGATGGAACCGTCACATTCATGTATGTCGCATCCACAGTCTTAGCGGCTTCAATCTGTGTTTCAACCCCAGATACCAGGTTCCTAACGGTTCCATTGCCAACGTATTCACACATGGGGAGGTAGTTCACTCTTCCTGTGGGCAGGAACTGCTGATTCATAACCTGATCGAAATACGTAACTACCTCAGTGCCAGACGCCAATTCGTACAGCCCGGCGTTCAAACCGACCAGATCCTTCTGATTCGTTCCCAACGCTCGCGAATTCACGCCATAAAACGAAGACGGCTGGTGCAGCCGTACGAACGGATATGAGTCATTCCAGTGACCACCAGGTCGCCCATGCCGGTCAACAATGGTGACCGTAGCTTCGGTTTCACTCATGAGCACGTCAGTGAATGCCATGCCCATAGCGCCAGCCCCTACAACCAGATAGTCGCTACCGCCGTTCACAGTCATGAGAACTAACCCTGAATATCGGGACCGGCGACCTCTATCTCAAACTTCACAATGCATCTCTGATCGTCGGTCATTGCTCTGCGGTAATCGTCCCAATCGGGATGCTCCCCACTCAGCGTCCGGTAATAGTCAATCAGAAGATCCATCGCGTCAGGCAGACTCACGATGTCTGCTCGACACTGCAACTGCACCCATCGACCAAGCCACTTGTCGGGAAACACACACAGCCACGAGACGGGATCTCGACGAAGATTCCAGGTCTTGATTGCTGTCTCTCGGGTACTCATAATAATTTCGTTATCAACGACAGCGAGGGTCACAGGAGACATCTGAGGGGAACTGTCTCGACGTCGAGTCGCCAAAACAGCTCGGGAGTTACCGCGGACGTAGTCCAGACCTTTTTCGATTTCCATACGATCATCCTGACACGTAAACCAGTATTCAGCTAAGTCCGATTCTCGCAGACTGCTCTAGGGTGAGTTAATGACCCAGACCCACAAGATCGACAGCGGTCGCGGCTGGGTTGTGGCATTTGGCGGATGTCTCATCAACACATGGACCTTCGGCGTCTTTTACGCGTTCGCTACAGCGTTAGAGCAAATGGTCCAAGAGTTCAACGCCAGCCTCTCTGGAATCGCTGCGTTTTTTGCGGTCACAACATTCCTGTTCTTTGCCACCGGAGTAGTCGCCGGACCATTAGCCGACCGTTTCGGCGCCCGACGTCTAGTTGCGGTAGGAGCTGTCCTGATGGGTGGGGGCCTGTGGCTCACCGCCCAAGTCGATTCTCTGTTCGCAGGAATCCTGATCTACGGACTCGGAGTCGGACTGGGTATTGGCTCCTATTTAGTGCCCCTTAGCGTCGCGACGGGCGCCTGGTTCGAAAAACATCGAACACTAGCCCTGGGTATCAACACCGTCGGCATTGGACTCGGAACCCTCATCCTGGTTCCCGTCGCAGAGTGGCTCATCCGAACGGCTGGATGGCGAAGCGCGTTTGAACTCATGGGAATCGGAAGCGCAATCGTTTACTTCCTAGTAGCCCTCGCCTCGTTCAGACCTCCAACTCCTCCAGCCCCTCTATCGGCGAGTATTTCCGCAGCACGCCAAGCTCTCCGAAGATCAGAATTTTGGCGGCTATACGTCGCTGGCTTCCTCATGTCAGTTGCTCTATTCATCCCCTTTGTCTTTCTAGTCCAATACGCCAAAGAGCAGGGAATCGCGTCCAGCACCGCCGCCTTCCTCATCACCTCACTTGGGCTCGGCAGCGTGCTTGGACGACTCGGCCTTGGAGTTTTGGGTATGCGACTAGGTGTTCTACCGCTCGTCATCATGTGTTTCGCCATTCAACCCATTGCCTACATCGTGTGGCTTATCGCCGGAGCGAACTATCCGCTGCTACTGCTATTCGCCGCTTTACTGGGTATGGGCTACGGCGGATTCGTTGCCTTAAGCCCAGTCGCAATGGCCGGAATCTTCGGTCTTGAGGGGTTAGGTGGTGTCCTCGGAATCCAATACACGTCAGCTGGAGTAGGCGCTCTTATCGGGCCAATTGCCGCCGGCGCAATTATTGATGCAACTGGTTCGTACACGGTTGCGATCATCGGCGCGATTTTCGTGTCTCTCGCTGCGGTATTTTCTGTGATGCCTATGTGGCGGCTTGGCAGTGGGACACCCCCGCCGCCGACAGATCTTCGGACTCGTTCCTATTTGAGTGAGCCAACAGTGTGGCTGGTGTCACCTAGACCCCGTTAGGGAACCTGGGTCAGCGCATACACTTCGTAGGTAACGCCGCCCCCAGGATGCAGTTGCCCAATCCCAACTCCTTGGACATTGTTCAACCAGACATACTTTTCGTCACCGGTCTCAAATTGAGGCGCCGACCGTGCCACACCTGCAGATGGTTCCCCGATGCCTTTGTACTGCATCAAGATCACTGCGTCGTCGTCGGTAACCAAGGTGAGACGAACGTCCAGTTGGATGTTCCGATCGGCGCGTGCTGTAACCCAGTCACCGCCTGGCGAAACAACGGTGCCATTGAGGCGTTCACCGGTGAAGGTGCCCCCTGCGACCTCGGCGATGATTCTTGTGCCGTGTGGCCCTCCCTTGATGATTTGCGCACCCTCAGCGACCTGAAGATCCAGGGTGAAGAGGTGTTCGACGTCGAGTTGTTCAAGTGCCATTTCTTTAGCCTTCCACATTTGGTGCTCTGTCAGCCCAAATTAAAGAAGTCGATCAATTCGGGGGGCATTTCGTCGACATCTATTTCGAAAAGCTCTAAGAGGACACCGTCTGGGGCAGAGCACATCAGATATCGCCAGTTGCCGAATTCTCTGATGTCGGACCGAAATTCGACGCCGTTGGCGCTCATCCGTTCCCTAAGGTCCGATAGCCCTTCAACCCGTATACCAACGTGGTGATATGCCCCGTTGGAGGCGCCTCGCGGCTCCTGGTCGTACACATTGATACGTCCCCGCCCAACTTTCATGAATATGTTGCGGGATCCACCGAATTCCCCGTCGTAACTCACTACCGCCCCGAGGTTGTTTTGCCACCATTCGATGGTCGTCGACGCGTCACTCGCGAAAATATGAACGTGATGCAGGTCAAGCACTGAAACCCTAAAGCGTTCGTTTATCTGTCCGAGCGCCGCTGTAAATGATCTGCCTCATCGCGTCGGCTGCTCGCTTATGGAAGTCAACTGAGGCTGGCTCAAGGTCGTATTGGGGTTGTGGGCAATGCTCGAAATTGTTGTGTTTGTCTTCACCTCGCACTAGTGAAGCGCTGTCCCATTCACTCAGTGTTTGTTCAGTAGTGGTGGGCATGTAGTGAAAGGAAAGGCCAATGCGGCGATCGTCGGTGGTGTTGGGACCAGACCCGTGCGCGGTCCGCACGTTATGGAACGAGACTTGTCCGGGCTTCAACGGCATGGGAACAGTGGCATGTTTCGCGACATCGATTTCGAGTTCTTGGCCTCGGCTCAACAAGTTGTCTTTTGCATAGGTCTCTTCGTGGCCAAGGATTTCTTTGTGACTGCCGGGGATAACGCTCATACAACCTGCAGCCTCACTCGCATCACTAAGCGCGATCCAGATCGAAACCACTTCAGAACTGGACAGGCCCCAATATTGGAGGTCTTGGTGCCAGCCCACATAACTAGAACTGTGCGCCTCTTTGATCCAAAACACTGAATTC
Source organism: Candidatus Neomicrothrix sp. UBA6944 (assembly GCA_002448715.1). Lineage (GTDB taxonomy): Bacteria > Actinomycetota > Acidimicrobiia > Acidimicrobiales > Poriferisodalaceae > UBA6944. The sequence continues at coordinate 9,978 of DJZU01000023.1, read as the reverse complement.
CAGCAGAGAATGTCTGATCCAATTAGATCCTCAACAGCGTCGAGAATAGTGTCGTTTCTCATAAGCTCATCAATCCAGGGAAACAAAATGTGTCCGCTGGAACGCTCGTGAGCGGGCAGCGACCCGCCTCGCATCGATTCCCATTCCTCTAAGCGTGTTCGGCATTCGCGGACTTGCTCAGTCGTAAACACATCCAGCGGCGAAACCCATCCGTCGGTTTCGTATTGTTCTATCTGACCGACGCTGAAGACCTTGCCCATGTCACAAGGCTATTCGGATCTGAAGTGCGGCGGTGTCCTGACTGCTTTACTGCAAGCAATTCGGAAGTTTCAGCCGACCATCAACACTGAATCTATGATCTTGGAGGATTAGGGGGACCGGCATGCTTGAGCACATCCGTGTTATTGACCTTTGCGACGGAATCAGTCAGTTCGCTGGACACATGTTGGCGCGCCTTGGGGCCGAAGTGATCGCTGTTGAACCCCCGCGGGGGGTCACCACACGACACATGGGTCCCTATGTTGCCGATGATCCCGATCTGAACTTCAGCCTCACCCATTGGGCGTACAACCGGGGAAAGAAATCTGTTGTCTTAGATATCGAATCAGAAGAAGGCCGAACAAGATTTAGTGATCTGGTTCAGAGCGCCGACATTTTGTTCGAAGATCAACGACCCGGATACTTGAATTCCCTCGATCTGGCGTATGAGGACCTCAAAGAAATCAATCCCAAAATTATCCATGCTTCCATTACTCCTTATGGGCTCACCGGACCGCGTTCGCACTGGTTGGGCACCGACTTAACGGCTGTAGCAGGGAGTTCATTTATGCATGCGAGTGGTGATGCGGACAGGGCACCACTTCGCGTAGGAGTACCGCACAGCTTCCTTCACGCTGCAGCTGATGCTGCGGCTGCAAGCCTGATCGCCGTGCAGGAGCGCTACCAAAGTGGAGCCGGCCAACACATAGATGTATCTGCTCAAGAATCACTCACCATTGGGTTTCCACAGAACGTCGCTCCTCTGGAAAATGCTTTAGCCTCCGACCGGATGGCTGGAGGCATCAGTCTCGGTGGGATGGATATTCCGCTGCTATTTCCTTGTCTTGATGGCTACACCATTTGCGTCATCTTGCCTGGAGCAGCTTTTGCCCCATTTGCTCGTCGACTCACAGCGTGGCTCGAGGAGGAAAATGCCGCAGATGACAATCTGTTGTCTATCGACTGGGACAATCTCGGAGTTCAGCTTTTTGCTGGAGAGGTGAGTTTCGATGTCGTAGCAGCTGCTTTTGCGACCTACGGACGTTTTCTTGCATCGAAATCGAAAGCCGAATTGTGGGATGCCGCATTGGAACGCAACCTACTCATTACGCCTTCGATGACGATTGCCGATCTTGTCGATTACGAGCATCTTGAAGCTCGCGAGTTCTGGGATGTCAAACCCGACGGGAAAGGCGGCCACGCGAAATATCCCGGTGGACTAGTGAAGTTCAAGAACAGCGATGCAGATTTCGGAGGTATCCCCGCCACCCTCGGTCAACACAGCGAATCGGTTTCCCTGAATCGGGCTGCCAGTCTCGATGTGCGAGAACCTGTCACGAATTCTCTGCCCTTGGAAGGATTGAAGGTTGTTGAGTTCTCATGGGTGATCGCAACACCTTCGGCAGTTCGAATCCTCTGTGATTATGGAGCGGATGTAGTCAAGGTAGAGACCGCGAGTCGTCCTGACACGATGAGAACGGTGAATCCGTTTGTCAATGAGGACCCTCATCCAGATAACAGCGTGGGTTACGGCGTTTACAACGCTGGTAAACGGAGCCTCAGCCTCGATCTGAGTAAACCAGAGTCGAAGGAAGTGGTGTTTGATCTGATTCGGTGGGCCGATATTGCTACCGAATCATTCGCTCCGGGCGCTATGGGTCGATTGGGTTTCGGGTATGAAGTGCTCTCGGAAATCAACCCGGGCTTGATCATGCTTTCAAGTTCTTTGCTTGGACAAAGTGGACCTCACTCAAAGCTTGCAGGCTACGGGTTCATGGCAGCGGCAATAGCGGGGTACTACGAGTTGACCGGTTGGCTCGATAGGCCACCCGCTGGTCCTTACGGTCCATATACCGACTACTTAGCTCCACGAATCGTTGTTTCGTCCCTAATGGCTGCTTTAGAGAAACGCAGGGAAACTGGCCTTGGTGAACACATCGACCTGTCACAAACTGAGTGCGCGTTGCATTACCTAGCCCCCGCAATATTGGACCAGAGCATCAACGGGCGAACAATTCAACGCGCCGGAAATGACGATCCAAATATTTTTCCTCATGGCGTGTTCCCTGCCAAAGGCAGCGACTCATGGCTAGCGGTGGCTTGTTCAGATGAGAGTTGGCCACAGTTAGCAGCCTTCTTGGAACTCCACGACCTCTCCAACGCCCTCCAAGCGGAACGTCGCGAACAGCGCCGAATAATTGACGAACGCATAAGTGCCTGGTCGTCAGTTCGCGACAGCACTACTGCTGCCGAAGAACTCCAAGCGTTGGGAGTAGCGGCCTATCCCGTGCACGATGCTGCTGGAACCAACTCTGACCCTCAACTGGTTCACCGACAGCACCAGATCCAGGTTCCACAAAGCCATGCAGGCCAAATGTGGACCCACTCGTGCAGAACGAAAATGTCACGGACTCCGGCGGTACTCAATCGGGGCGGGCCGTGTTTGGGAGAAGATAATTTTGAAGTGTTGACTGAACTTCTGGGCTATTCCGTAGATCAGATCGCCGATTTAGCGGCAGCCCAAGTCCTCGAGTAACACACCCCAAGTTCCTAAAGGGATGAAGATAACTGAAATCCACTAAATTCGCGGGCCTAATGAAAGAGGCGGATTATGTCGAAGACCTATTTAATGGGAATGCTCCAAGTAGATAACCCAGAAGGTATGGGACCGTACATGGAGAAGGTGGAGGAAACAGTTACGAACCACGGCGGCAAGTACTTGGTGCGGCTGGGCGAGGTACTTTACTCAGAAGGCGACCCGAACCCCATAATGGTGATATTGGAATTTCCAGACTCCGAATCGGCAATGGCATGGAAAGACTCAGACGAATATCAGGAGATCTTGCCACACCGTCTAGACAACTCCCATGGTCCAGTAGTAATCGTCGAAGGCCTGTAACTACCGGCATTTCAAGTGCACTGAAGTCGCCAACGCCCAGCTCAGGCTGGCAATAGATCTTTGGGACACAGGCTTGCTGCTATTTGGCGAACTCCTAGAGGCGTTTCAGACTAGGTCGCCAATTTAGCGGCAGCCCGGGTCCTCAAATAAGCCAACTACCTCGTCAGTTGGAACTCCACACAAGCGGGTACTGATCGCTGTCGAGTTGATCGCCGTCATCGTGGATGTCCGACAGAAGGTGACCTTGGGTGCCCTTCCGGGTGTCATACACAGCGTCGTCACCGCAATAACGCACTGTGTAGCCGCGGCGACGGACGTCACTTCGCAGGTTCCCTCCGGCTCCATGGACGGTCATTGCATGAAATGCGTAGACGTCTCCCGGTTCTAAATCCCAACTGATGATTTCATAGCGTTCACGCGCCGCTTCGATGTCTGGAATGTCAACGTAATCGGGGTTTCTTTCGTATTCCCCGTGCCCGGACGTTTTCCCGAACGTCTCGGGCTGGTACCAAATATCCCACGCGTGGGAACCTTTGATGAATTCGAGGCCTCCGCTCTCAACAGTGACTGCGTCGAGCGCCACCCAAAAAGACATAATCTGCTGTCCCCTGACAGGCCAGTACGGCAAGTCGTTATGCCACCTAGTCCGGTTTTCGGTTCCTGGTTCTTTCACAAAAAGCTGGTCATAGAAGAGGTTGATCTTGGAGGACTGAAAGAACTGTGCAGCTAAGGAAATGAGCGGTCCTTGGGTGCAGAATCTTTCCATCTCTGAGTCGGTTTCCCAGATTCTGATGTTGCCGTGGAACCTGCCCACGCCGCTATCAGGCACGTAACCATGAAAATATGGGCCCGGTTCCCTGATGTCGCGTTCGATAGCCGCTTCTAGAACCCCCAACCACTCTTCGCTTACTACTTTCCTAAGAGGAACAGCTCCGTCTCGGGCACATGCGTCGCGTTCTTTTTCAGTTACCTCGTAGCTCATTACTTAACCTCGTTGTGTGATTCAAACAGTAGGCCAATAACTCAGTGGCCGGGCCTCTGGTGCTGGGACCCTTCTGCCATCTAGTTGTCTGAGATCGTCAACAAGAACACTCCGAGTGTCAGCGGGGTCAATTACCTCATCAATTCTGAGCGTCCCTGCAGCTTCATAAGGAGATGTCGCGAGCGAAATTTCCGACACCATTCTGGCGCGCTCCGCATCTGCTTCAGCCGGATCCAATTGATCAAGCCTGGATGAGTATGCGACATTGACTCCAACATCGGGGTCCATAAAACCAATTTCGGCACCAGGCCACGAATACAGGCCCGAGGATCCCAGACCAGAGCCGTTCATTGCAGGGAACGCCAAACCGAATCCTTTGCGGAGAGTCACCGTCAATGTCGGCGTAGACATGTTGCCTAATGCTTCCACGAAACGAATTGCTAGTGACAGTATGCGATCATGCTCGACTGCCTTCCCAACCATGAAGCCGGGCACGTCCATCAAAAAGATGACAGGCAAATTAAACGCGTCGCATAGACACATGAGTCGGATTGCTTTCCGGCATGCTTCTGGATCCAGAACTCCGGCATTGAACATGGGGTTATTCCCAACGATTCCCACCGAGAATCCATCCAACCGTCCCAAACCGGTAGTGAGGTTTCGCGCATAGCCCGGTTGCAGTTCCATGAACGTTCCGGGATCCAAGAGGGCGGCGCTGAATCGACGCATGTCATATCCGCGGGTTCTCTTTAACGGGACCATGCCTGCAAGCGACTCGTCAGGTTCTAGGTCAGATCGGAAGTCACTTCGCGGCGCTTTCGTCCACGCGTTTGAAGGGAGGTATGAAAGCCACTTTCGAACCGCCGCGTACCCCTCCTCAAACGTGTCTACCCCTATGTCGATTTGGCCTGTAATCCGAGAATGTACGTCGACTCCACCTAATTCCTCAAAGCCAATAATTTCTCCAGTAGCTACTTCAAAAACTCTGGGTGATGTGACAGCCAAGACTGAACCGCGCACCTGTACAACGAAATCAGAGAACGCCGACTGGAAAGATGAACCACCAAAACTTTGGCCGACGATCATGGTTGCCATAGGGATTTGGCGTCGCCGCTGTGTGAGCTCTGGATCTGGGGCAACGTCAGCTATACCTTCCGCTCCGATCAAATCCGGAATGCGACCTCCGCCGGTTTCGCCGATATACACATAGGGCATGCCTCGTTCGAGAGCACGCTCGTAAATTCTATGTATTCGCCGGCCGCCGACTATCGCGCTTGAACCCTTCTTAACGGTGATGTCATCACCACCAATAGCAACAGGTCGGCCATCAACTCGACCCTCGCCTCCGACTTTGCCGTCACCCGGGGTGTTATGCCTATCCTCCAGACGCATGGACCTACCGTGTGTGCCTAACTCGCGAAACGAATCGCTGTCCAAAACCCCAGCTATGTGATCCCGAATAGTGGGCGTTCCCTCTGCTCGCATTCGGGCAACTCTGTCTACGCCACCCATCTCTTCGCGAATACGTCGTCGTCGCTCATGCAGATCTGCGACCGGGTCAACTGTGTTGTCGTTTTCTTCTTCAGTCATACGTTCCTCGGGGTAAGTCGATAGTTCAGCACGTTCTGTCGACTTGCGCTAAAGCCTGACACTACGATCAGCTTTCCAGATCATTAGGAAGCCGGGGGGCTCAGATGTTGTCGCATTACCGTGTGCTCGACCTAACAGACGATCGGGGTCACTTCGCTGGCTTCTTATTCGCTCAGCTCGGCGCCGATGTCATCGCCATCGAACCTCCGGCGGGTCAGCGTTCACGCCACCTTCCACCCTTCGCAAACGACGAAGAAAATCCCGAATACTCACTCCAGCATTGGGCCTACAACCGGGGCAAGCGATCGGTCGTAGTTGACGATGCCCAGCAGCTTCTGGAATTAACGAGCACAGCAGACGTCCTCATTGAGTGCGGGGCTATAGATATCGACCTCGACGCGTTGCGCACTGCCAACCCTTCGCTTGTGACGGTTTCACTAACTAATTTCGGAGGCGAGGGCCCTAAAGCAGGTTGGGTCGGTACAGACCTCACGCTAAACGCAGCGGCTGGCCCTATGTCACTCAATGGTTACCGTGATCGGGCACCAGTGCGGATCTCAGCGCCTCAAGTGTGGGTCAACGCCGGCTCTGAAGCTGCTTGTGCAGCTCTTATCGCGTTAACCGAGAGAAAGATCAGCGGACTTGGACAACATGTTGACGTCTCGGCTCAAGAAGCGATGATTTTGACGGCCCAGGGCTGGCTCGCCCCTTCACTTTGTGACAACCCTCCAGCCCAAAGAACCGGTGGCGGGTTCGAACTCTTGGGGATGGTCGAATTCCGGTTTGTCTACGAATGCGCCGACGGCCACGTAACAATCACCTTCTTACCTGGTGTCTTAGTCGGTTCATTTACGAACCGTTTACTTGAATGGGTTCAACAAGAAGGACATCTCGACGACGACCTAGCGGGAATCGATTGGGTCGACTTGCTTACTGATCGAGATCTTGAAGACGTCGCATCAATCACGGAGCGAACCGCACAATGCGTTGCGAACGCACTTCTTTCTCACACAAAGCACGATCTATTTTCAATGGCTCAGCGAGACAAGCTTCTCCTGGTTCCTGTTATCACGCCTGCAGATGTTCTGGAAACGCGCCACTATGCCGAGCGGCGATTTTGGGACGAAGTCAAAATGGATCAAGTTGAAACACCAGTGAGATTTCCGGGTCCATGGGCTCACGGAACTCCCACCGGCGTCAAGCGGCTCGGGAAACCACCGTTATTGGGTGAACACACTGACGAAGTCCTGAACGAAACCCGAGAGTTGGACCAGATAGAGGGCGATGCTGCGAGCACGAGGCTCCCGTTCGAGGGAATTACGATTCTTGACTTCACGTGGGTGTATGCGGGTCCCTTCGCCACTCGAATGTTGGGGTATTACGGCGCTCGAGTCATCCGAGTGGAATCTCAGACGCGACCCGATCAGGTGCGTACATCTGGATTGAGTCGCGACCCCGGCGACCTTGAAGGCCCAGAGAACAGTCAGCAATGGCATTCGATCAACGCCCACAAAGAGAGCCTGCAGATCAATCTGAAAGTCCCCGAGTCACGGCAAGTAGTTTTGGATCTTGCGACAAAGTGCGACGTCGTAGTCAACGCTTTTTCAGCAGGTGTACTTGACCGCGTTGGGCTAAGCCCATCAGACCTACTAGAAGTCAATCCACGCCTAATCGTCTGTTCGACAACACTTTTCGGTCAGAGTGGACCGTTATCCCCTATCCCCGGTTTCGGGAACATGGGGGCAGCTACGGGCGGCTATTACGAGTTGACTGGCTGGGCAGATCGTCTCCCAGCCGGTCCCTTCCTCGCTTACACTGACGCTACTTCCCCGCGCCTGACCGCAGCGCTACTTATGGCAGCTCTGGATCACCGTGAGCGCACCGGCGAAGGCATGGTGCTTGATTTCTCCCAAGCGGAGGGCGGCATTCATTTCTTAACCGAAGCGATTCTTGACCAAGAGGTCAACGGGTTCCCTCAGAGTCGAATCGGCAATGCTGACCGATGGATGGCGCCACATTCGGTGTATGAGTGTCGCGACGGCAGCGACGATGAATGGGTTGCTGTCGCTTGCGAAAATGATGACCAGTGGGGTGCCCTAGCTGTGGTCATAGGTGCCGAGGAGTTATCCAATTTGGGTGTATCTCAGCGTCGTGAACGAGAAAGCGAATTGAACGAGCTAATACAATCCTGGTGCTTCTCTAGGGGGGCTGTCGAAATCACCGAGCTTCTTCAAGCCGAAGGGGTTCCAGCCCATCAAGTTCAGAACAGCCCAGAAGTTACGTCTGATGAACAGCTGATATACCGAAACCATTTCGTTGAAGTGCCCCATGAGATATACGAGACGACGTGGGCCGAACAATACGGGTTTCGTTTATCGAAAAGCGATGGAACGCCAACAAGAAGTGGTCCGCTGTGGGGAGAGCACAATTTCGAAATTCTGGCCGATCTTTTGGGTTACGATGGGGACCAGATCGCGGATCTAGTGATAGCCGGAGTGCTTGAGTAGTTACTGCCCAGGCGATCACCAAATTCCGCTGTAACAAGCACCCACTTTCACTCATCAAGAGCGCTGTGCCGCGCCAAGTAGCTCCGGTATCGTCGGCCCTAGCACCATGATTGTCAACGAAATATCCGGATGCGCTTCCAACTCATCTGCTGTTCCACAAGGAGCTTTCGCTTTCCTCTAAGCAAGGATCTCTCCAGGTATCTACATTGTGTCCAAACATTTGGAGGTTTGTGATGACTGGGCGTATGGCTGACAAGGTTGCAATCGTTACCGGCGGCGCATCGGGGATTGGACGAGCATGCTGTCTTCGCTTCGCCGAAGAGGGCGCCAAAATCGTAGTGGCCGACATCAATCTTGAGCGCGCTAACACTGTCGTGGATGAAATCGCTTCTTTCGGGGGCGAAGCAATCGGGTTGACAGTTGACACATCAATACCTGAAGAGGTGGAAGCGATGGCGGGCGGTGCTGTCGAAAGTTTCGGCAGAATCGATGCGTGCGTGGCCGCGGCCGGAATCTCCCATGCCGGTTACGTAAGCCGTGAAGCCACTGAACAAGCTGACGCTGATCGTCACGACCGTAAAGACATGATGCTGATCGATAAATCCTTATCGAATTGGCAACGTGTCTTGGACGTCAACCTCACCGGAGTCATGTTGACCAACCAACTAGTAGCTCAGCAGATGGCTAAGTCCGAAGGAGGCGCAATTGTCAACATCGCTTCTATAGCGGGGCAAACAGCATTGATGGGAGCATCGGACTATTGCGTATCTAAAGCCGGGGTATGGATGTTGACGAAATGCGGGGCGATAGAGCTCGCTCGACACGGCATCCGCGTCAACGCAGTTGGCCCCGGCTACATAAAGACCTCGATGAGTGGCGCCGCCACCAGCAACGAAACCTGGGTTGAAGAACGAATTAAAGAAACACCTCTCCGACGGCTCGGCGAACCATCCGATATCGCGAATGCGTGTCTCTATTTGTGCAGTGATGAGGCAAGCTTTGTTACCGGTGAAATCATCTTCCCAGATGGCGGGCTGATCGCCGACAGTCGTTCATAAATCAGAACGATATGAAGAATCCGACTGTCTGGCCCACGATTGACCACAGCAACAGACTTCCTCTTCGACGTTGGGGCGGTCTAGCGTCTTCCCCATGTTGAAAGTCGCTGTCGAACCCGATTGCTGGAGACGTCAGTCTCTAGTCACCGCTGTTGAGGGCGGAGGAGGTGAAGTAGCCAGCCCCGACGAAGCACAGGTATTGGTGTGGGCCGAACCGGCGCGAGCTGACCTCCTTCCACCGATGCTTGACGAAAACCCCAACATCGACTGGGTTCAGTTGCCCTACGCGGGCATTGAGCCGTTCCTTGAAATGCTTCGCTCCCGACCTCATCTCATCTGGACCTGTGGCAAGGGTGTTTACGCTGCCCCAGTCGCAGAACATGTGTTGACTCTCGCTTTGGCGGGATTTCGTTCCATCAATACTTATGCTCGCGCTGATAAGTGGTCAGATCCTCAAGGTCAGAATTTGATTGGAGCGAAGGTCACGATTCTCGGAGGAGGGGGAATCACTGAAAACCTCCTACCGCTTTTATCGCCCTTTCGATGTGAGGTAACAGTCGTTCGCAATCAAGTGGTTTCAATGGAGGGCGCTACTCAGGTGGTTGATTCCGGAGATCTCCACGATGTGCTCCCAGGAACAGATCTTCTCGTTCTCGCTCTCGCATTGACTCCTGAGACCACTGG
>DJZU01000029.1:3664-21594 GCA_002448715.1 Candidatus Neomicrothrix sp. UBA6944 | reverse complement strand
GAACCTTGACGATTTGGGACCTGCCCTTCCGAGGGAGCAGTGGACCTTGGTTGATGCTGTCCGTCATCAAGCAGCTGTTGCTGGGGGGCGCCAATTTTTGTCTTTCGAGGGTGGATCCAGTGTGTCATTTTCGGAGTTCAACGATTTAACTGACCGCCTCGGAACGGCTTTCTCTGACTTGGGCGTGCAACCAGGTGATCGGGTCCTTGGTCTGCTCACTAATAGCCGAGAGTTCATGTTGACCATGATTGCTACGCACAAGGTGGGAGCAGTATTCGTTCCGATCAATACGGAACTTCGAGGCAACTTTCTAGAACATCAGGTTCATAACAGTTCCCCACGCATCATCGTGGTCGATAGCGGGTTAATGGAACGTTTCGATGTGGTGGACACGTCCCCCACCGCTATCGAAACGGTGCTCAGAGTCAACGATGGCACCACTTCTTCTGATTCTGTACCTGAATCACTTTCAGGCGCATCTCATATGTCGTTGGAGCCACTGTTAGAGACCGCGCCGCAGGTGGAGGTGCTCGCGACTCCAGTTCCAGAAGATGTCTGCACGATCATGTATACCTCTGGCACCACCGGACCGTCTAAAGGCGTGCTGATGCCTCAGGGGCACTGCTATCTGTTTGCGTTGGGAACCGTGGCTGCTATGGAACTCACCCAACACGATCGATACTTCTGCTGTATGCCGTTGTTCCACGCCAATGGCTTGTTCATGCAGGTGTACGCGTCGCTGCTTGCGGGTGCTTCTTGTCACGTCACTAAACGATTCAGCGTGACGGATTGGCTCAATATCGTTCGCGAGGAGAAGATCACGGTTACGAACGCTTTGGGCGTCATGCCCGAGTTCATCTTTCGCAGTCCGGCCTCAAAACACGATCAGGATCATCTCCTTACTCGCATCCTCGCGATTCCTGTCGCCGAGGAGTGGGGTGAGGCTATGGAGGAACGTTTCGGGGTCGTTTTGCGTCAGGGCTTCGGTATGACCGAAGTGAACATGGTCACTTACAGCGATCTCGATGATCCGGTAATGGCGGGTTGTGCGGGCCCCCCTTTGAGTGATTTTTTTGAGGTCATCATCGCCGATCCGGAAACCGATAGGGAGTTACCTCGAAATGAGATCGGCGAAATTTTGGTTCGTCCGAAGGTTCCTTTTTGTTTCAACGTTGGCTATTTCAAGATGCCCGACAAGACGGTTGAAGCGTGGAGGAATCTTTGGTTCCATACCGGGGATGCCGGTCATATGGATGCCGAAGGTCGTTTGTTCTTTGTTGATCGCATAAAGGACCGCATCCGGAGGCGCGGCGAGAACATTTCTTCGTTTGAGTTGGAGCAGACTCTCAATGAGCATCCCTCTGTTATCGAGTCCGCAGCGGTTGGGTTACGCGTGGAGGGCGCAGGTGGCGAAGATGAAATAAAGGTGGTGCTCGCCGTTGATGGACCCTCACCGGATCCTTCGGAGTTCCTTGACTGGTGTGTACCGAGGATGCCTCGCCACACAGTCCCCAGATACGTCGAATTTGTGACGGAATTAGACAAAACGGCGTCGGGGAAGATTCGGAAGCAAGCAATCCGCGATGCGGGTGTCACCAAACGCACTTGGGATCGCGAATCAGTGGGCTACGTGGTTCGCCGCGACTGATTTCACCGCACGTAATCACCCCATGCGGTCACGGCATGGAAGCCTCCATCGACCACGATGGTTTGTCCCGTGATGTACGCCGCCGCGTCACCCGCCAAAAACGCAACCACTGAACCTATTTCGTCTGGTTCACCCCATCGCCCTAAAGCGATATGGTCGGCAAGCCCCTCAGCTAAGCCAGGTGTCTTTCTGCCTTCTTCCCACATTTCAGTGATGATCAGTCCCGGAGCTACAGCGTTCACCCTCACTCCGTATTTACCAAACTGTGCGGCTTGGCTTCGCGTAAGAGAATCAAGGGCGGCCTTGGTTGCGCCGTAGGTTGGTAGTTCGGCTACTCCGGTTGCGCCCGCTACAGATGACATATGGATAACCGATCCGTGGCCCCGATCACCCATTTGGCGTACCAAAGCTTTGGTGGTTTCAAGTGGCGCGTGATAGTTCAATCTCATCACCATCTCATCTTGACCCTTGATCTCACTAACCCCCGCGTTGTTCACAAGAACGTCAACCCCACCAAGAGCGTCAATCGCGGCGTTAGCAAGTTCAGTTCCTGCTCCCTGGAGAGCTAAGTCCGCGACAATAATGACCGGGTCGTTGGGGAGATCCTGGGCGACCCTATTGAGGTCTTCTTCTGATCGCGCCGCCAAAGCAACTCGGGCGCCTTGAGCTGCCAGCGACCTAGCGCAATGTTCGCCGATTCCTCGGCTCGCCCCTGTGACTAACGCCAAACGTCCCTCAAGTGTTCCCATCAGCTACCTTTCGACGTTTGTAATTCTTGCAGCACCACGGTGTCTGTGCTCTGAAAGACTGTTGATGTGAATAACCCGCTTGTTGTTGAGGTCACTCGAGGCGCCACCATCGAAAGTGTCCATCTGGTGGATGTCGCTCTGGTTGATAACACAGGAAATTTAGTTGAAGGGTGGGGAGAGTCGAGTCGACCGACGTTGCCGCGTTCTGCTCTGAAACCGATTCAGGCCACACCTCTGATTACCGAAGGCATAGCTGATTCCGAAAGTCTGACCGCACAGCAGCTTGCGGTGGCGTGTTCAAGTCATAACGGGGAGGCACGTCATGTTGAAGTGGTTGACCGTTGGCTTGAGGTGTTGGGGTTTTCCCATAACGTCCTCGAGTGCGGCGCTCACCCTCCCGCTAACCCTGAAGCTGCCCGCGACTTGATGCTTTCAGGAATTCAGCCTGACAGTCGCCACAACAATTGTTCGGGCAAACACACTGGATTCGTTTCTCTGTCAAAACATTTCGATTTAGACGTATCGGGGTACATCGCTCCTGATCACCCAGTGATGAAAAACTTTGTGACCCCAGCTATTGAGGATTTCTGTCGTATCGATTTAAGTGATCAGGTTCCCGGCGTAGATGGCTGCGGTGTTCCCGTCTGGTCTATTCCTCTGAGTCATTTAGCGGGAGGTTGGTCACAGCTTCGGGCACGTGGTTCGGGACAACGTCTTCTTCAGGCCATGGTTGCAGAGCCGTTCCTTGTCGCAGGTACGGACCGTGCGTGCACCCGTTTGATGGAGGCTGCATCTGGTGACGCCGCGGTCAAAACCGGTGCCGAAGGGGTGTTTTGCGGAGTGGATTTACGCGAAGGTTTTGCGTTCGCGCTGAAAGTCCGAGATGGTCAAGCAAGAGCAGCTGAGGTCGCCGTTGAATGGCTGCTGGATCGTTTGGGTTGTGTCGAGTTCGCGGCGCCACAAACTCTCAAAAACTGGGCCGGAACCACTGTGGGAGAGATCAGGGTGTCGCCTGTTACGAACTGAGGTAAGTGAATCAGTCGCTACATGTCTGGTCGTAGCATGACTCGACCGGTTGTTTTCCGGGTAGAGAGATCGATCAAACCTTCCATCAAATCATCTAGAGACAATTCTTTACTTACGAGTGGGTCAAGCGAGCCGGTGGCGACCAGGTCCCAAAGCTCTTCGTAACACTCGTCTAGTACCTCATCCATGCGGCCCTTGTATCCGCCCATGTGAACACCCACGACTGAGTAGTTCTTTACTAGGACGTGGTTTGCTGGGGCGCTTGGAATGTCGCCACTAGCAAACCCGACAACTAGCAGCCGCCCTTCCCAAGCCACGAGCCGTCGCGCAACGTCAAAGTACTCGCCGCCGACCGGGTCATATATGAGGTCACACCCTGCACCAGATGTTGCTTCCATTACCTTCTCGTAGAGATCTTCGGAGTTGTAATCAACCACAACATCTGCGCCAAGTGACCGGCAAACATCAACTTTTTCGCTTCCACCTGCGGCGGCGATGACGGTGCATCCATGAGCTTTTGCCATTTGAACTGCCGCGGAGCCGACACCTCCGGCCGCCGCTAACACCAATACTGTTTCACCTGGTTGCATCTGTCCCCTTCGGTGCAACGCCGTCCATCCAGTTCCATAAATCACGTTCATTGCTGCCGCCGCCGGAAGCGAGACATTGTCTGGAACTATGCGCATCTCGTGGCCTCGGACTAACGCTTCTTCGGCATAGCCACCCCAGCCCGAAGTTGTCATCCCTAAGACGCGGTCACCGATTTGGAGTTCACACTCTGGTCCTACTTCGACCACTGTGCCCGCGACGCTCATCCCCGGCGTAAACGGGGGTTCAAGTCTGACTTGGTATTGACCTTGGCATTGGAGAATGTCGGCGAAATTAAGATCGCTCGCAGACACTGAAACTCGCGCCTCCCCCGCGCCTGGCGACGGGGACTCGACCTCGTCAAGGGAAAGAACGTCCCACGGGTCACCTAATTCATTCAAACGCCATGCTCTCATAGCGGTCCTTTCGGATTGCCGGTGAGTTGCACCGTACCAACGAACTTTTGTCTGCGCCGGAGTAAGTTCAAGTCATGTCGAATTCGCCAACTGACGTCGCGATCATCGGAGCTGGCATCACCGGAGCTGCAGCGGCCTATCGACTGTACGAGTTGGGAATAGTCGCTGAGGTTCATGAAGCCGAAGCGCTGGTCGGGGGGCGAATGGCGCGGTGCGACGTCGCTGGCGCCGCATTCGATCACGGCGCACAGTTCTTTACGACGCGAGGAAACAAGTTTCGTTCTTTGGTGCAAGCCGCCGAAGCTGAAGGTGCAACTCAGGTATGGACTCGAGGTTTCGGCGACAATCCCGACGGATACGAGAGATGGCGCGGTGTTCCGGACATGACAGCACTAGCGGCATGGCTGCTGGGTAAGTCTCAGGCACGCCTGCATTTAGGTTCCGCTATACATGACTTGGGTGAACTTTCCGCTTCGGGAATAATTTTGACTCCACCTGTTCCGGTCAGCCTCTCACTCGCTCAAAGGTCGGGCATGGAGCCTCCCTCGAAGATCATGAGTCAACTCCAGGCAATTCAATACAAGCGAACGATCGCTGTGTTACTGGTGTTGGAAAGTCCGCCGAAAGAGATGCCTGTTGGCGGAGGCATACAACTTCTCGACGGCGAAGATTTGGCGTTCATCTCGGACAACAACGAAAAGGGAGTCAGTTCAATTCCGGCTCTCACCATTCACCTATCAAACCAGGCAAGCTTGGACCTGTGGGATCAACCTGATGAGACTGTCATTGGGTTCGCGACTGACAAACTCAGTCGTTGGGTCGAAGCTACTGACGTCACTACCTCATCGATCACCAGATGGCGGTACGCCGGACCCGTAGATGTAGTTCCTGAGTCGTCAGTGACTTGGGGGCAAAAACCCCGACTGGTCGTGGCCGGGGAAGCATTCAACGGTCCCAAAGTAGAAGGTGCGTTTAACTCAGGTATCGCCGCGGCGAATCAAATCGCGGAGCTTGCGAGATGAGTAGCGCTACAGGCAGCCAATGAATCGATCGGAACATATCGAAGGCCTCGAACTAGCCCGACTCACGCCAGCAGACGTTGAGTACTTCTTTCGAACTCTTCTGCCCCGAATCCCCCGATCAACACGAGAAGAGAATCGACCTCGCCTAGACCTACTGCGGTCCCGTCTGCAAGACACCGCCGTTTATCTAGGCGACCCTCTAGCAGGCGGCTTCGACCCAACGGACATTGAGAAGGTCGTTGGTTCTATTTGCAATCGACTGGAACGTATGAAGCGACGGGAGTGGAAGACCACGAAAGACGGCTCAAGTGTCCTTCAACGGCTACGGATACAAGTTGGTGAAATTTCAGCTGATCTCCACGAACTCGCGGCCAGATGACGTGCCGGGCCGCAAGCCCCTAACGTAGGACTGAAATGGAGGTTCATCGATGGCTCTAGAACCAAGTGATCATGAAGAAATTCGCCAGCTGCTAGCCCGATATAACTTTGCCGTGGACTTAGGCGACGTAGATGGTTGGGTGAATACCTTCACCCCCGATGGAACCTTCAGTTGTGTCGGTCTTCCCGGCGACGCTCCCCTCGGAGGGACACATCAAGGTCAAGACGCCCTCCGCGCTTACGCCGAAACACACTTCTCCATTAATCAAGGCCGTGCTCGACATTGGAATTGGAACCTCCTCATTGAAGGAGACGGCGATGCTGCGACTATGCAGTGCTACCTGAACGCGTACAGCGCAGGGCAAGGCGACTCTGCGCTGTTCAGAGCGACCGGCATCTACCGAGACCGATTGGTCCGAACAACCGACGGCTGGAGGTTCGCTCAACGAGAAGTGACCATCGATCCCGCTTGAGCCAGGACGTCAAGATTCTCCGGTGCTCCTTGTCCTAATCTTGTGTGAGTGTCTTAGGGGGGCTTATGTCAACAAAAGTGACTTCCGCTTCGATAATTCCAGTCCTTGATCTTCAGCCTCTACTCGACGGCGATGAAGTCGGCGTCGCGACTCTGGTGTCCGAGCTGAAAGAAGCTCTCCAAGAAATCGGATTCTTTTCGATTATCAACCACGGTGTCCCTTGGGAATTGGTCGAACAGATTTATGAAGCAACGCGCACACTCCACTCGTTGCCGCAAGAACAAAAAGACGGCATCACAATGGACCGCACTCACGGCGGCTACCTCGGAATGGGGGCAGGTACCTCCTACGCGAGCGAAATAGCGGGAGCGGTACGTAAGCCCAACCAGAACGAGGCGTTTTTCGTTCATGAAGGCGGTTATCGGGAAGCAAACCAATACCCAGATCTTCAAGGCTTCAAAGAGCTGACTGCTAAATATATCCAGTCGATGCAGCGACTAGCGGACTCTCTCTTACCGCCTTTAGCTCTCTCCCTCGATCTCGACCCTGACTTCTTTGCCAAGGACTTTGACGTGCCGAGCGTGACGTTGCGGATGTCTCACTATCCCGTCATGGAATACAGCGAAAACGAATGGGGGTTGGCCCCCCATACAGACAGCTCAATTTTCACGTTCTTGCCCGTAAACGACGTTCCCGGCTTGGAGGTTCGCCCAGCCGGATACGACTGGGTGCAACCTCCGGTGGTGCCTTGCTCGTTTGTTGTGAATAGCGGCGACATGTTGAAACGTTGGACTAATGGCAAATACCTCTCTACCGCTCACCGGGCAAGCAACCTTTCTGAGGTGGAGCGCTACGCCGTGCCGTTCTTCTATGGCGCCCGAGACGACGCCATAGTTGAACCAGTTCCAACCACAGTGTCACCTGAGACGCCGAGCCGTTATGAGCCAACTACCTACGGCGACTATCAACGCTGGTTCATCGACCGCAATTACCGTGGACTAACTGGTCAAGCAGCTTCAGAGACTCCGCCCTAAGAACTAAACCTCGTTATTCGAGAACCCCTGCAACGGCTAGCTCTGCAATCCGATCAGCGTCGTATCCCAAGAGTCCCTCTAAGACTTCAAAGGTGTGTTGGCCGTAGCTGGGTCCGGCGTCGGTGATGTCGTCGGAGGACCTGCTCATTACGAAGCGCGTTCCTTCAACCCACATTTTCTCATTTGTCATGTGATCGACGTGACGAAAGTGTCGTCGGTGTTCGAGTTGAGGGTCATCGGCAAGCGCATCGGACATCTGTAATCGGTGGGCAGTCACTCCCGCTTCTTGGAGTAACTCTTGTGCCTCTGCTCCCGACCGTTCAGAGGTCCACGCTGATATTTCGCTGTCAATTTCTTCTCGACGTTCGCGTCGCTGTTCAGATCCGAGTTCAACAAGGTGATCCGGTAACGACATGAGGTGACACATTGCTCTCCACTGGTCGTCGCTCTCGCACGCAATGGCGACCCATTTGTCTTCACCGTCAGATGCATAGTTTCCATGGGGGAACATCGACGGGTGATCATTGCCGACCGGTTGAGGTTCCCGGCCGTTGATTCGGTAGTCCAGCACTGCTGGCGTCAAAAAGTGCATTGCGGACTCAGCCTGCGAAAGATCGATGTATTGACCTTCCCCGGTTCGGTCACGATGATCAAGTGCAGCCAAAATTGCCGCCGTCAAAAATCTCGGAGAGACATAGTCGGTATAGGCGCCCATAACCCCAGCGGGATCTCTGTCTGGCCATCCGGTCATCGCGTAAAAGCCAGACATGGAAGCTCCCATGGTTCCAAAACCCGCCAGACTCGATAGAGGCCCGTCTTGGCCAAATAGGCAACTGCTGGTCATGATGATGGACGGGTTGACTTTTTTGAGATCGTCGTAACCAAGTCCCCAGTTCTGCATGGCTTTTGGCGAGAATGATTCGCAGACAACATCGGCCCATTTCACTAGGTCAAGAATCACGTCTTTCGACTCTGGTTTCGACATATCTAGTGCGAGGCCCATCTTTCCCGCGTTCATGTTTTGGTACAAGCCTCCGTTATCAGCTCCGCCTTCGTCGTTGAGGAACGGTTGGATCGTGCGTGCTGTTTCAACCTTGTTTGAGGATTCGATACGCACCACCGTCGCGCCCCAGTCAGCGAGAACTCTGGTTGACGCCGGTCCCGCCATAACCCATTGCAAGTCCAATACGTTCACATCCGATAGGGGTAAAGCAGTTCCATCAGAAGATGATTTGGCCGTGTTGGGTGGCAAATCTCGAGCCATTTCGTCTTCAAATTCGGCATTTGCCTCGCCTAGTTCGGGAGGGGGCCGGTCAATCGCCATTGGTGTCGCGGACATCTTTGCTGAGGGGCCAGGAAACGAAACGGTTCCGTGGTCGGGAATTTCGATGTCTCGCCAAAAGTCTCGTTCTGCGTAATGAGGTTCTTCGGCGACATCGCCGACGGTCGCTATCGGCACAATGAGAAGTCGGCGCGCCAACGCTTCTTGAAGAAGATCTCCTTTTTGTCGCTTAGAAGTAAACGCTGCAGCAACGTCTTGAATGCGGTCGTATTCGCCCATTGGGATCTGACCGCTCATTACCCCGTCCACGAAGTCGATCCACTCAATTTCTAAATCACTGTCTTCGCATTCTCCTTCAGCGTGAATCCACTCGAAGAGACGTTTGCCAAATGGGCCGACCGCTTCGCCAAACAGAATTGTCGTTGAGACGTACCCATCAGCGGCTGGTGACCGGAGGCGAATTTTGAATGGACCTAATTTGGCTCCGCCGCTCAAACGTCCTGCTTCTTGAGCGTTGTATAGATGTGCCAATGATGTCGATTGCACGGCACAGGTAAGAGCCTGCTGCGCTGATACGTCCACGTGTTGCCCTGTGCCGGATCGATTTCGTTCGTGCAGCGCTATGAGGGTCGCAGCTCCTGCTTCGGCCGAGGCGTGAAGGAAAGATTGGTCAAGTGGGATCCGCAGAGGCGACCTATCGTCGTCGCCCTGCAAGTTCATCTGCATTCCGGCAGCGGCAACGGTGAGGTCGGTGGCGCTCCATGATGCCTTGGGGCCAGTTTGGCCATATGGCGAAATCGAGGTGAAGATTATTTGAGGGTTGAGTGCTGACAATTCCTCGTAGCTAAGGCCCCGGCGAGCCATTTTTCCCACGTCGGAGGATTCGATAATGACATCTGCGCCTTTGACCAGAGCTTTTAGACGCGACTGTCCATCTTCGGTATCCAAATCAAGCGTGAGGCTCCGTTTCCCACGGTTGTACGACCAAAACCACAAGGAAGCCTCAGAGTCACCCTCTCGTCCTTCAACAAATGGGCCCACCGCTCGCGATCGCGACCCTTCATGTGGTTCAACGAGGATGACTTCTGCTCCGAGGTCAGCCAGCATCATGCCTGCCAGTTGGCCTCGTTCGTCGGTTAGATCCAGAACGCGGTACGGCTCCAACATCCATTTCCCCCCTTATTGATCACAAGATCATTCACTATTTCGTGACAAAAAACCAGACCCAGTTTTTCTGGCATGGGGATTAGAGATTTTCTGGGTTGCTGGCCGGCGCAACCCATTAACGTAAGACCATTCGTCGATGCATAGCGGAGGACACAGTGACCGATCACAGTTACAGCACGGCATTAGAGACTGCAGCGTCAATTGCCTCAAAAGAGGTATCCAGCCGCGAGTTGCTTGAGGCGGCATTGAGTCGAGTTGAACGTCTTGATGGGCCCATTAACGCGGTAGTTGCGTTGGATGCCGAACGGGCGTTGGCGGCAGCAGACGAGGCTGATGAGGCTACAGCGCGGGGCGACGAACTGGGACCTCTCCATGGAGTGCCAATAACAATCAAGGACAGTTTTCAAACGGAGGGCCTGATCACTACGTCTGGCGCACCGGAGCTAGCAGAACTCGTTCCAGACAAAGACGCTGACCCTGTCGCTCGATACAAAGCCGCGGGAGCGATCGTTTACGGGAAAACCAATCTCCCTATTTGGGCCGGCGATCTTCAGTCCTACAACAAGGTGTATGGGACGACAGCAAATCCCTACGACATTGAATGCACTCCTGGCGGTTCTTCCGGTGGGTCCGGGGCGGCTCTGGCAGCGGGCTACACACCGCTGGAGTTGGGGTCAGACATCGGTGGTTCTATTCGTATTCCCTCGCATTGGTCAGGTGTATGCGGCCACAAACCGAGCTACGGCGTTGTGTCAGCATTAGGGCAAATTCCGGGCATGCCAGGAACTCTTAGCCAGGCTGACATAGCGGTAGCGGGGCCCATGGCAAGAGATGTTGACGATTTAGAGCTGGCCCTCGATCTTCTAGCTGGCCCCGATGATTGGAACCAGGTCGCGTACTCATTGACCCTGCCACCGGCTCGCCACAACGCAGTTAATGACTTCCGAGTTGCAGTGTGGGTCGACGAAGAGACTGCCCCGGTTAGCGCTGACTATCGGAACCTTCTGCTCAAGGCAGCAGCTGCGTTTGAGGACGCAGGCGCGGAGGTTGATTACGAAGCTCGGCCTGACTTCACCTTTGAGAAAGCTGTCGATACGTTCCGGCATCTGTTGTCGGCAGCGGAGGCTGGAACCTGGACACTTTCCGAAATCGAAGAGCAAGCTGCAAGCGATGAGGAACCTCAAGGCGAGTTAGGTATTTGGTATGCGTCAATGAGGCATCGCGAGTGGCTGAGTTGGCATGAACGTCGGCTACAGCAGAGGAACAAGTGGCGGGAGTTCTTTAACCGTTTCGACGTGGTGTTACTGCCCGTAACTCTCACCGAGGCGATTCGACACGACCATTCAACTCCCTTTTCTGCGAGAACAATTGAGGTAGATGGAGCAGAGCGTCTCTACTCGGATCAGCTTAAGTGGATGGGTCTTACCGGAGTTTCTTGGCTACCTGCGACTGTGGTTCCAGTGGGTCAGATTGATGGCAAACCAGTCGGCGTGCAAATAGCCGGCCCATTTCTTGAGGATCGAACAACTTTGGCAGCTGGGCGATTCCTTCAGGAAGCGTTGGGTGGCTTTCAACGTCCATCTGGATTTTGAGTAACAGTTAACAAACCTCCTCTATTTCTCTAGTGGCCTTGGGCTAATCATTGGGCTCGACACGGTGTTGTCCACACGAGGGTCAGAGCCGTGCTACTACGGTGCAATGACTGAACAACATCGAGATGAAGCTGGCCGTTATATCCGCTACGAGGTTGCCGACCGGGTAGCAAGCGTCACTGTTGATCGACCCGAGTATCGGAACGCTCAGAGCCGCGTATTGTTAGAGGAACTTGATGAGGCCTTTATGGCTGCCGCGCAAGACCCACAAGTGAACGTTATTTGCCTGTTCGGAGCCGGCGACCATTTCTCAGCAGGACATGACTTAGGCACAGCGGAAGAACTTACCGATCAAGCGGAACGACCATGGGAGCCCGGTATTCGGGGCTGGTATGACCGCACTTGGGAGCAATTTTATGCCAATACCAAGCGTTGGCGAGAGATACCGAAACCAACAGTGGCCGCCGTGCAGGGCTACTGCATTTTTGGAGGTTGGATGATTGCGTCGGCAATGGATGTCATTTTTGCCGCAAATAACGCCATGTTCCTGGGAAGCCACTTCCAGTACTTCTGCATGCCATGGGACCTTCACCCTCGAAAGGTCAAAGAATTGCTATTTGAAAGTCGCTTCATTGATGCCAACGAGGCGCAGGATCTAGGCCTGGTAAATCACACAACCCCCGTTTCCGATCTCGCCGACTACACCCTCGATTGGGCGCGACGAGTCGCTCAAAACGACCCTTTCCAGTTGCGGATGATGAAAACAGCAATCAATCACGCTGAGGAGACCCAGGGGTTTACCGCCCACACCCAGGCTGCTCACTCCATGTATGTTCTTGCCCGCATGGGTGAGAAAGACCCGGGAAGCTACATCGAACAAACCGACGAAAAGCGCCGTCCGATGGTCGAAGTCGCCCTAGAAAATCATCGGCGCCGAAGCATGTAGAGCGGGCGCTCACTCTGTGGTTACACGTGGGTTCCCTGACCCCCGTCAACATCGATAGCGGCGCCATTTACGTACGATGCGGCGTCGCTGCACAAGAAAGCGATGACGTTGGCAACCTCGTCGGCGGTTCCGTAACGCCCTACTGGAACGCTTTTTGAATTGTTTGCCAAGACGTCTGCGGCCGAGCTTCCTATCGCTTCCGCCACTTCTCCCGCAGCCCGATCCCACATGGCTGTGTGGATTAACCCCGGTAGAACCGAATTAACTAAGACACCATCTTTGCCGTATTTACCCGCCAACGCCTTTCCCGTGGCGACCATGGCAGCTTTGGTCGCGGCATAGTCCACAAGCGCCGCTCCTGGATATTTTGCGGCGCCGCTCGCGATCATGATGATCCGACCCCACTGCTGCTCGCGCATGTCGGCGAGGAAGTGTCGGCTGCATCTCACTGCGGACATCAGGTTGAGCTCATGGAGATCAGTCCAATCTTGGTCACTCATGTACTGAAAATTTCGCGAAGGGGATGCTCCGACATTGTTCACCAAGATCGACACTGCTCCTCTGGCGCTGACCTCCGAAAGAAATTGTTCTACTGACGTTTTGTTCCCCATGTCAGCGACGTGCCCATAGATCGGGTTGCCGCTGACTGATTGGTGGCTCGCTAACTCCTCAACAGCTTCTTCGTTACGTGCACAAAATTCGATCTCGGCGCCCATATCTGAAAGAAGTCGAACGGTCGCCGCTCCTATCCCAAGGCTGGCGCCGGTCACGACAGCTCTTCGCCCATTCAAGTCCAGTTTCATCTAATGTTTCCTATCCCCCACAGCAGTGACGTACATCTTCGCGCTGTTGGACAGGCAGCGCGTCGAGAAGTGCCGCCGGCATTGAAAGATGCGTCTAGATTTACCGAACCATGACTGTTGAGCTTCCGGACCGAGCCCAGGTAATCGTTGTCGGTGGCGGCATCATCGGCGCGAGTATCGCCTATCACCTGACCAAAAGAGGCGTCTCGGACGTTTTGCTTTTAGAACAAGGACAGCTGACAGGTGGTACAACCTGGCACGCCGCAGGTTTAGTCTCCCAACTCAAATCGACCCATTCCCTCACCAAATTAGCGACGTACTCAACACGCTTGTTCGAAGAGCTGGAAGATGAAACTGGTCAAGCGACAGGGTATAGATCTCCCGGTTCGATTTCGGTTGCTTCGGATCGTGAGCGTTGGGAAGAGATGCGTCGGGGAATTTCGATGGCGTCAACCGTTGGAGTTGACATTCGGGAAATCGGTATGGACGAGCTAAGTGAAAAGGTGCCGCTCTTGCGCACAGACGACCTGGTCGGCGCCCTCTTCATTCCTAAAGACGGGCAAACATCACCTGTGGATACGACCATGGCCTTGATTAAGGGCGCCCGCAGCGGCGGAGCCAGAGTCGTTGAAGGAGTTGCTGTGGATCGGCTGCTTAAAAAAGGTGATGCCTGTATCGGCGTAGAGACAGAGGAAGGTCAGACTGTTCTC
Source organism: Candidatus Neomicrothrix sp. UBA6944 (assembly GCA_002448715.1). Classification (GTDB taxonomy): domain Bacteria; phylum Actinomycetota; class Acidimicrobiia; order Acidimicrobiales; family Poriferisodalaceae; genus UBA6944. The sequence continues at coordinate 7,760 of DJZU01000029.1, read as the reverse complement.
GCCGAGTCAGTTGTCATGGCGGCTGGAATGTGGACACGCCACCTCGCTGAAACAATCGGCGTCAACGTGCCTCTCCAAGCCTGCGAACACTTCTACATAGTGACTGAGCCTCTCGACGGAGCGGAACGAGGCATGCCAATTGTTCGGGATCCGAGCAATTACACCTATTTCAAAGAAGAGACCGGCAAGATCATGGCCGGATTTTTCGAACCCAAAGCAAAAATTTGGAATCTTGATGGCATTCCTCGTGATTTTTGTTTCGGCACCTTGCCCGAAGACTGGGACCATATAGGACCCATCTTCGAGGCGGCCTGTCATCGAATGCCTTCTTTAGCGGACGCTGGTTTGCAATTGTTCTTCAACGGACCTGAGGCCTTCACTCCAGACGGCACCTTCTACCTAGGAGAAGCACCTGAAGTTGACCGATGCTTTGTCGCGGCCGGTTTCAATTCGGTAGGCATTCAAACTGCCGGTGGGGCGGGTTGGGTTATGGCCGATTGGATCGTCGACGGGCATCCCCCTATGGACCTATCGGGAGTCGATATCCGTCGGTCTTTCCCCTTTCAAAACGATCGTTCCTACCTCGAGGATCGAATTTCGGAGTCGTTGGGGCTTCTTTACGCAATGCACTGGCCGTTCCGTCAGTACGAATCAGCTCGAGGAGTGCGAAAAAGTGCGCTACATGATGCCATGGCCGCCGCAGGAGCGGTTTTTGGTGAGACCGCCGGATGGGAACGCCCAAATTGGTTCGCTCGCGAAGGCCAAGACCCTCAATACGAGTACTCCTACGGAAAACAAAACTGGCACGAAAATACGGGTGCCGAATGTGATGCCGTGCGAAACGCCGTTGGGCTTTTCGACCAAAGTTCTTTCGCCAAGTTTTTTGTCCGGGGTCCAGAAGCCCTCGAAGTTCTTGAGCAGTTAAGTTCTAATGCGATAGCCGTCGATCCCGGTCACGGCGTCTACACCCAGTGGCTTAATGATCGAGGCGGCATCGAAGCCGATCTAACCGTCACCCGCCTCAGCGAAGACGAATTTTGGGTGATCACTAGCGCCGCTTCCCAAACTCGTGATTGGGCATGGTTACGGCGTGCCTGCCGACAACGCAATGTGGAGATTTCAGATATCACCGAGCACTGGAGTGTCCTCGGCGTCATGGGTCCATCTTCTCGCCATCTGCTCCAAAGTATTTCCGATGCCGATTTATCCAACGCACACTGTCCTTTTGGCAGCATGCGAGAGATTGAGGTTGGGGGAACGGTTTGTAGGGCGTTGCGCATGAGTTATGTCGGAGAATTGGGATGGGAACTATACGTTCCCTCCGACTCCGCAGAAACGCTTTATTTGTCAATCGTCGAAGCGGGTCAATCGGTTGGTCTTCGTCACGCTGGATTTCACGCCATGAACTCTCTGCGTCTTGAATCGGGCTACCGCCACTGGGGGCACGACATTTCTGACGAAGATACTCCTCTGGAAGCAGGGCTCGGTTTCGCCGTCGCATGGGACAAACCAGGTGGGTTCATAGGACGAGATGCATTACTAAAACAAAAGGACATCCCCCGAACCAAACGCCTTATCCAGTTTCGAGTCGAAGACTCGGACTTAATCAGTTACCACGATGACCCCATCTTTCGCGACGGCATCTATGTGGGTCGCACTACAGGGGGCATGTGGAGTTACACCGAAGATCGTTGCCTCACGATGGCATATGTAACTAACCGCGCTGGCGTTGACCAGGCGTGGCTTAATAGTGCGACATGGGAAATTGAAATTGGTACGCGTCGACGCTCCGTCACCCCAAGCATTCGCAGTTTTTACGATCCAACCAATCAGTTGATTCGCGAGACGTTGCCAATCCATTTGGATCGCACTTAAGGGTGGCTGGGTCTGAACATCGTCGAGGGTTGCTACTCACTTCTCTCGGGGTAGCAGCGATCATCCCAGACGCAACGTTTGTCAGACTCGTCGAAGCTTCGAGTATGACAAACGCTATGTGGCGTACCGGTTTGTTGGGTGTTGCCCTCGGCATATTTCTGACGGCGCGATATCGGGGAGAACTTTGGGGGGTGTTGATAGCACTCGGGCGTTGGGGAATAGTGGCCAGCGTCTTGTCGGGGTCGGGGACAATTTTGTTTGTCGTCGCCGTCGACCGCGCTCCCGTATCTAACGTTGTACTGATTTTGGCTCTCTCACCATTTTGGGCTGCTCTGTGGACCAGAGTTTTTGTCGGGGTCACGGTGGCCCGGCGGACCCTTATTTCAATGCCTTTTGCTCTCATAGGGGTTGCTATCGCTGTAGGGGGAACCTCAGGTGGGCTAATGAGCGATGGGAACTTATTCGCACTTTGCTGTTCCCTCGGTTTTTCGGCCAACTTAACGATCATCCGCGTGAATAAGCACCTCGATATGGTTCCCACTGCCGCTTGTGGCGGATTTCTCGGGTGCATCACCTTGGCCGTAATCGGAACCGATGCTGCGCTGTCAGGCAAAGATTTCGCTTTGATGCTCTTGCTAGGCCTGATCATTTTGCCTGTCGCGATGGCTCTCATTACTTTGGGCGGGCGCCTGCTACCAAGCCCGGAAACAGCACTTTTGCTGTTAGGGGAAACCGCTTTGAGCCCAGTTTTTGCTGCGTGGGTGGTGGGTGAAGATATCTCGCTTCGAGCGGTAATCGGCGGATGTATGGTTCTCGGCGTCTTAGTTGTTCATGCAGGTTTTGGACTCAAAGAACTCTCAGGCGATGAGCAATCCCCGGGCTCTCCGCGAAGATCAGTTACCTAGACAGAAAGAAAGCAAGGGTGTTTGTTTTCGGTGCATGATGGCTATTAGTGTCCGATCAACATTTACACAAAGTGGTCCACAATGGAGTCGGCCCAGTAGCTCTTTTAGTTCACGGTGCATTGGGTAGTCGGTCCTATTGGAGCGACAACATTTCCGCCTTGCAGACCGTTTGCAGACCGGTAGTGGTTGAGTTGTGGGGCCACGGAAAGTCTCCCAGCCCTGAGGAACCGAAGCGCTACGAACCAGACGGCTATGTCGAGGAGTTCGAACACATCCGCAAAGAACTACAGGTCGAACAAATTTGGCTAGTTGGCCAGTCCATGGGAGCTGCTTTAGTGATGCACTACGCCGTGAGCCACCCCGACCGGGTGGCAGGGCTCATCATCACCAACTCGGCATCTGGGTTCGCTGAGCCAAACGAGTGGCAAGAACGCAACCGAACCATGGTGAGCAAGATCGCTGACCAGGTCGACGAGGAAGGGGTGGAGTGTTTACGTGACAGTTGGGTCAACCCTGGTCGTTCGAAACGCATCGCTGCGTCAACTCTGAAACTGTTGGCTAATGAATTCAGCGAACACACTGCCGCTGGCATTTCAGCTTCTTTCCGTGTGACCAATTATGCGCTTCCTCTGGGAGATTCGTTAGAAAAGATCACGGCACCGGTTTTGTTCACAAATGGGGTCGAGGAGGAACGTTTTCAACGCCATTTACCTCAGGTGAAGAAAATTACTGGGGTCGAGATTGTTGAATTATCAGCTTCCCATGCAGTCAATGCCCATGACCCAGCGGGTTGGAATCGGGCTGCTATGGATTTCATCATGAGACATCCGATTTCTGGAGATTGAGGCTGTGGAAGAGCGAAACGATAACAACAACGGTCCTTTGGCTGGAATCAAGGTTGTTGATGTGTCAAGCGCTGTCGCTGGCCCGTGGGTGAGTTCCTGGCTCGCCGAATTTGGTGCTGATGTGGTCTTCATCGAGAAGGTCGGCACTCCTGATGTGATGCGAATGACCGGGGCGACCAGCGGCGATCAGTCCGGGTGCTGGGTTCACATGCACCGGAACAAAAGGGGCATGGATCTCGATGTCAGATCTGATGTGGGTCGCGACATTCTGATGCAACTCGTCTCCGAGGCAGACGTCTTCATCCAAAATTTTCGCCCTGGTGTGGCAGAACGGCTAAAGATTGCCTACCCAGATCTCTCTAGTGCGAACCCGGATTTGATCTATCTGTCGGTGTCAGGCTTCGGCGCAGATGGGCCCTACGTGGACCGACCTGTGTACGACCCAATCATTCAGGCGATCTCAGGAATGGC
>DJZU01000029.1:0-3335 GCA_002448715.1 Candidatus Neomicrothrix sp. UBA6944 | reverse complement strand
GAAGCCCAAAACGGCACTTACGTGAAAGCTGTGGTGGCCGACAAGCAAACTGCTATGGCAGGTGCCAATGCAGTACTTGCGGCGTTAGTGGCAAGATCAAATGGAGCGGGAGGCCAGCACATTGAGATAGCGCTACTCGACGCAATGCTTCACTGGATGTGGTTAGAGGTCTTTTGGAACGAATCGCTTCCTGAAGGTGAACCCGCTCCCACATACAGCGAGTGGTATGAGCCATGGGACACAGCAGACGGTCAGATTGCGGCAAATTGGGTGAACTTCGAACAGTACAAAGGCGCTTGTGAGGCGTTAGGGAGGCCTGAACTAGCTGAGGATCCTCGGTTTGCTAGTCGAGACGCTCGGCTACAAAACGCTGCTGCTCAGAGATCGGAATTTGCGGCGATCCTTCAGAATTTCTCGACTGCAGATGCTCTCTCAGCTTTAGAAGACGCCGATGTTCCTTGTGCCAGAGTGCTCTCTCGACAGGAGATTTTTGATGATCCTCAAGTGCTCCACAACGACATCATCGTCAGCGAACTCCACCCTGCCGCCGGACCCATAAGAACCGTCAAATCACCAGTCAGGTTTCGTGGTACTCCTGCCGGCTTGCATCGACATGCACCGAGTAAAGGTGAGCACACTGACGAAATCTTGGGTGAACTTGGGTTCAGCCAGAATCAAATTCAAGATCTACACACTCAAAACATCGTCGGTTGAGGATCTCAATACGATGCTGACGCCAAGTACAACTTTTGTTTCATCTGAAGATCAGGTTGAAGTCGCTGTGCATGATTACGGCGGAGATGGACGCCCCACGGTATTTATTCACGGAACCGGTTTAGTTTCACGAATGTGGGAGCCGGTGATTACACGGCTAGGAGAAGAGTTCCGCGCTATTTGCGTTGACTTGCGTGCTCACGGGGCAACAACCAACCCAGAAAACGTCAACTTTTTTGATCACCGGATGGTTGCCGACATTGTCTCAGTCATTGATGCGTTCGCATTACGAGATGCTTGGGTAGTGGGACATTCGATGGGCGGTGCGACGGGACTTTTGGCGAGCCTCGCTCGCCCCGAAGCGTTTGAGCGTGCTTGGGTATATGAACCCATAATTTTTGAGCGCACAGAAGACCGTCCTGAGGGCGCCTTTGATTTCGTTGAAGCCACGAAGCGGCGACGTTCGGTGTTCCCATCTCGGAAAGATGCACTTGATCGCTACGGCTCTCGACCGCCTTTGGACGAATTGCATCCAGAGTGTCTAGAAGCATACGTCGATCATGGTTTCATCGACCTTGCCGATGGTTCAGTTGAGTTGGCTTGCAATCCCCTTCTGGAATCGAGAGCATTTGAACAGTTTCTTCAGGATGGCTGGGAGCGTGTACCGCAGATCACCATGGGCGTTTTAGTTGCTTATGGGGCGCGCGGTGCAGACCGTCCGTCTACCGCGGCGCCGGCGATAGCTAGCCATTTGCCTCTGGGGGTGATGGAGCCGTTTGACGATTCGGACCACTTTGGGTGCTTCAACTCGTTAGAAGCGGTAGTCACTTCGTTGCGCAGTTGGTTCTTGCACGCCAATTCGACGACTTAGAAACGAGTCAGCGCTTCTTGGGCAACGGAGACAACCAGCCGTTCGTTTTGCCACATGCGCGCTTGCGCTAGGCCTCGGGCTCCAGAAGCTGAAACTGGCCATTGTTCGACATAGATCCAGTCGTCTACACGAGCATCGGAGTGAAACCACATTGAATGGTCGAGGCTCACCAATATCGTTCCTTCAGTCCCCCAAGTCCTTCCATATGGCACCAGAAGGGTGTCGGCGACGCAGTCATCACTCATGTACGCCAAGATCGCGGCGTGGGTTTGGGGATCGTCGGGTAAAGGCTGCCGGGCGCGAAACCAAAAATTGATACCTCCTTGCTCTGAGGGACCATTAGGCGCCCAGGGAGCATGTTCAATTCGGTATTCGACGGGGCGGACTCCTTCTGACCATTCTTGTCCGAATATAGGACCTACTTCCTCCATGCATTCTTCAAATGTTGGGAGATCGTCGGGCGGCTGCACACCTTGGGGCCAGGCTGGATTTATTTCACCTGATCCACTTTCTGGGGTGTGAAATGACGCCGTGAGATCGAAAATCTGTTTGTCGTTCTGTAAGCCGTTCACTCTTCGTTGACAAAACGCGCGTCCGTCACGAATGTTCTCTACCTCATAGGTGATGGTTTGTTTACCGTCACCTCCACGCAAGAAGAAGGCGTGAAGAGAGTGAAGTCGACGTTCAGCATCAACGGATCGATATGCAGCTATGACCGCTTGGGCCAGTTGATGTCCACCGAACAAACCAAATTCGTCGTGACCTGATCCGAGTCCGGTAAAGGTCGAGTTGTTGCCTTCGGTAAGCGAAAGCACTGCGAGCAGGTCATCAATTGGGTCGTCCACGATCTAACAGCCTGCCAGAAGCCAGTCCGCTTTGCCGGTCGGCGTCAAATTGTCTCATATCCAGGCGGGGCAACAAATCCTCCCAATTCGCGCTCCACGAGTGACGCGAAATGTATCGAACGTCTGTCGTGTAGGTGCGGTGCCACTATTTGCAGGCCTACGGGCAAATCATCAAGCAACCCTATCGGTGCGACGGTGCTCGGTAGATAGACACTGCAACTCCAACCAGCCCAGAACAGCTGATCGACAACTGGCTCTTGCGAGCCTTCTATGTCAATAGTTCGATCGGGGCGTTCTCCCTCGTGATCATGCACAAATGCAGTCGACGCAGCAGCAGGGCAAAGCAAAAGATCAAAGTCGTCGAAAAACTCTGCCCAGGCTCTGCGGTACCCGTCACGTTGTTGGTCAAGAGCGAACCACTCTCGATGCGTCATGTGTGCTGCGTGATCGACAAGGTTTCTGTAGCTTCGCTCGCCTCGCTCCCATCCTTCATGACCAGCTCGGGCCTTATTGAATGCCTCGTCGCTCATCGATACCCCGTTTGCTGCTCTGAGTAACAGTAAGTAGTTCTCGAAGAATTCGTTTTGGTCGATATCGGGAACAGCGTCAGAAACGTTCACACCTCGACTCGCAAGAGAATCAATTGTGTCTTGCAGATGCCCTATCAACGATTTTGAAGTCACGCAGGCTGTGGTGTCCAAGAGCACACCCACTCGATAATCCTCAAGTCTTTTTCGATCTACTTCGGGAAGCTGCACGGTGTATGCAGTGGCGTCGAAACCATCTGGTCCAGCAAGAACCGACAGCGCCCTGTCGAGGTCGTTAGCGCTGCGCGCAAGGGGACCCATCACAGCGATGTCAACTTCGGTTTCAAATCCAGGCGCTGTGTGACCCGTTTGAGGTAT
>DJZU01000116.1:2361-3203 GCA_002448715.1 Candidatus Neomicrothrix sp. UBA6944 | reverse complement strand
GCGCCAGTAACCAGGGCCACCCTTCCCTCAAGAGTCAACATCAACCCAGATTAGTAATCCCCCTGAGTTAAAGCTTCCCAGATTCCTCCGACGCCAACCTTGAGGCGATGATGAACGATAATGGTGACTATGGACTTGGTTATCAAAAACGGCGCCGTCGCTACCGGCAGCGGCGCAGCCGTGATCGACGTTGGCATTGAAGACGGTCAGATCGCCCAACTTGGCGGGACCATGAGAGCTAGTCAATCCATAGACGCAAAGGGAATGTTCGTGTTGCCCGGCGGAGTAGACCCCCATGTGCACTTGACCCCGCCTAGAACCGGGCCCGGTGAAAATAGTTGGGCAGACAACTTCGAAATTGGGACTCGAGCAGCATTAGCAGGTGGAGTAACAACCGTCGGCAACATGTCGTTCCCCCGCAAAGGGGAATCCATGTCTCAAGGTCTCCAAAGAGATATTGAGGATTCACAGAAGCGTTCCATTGCCGACTTTTTTCACCACCCGGTGCTACTAGACCCCGACGAAGAAGCACTCGAAGAGATTCCGGATCTCGCCGCTCAGGGACACCCCAGCGTCAAGATCTTCTTGTCGTTCAAACGATTTGACCGCAACGTTGAAGGTTTCCTCAAAGCGATGCGCATCGCCGCTGAAGTGGGTTCAGTGGTGTTACTCCACTGCGAAGACGCAGCTTTGATGGGCTGCTGTGGTGAGCTTGTTCGAGAAGCCGGCTTAACGTCGCATCGTCATTACCCGGAGACAAGACCAGTGGTGGCAGAACGCATCGCCACCGAACGCGCTATCGGCTTTTGCGAAATTAGTGGCGCCGCGACATACATCGTTCA
>DJZU01000116.1:0-2058 GCA_002448715.1 Candidatus Neomicrothrix sp. UBA6944 | reverse complement strand
TGGCGCCGCGACATACATCGTTCATTTGTCGAGCCAAGAAGCGTTAGATGTATGCCGAGGGGGGAGGGCACGTGGGCTGCCTTTGTATGTTGAGACAAGACCCATTTACCTGCACCTTGACCGAACTCGGTTCGATGAGCCTGACGGAGCTAAATACGCAGGCGCACCACCGCTAAGACAAGAACAAGACCAGGCAGCCCTCTGGGCGGGAGTTGTAGACGGAACGGTGAGCACCGTCGCGACAGATCACGCTCCATGGACGCTGGAACAAAAACTAGACCCAAGTTTGGGGCCCGCTGAGCTGCGTCAAGGCATGGCCGAACTAGAAACCAGCATGCCTATGCTTTGGGCACTGGGAGTCGCACAGAAGAGGATCTCTCTCAACAGATTTGTAGAAGTAACTAGTACAAACCCGGCAAAATTGTTCGGAATGTACCCACAAAAAGGCTGCATAGCCCCTGGGTCCGATGCCGACTTACTGATTCTCGACCCCCATGAAACCAGAACGATCGACGGATCTCAGATGCATTCAGCTGCCGGATATTCACCATACGACGGATGGGAAATAACCGGCTGGCCCCGATTCACCATTTCAAGAGGAGAAATAGTTGCTGAAGGTGTAACCGTCGATGCTTCACCCGGTCGAGGACTTCTAGTACCGAGAGAACCTTTCGAGAGACCCTAAAGATCGTCAGTCATTAAGGGGCGGTGCAATTAAAGGATCCTGAAAAGAGGTGACCTCCACCAGGTCGCCTACGTTGATCCTCGAACCAGCCGGTCCGACGCGACAAGCCATACCAAATAACCCGTTCCCTTCCATGATCGCTTTCAGGTTTCCTTCAAGACTTGGAGCCTCACTGCACCACCTGTGAGCTCGCAAAGCCACCGCGGGTTCTCGATGTCTCTCACCCGAATCTTGGTCAATTTGGGGAACAGCGCAACGAGGCCAAGGAAGTTCAGCAGTCAAACTGGTTGAACCGATGCTCATCTCATGCCAAGTATCTTCAACCCACGCATCTCCTGCATCGACAATCACATTCGCCCGGAAGCGCTCTATACCGAATGGCTCCACCGCTCGCTCTTGCAGCCATCTCAAGGATGCAGAGTTAGCGAGTAGGACAGGAGCTAGATCGACAAATGTAATCGTCTGGTCAAAAACATCGAGAGAAGAAGGAGCCCGATGCTCAGAGGATGGGGTAACCGCTGCAAAACGGTGAGTGTCACCCAAAAAATCTGAGATCCATGCGGCTGCCTCATCCCCACCATCTACAGCACTGACCGGTCGTCTCCCCACCAGCGGAAGCACCGTCACTGAATCAGCACCTTGCGTCGATAATTTTACCGAACCAAGTTCAGACGTAGAGAGAATCACCTCGCCATCATCCAGAGCGGTGCCAACGGTCGCTAACTCAGGCCGGTTCCGTTGGGTTACACAGTTCCCTTCACTATCAACTATCTGCCACTCGCGGTCATGAGCTAACCCAGTCGCGATTATGTCCGCGTGTTCAACCTGGATTCGTCGACAGGACTTAACGGGATGAATATGGATTTCTTCGACTCGCACTTCATGCATGATCCGACCGTAGCAAGCGCAGATTGTCAACGTGGTTGGCAAAGCAGATATAGCTCTAGGATCAACAAGGGTAATAAGCGGGGGAAGCCAAGAAATTGATGAACACGGCGAAGATTCTCTACTAGAGACGTTTTATCCGGTCCTTGAAGAAAAGGGATTTGAAGGAGCGTTTTTGCACACCTTTGGCATCACGGTCGATGAATTTATGGCGCTTCCATCAAGTCAGCAACACGACATCATTCCCTAACAAAGCAAGGACCAGTCAGGGCACCTAGCTCGACTCTTGAGCTCGCTTCCGAAACGCCTGAATGGCGTTCATTAGTAAGAAACCGGTGACCACGATCGTCACCAGTTGCGACAACAGCGCCCAACCGGTGCTGCCTCGACCGATCAACGAACCCAAGCTCCCCAATAAAGCCAAAAGCGCTATCACGGCCATCATGTGCATCAGATGATGACCCATCGCTGGTTTAGCTGAAGCAGCA
>DJZU01000032.1 GCA_002448715.1 Candidatus Neomicrothrix sp. UBA6944 | reverse complement strand
CGCTACGAGTTGCAGGACCCCGAGGACCGCACCGATAGCCAGGGGTACTGCCAACCAGAAGTGCCAGACTTGAGCTGCGAGTGCGTTCATGTCGTCATGGTACTCAACAGCGCTGAATACAACTCAACTCTTCGCGTTATGTTCCAAAAAATCACTCAGGTGCCTGTGATCCTCTATTGATGCCCTGCTGGTAGCTTCAATTGAGTTAGCGCCCGAGTAGCTCAGTGGCAGAGCGGCTCTCTCGTAAAGAGCAGGTCGCGGGTTCAATCCCCGCCTCGGGCTCAACGTTTCGACGAAACTTTCTAGCTACGGTCTCAAATTCACGAAGAGCTGCTGCAGCAATAACCGTTCGTTGCCGTTCCGTCGCAAATCTTTGGCGACCTCTATTACTGAACTCAAAGACTTTGAACCACGCGCTGGGTCGATTGAACCATCACTAATTCCCTCGCGGATCGCTAACCCCACAGCGGTCATTCCCATCAGTAGTTCATCAGTTCGAAGCCGGCGAAGCTCACGTTTGTGGCGCTCTTCCATTCCGCGACGACCTAAACCTCGTTCTCCTATTTCTTCGGCTCGTTTGTTCAGGTCTTCGCGCTCACGCTCGTGGCGTTCCTGAAGGGGACCCGCAGCACTGTCAATCATGGTCAAGAGCTTGTCGGCTGCAGCAGATGCTCTACTTCCTGTGCCATCGAGGTCCACCGGAAGGCAACTCCAAGCATTCCATCGATCTAGCGCTGTCTGGTCTGCGGCAAGAAGCATCGCCCTATCGACAGAACCGTTTGCTGCTGTGGCCACTACTGAAGAATGTTCGTGTTCTAATCCTGAGGAGATCAATAGTTTCAGAAGTTCTTGGCGGTTGATTGGCTTGAATTCAATTGTTGTACATCGAGAAGCAATGGTCGCCAACTCCGGAGGAATCTGTTGAGCGGTGAGAATGAAATGAGTTGAGTCGGGGGGCTCTTCCAACACCTTGAGAATCATTGGAGCTGACCCCTGAGCAAGATCGATGTCTTCAACGAAAATTACTTTCCGATTACCTTCGTAAGGGCTGGTCATGGAAACTCGCACTATTTCTCTGGCGTCATCGGTGGTTAACGCGGGACCATGACGTTCAAACAAAATGAAGTCAGGATGCTCCTCAGCGAGTGCAAGTCTTCGAACACGATCAGGGTCTTCACTATCTCGAGCCAGTAGCTCAGCTGCCAACCCTGTGGCAGCTGTTCGCAGTCCGCAACCACTCGGGCCAACGAACAGATAGGCGGGCAGGGGCGCCGTTATCGCAGTCCGCAACACCGCAACTGCTCTCTCCTGGCCGATCATGCTTTCGAAACTGTCGGTCATGTGGCATCAACAGCCTCAGCGACTCGTTCAGCTACTTTCTCTATTGATCCGTCACCATCAACTACCACCCAACGGGATGGGTCCGAATTTGCCAGGGTTGCGAATCCTTCGATGACTCGCTCAACAAAGTCAGCGTCTTGGCTCTCCATTCGGTCGCGGTGCTCACCCAAACGGCTTTCTGCTGTTTCCGCTGAAACGGTTATAAGGACCACAATGTCGGGAAGCAAGCCGCCGCTGCTCCACTCCACAAGGCCCATGAGTTCGTCAAGGGATTGCCCGCGACCGTAGCCTTGATACGCGAGGGTTGAGCCATAGGATCTATCGGTGATTACATCACGGCCTTCAGCTAACGCAGGCTCAACCACTTCCGCTAGGTGCTGCGCTCTATCGGCAGCGAACAGCAGTGCTTCAGCTCGCTCGGTAGGTTCCGGTCCATCACCCAACAAAAGATCTCTGATCGCCAGGCCAAGGTCAGTACCTCCCGGTTCACGAGTTAAGACCGCATCTAGTTTTTGAGCCAAAATTCGCGCTTGCGTCGATTTACCGCTCGCCTCCCAGCCTTCAAAAGCTATATATCTTCCTCGCAGACTCATTGAAAATTCTTCTTCGGTGAGCGCAACGAAATCCACGCGAGCACCGATGCGAGAAGCATAAAGCTAGCTGCCAACCATAGGGCGCCTCGAACCCCAGGAAGCGCCATGGCCCACGATCCCATTCGCAGTTCGTTGTCGAACAGCACACTGAATAGCCAGTTGAATCCGTCGGATAGAAATCCTCCAACGGTGATTGAGAGCAGCAAACAAAAGCGGACCAATGTGTACAAAGCACTAAAAACTCTGCCTCGCAGCTGTTCTTCGACATGTTCATGAAGAAGGGTGAAGCCCAGAACATATACCGACCCAGCGCATACGCCCATCAAGAGAACTCCTGAAAGGTTCCAGTAGGTGTTGGAGGTCGATACCGCGAAAAGCAAACAACTACCCGCTCCGAAGACTGCTGCAATGAACGCACGTTCTTTGTCTAAACGCCGCTGCAACGCCGACAACACAGACACTCCAACCGCGACACCGAGACCAAGCGTTACCAAAATGGTGCCGAATCCCGCGTTCCCCGCGCCAAGAACAACATCGTTGAAAACGGCGCCTAAGGGAATCAACATGCCCCCGCCGATCATCCCAGTCGCGAGGCCAATAAGCACCGCTCGTACCTGAGGGCTAATCGCTATGAACGCCCACCCCTCTCGAAGTTCGCGCACACCTTGAGCCAGATCGATAGGGCCTGCCTTCTTCTCTTCTCTTCGACGGGGAACTAGTGGGAGTGTTGCGATCAGACATGCCGCCACAAGGAAAGTTGCCGAATCAAGAACGAGTGCCCACTCAACTTGACCGATAGCGCTTCCTCCCAACCATTCAGCTAACTTCGCCAGGCCAATAAAAGCTCCTGCCGCCAACGGGAAGGTGCCGTATGCCGCCACTAGCGAAAGCGAATTGGCTGCTGTCAGCTGCTCTTTAGGAACCAAATTGGGGACGATGGCTTCTTTAGCGGGACCCCATAAAGAGGTTGCTAATTCAAGCAACAACGAAACAAGTACCAGCGCCCACACACGCTCAATAAATGGGATAGTGAGCAGTACCAAGGCTCGAAGCACATCGCAGCTAATCAAAAGCCGCTTTCGGTTAACTCTGTCGACGATGACACCTCCGACAGAAGCCAGGAAAAATCCTGGCAGCACTCTGGCCACCATGACGAGCGCTATCGCAGATCCCGGTTGGTCACCGCCGATGCGGCGCGCAATCTCGATAATGGCCAAGAATCCGATCCAGTCACCAAATGCGCTCACTATCTGAGCGATCCAAAGGCGCAGGAACGCGGGACTTCCGAAAACCGGATGTGACCTGGTCAGCCTCTCATTGGCTCCTTGGTCCCGTTCTACCTCTGGTTTATCCATATCCACAGTTCAGGCTCTTCGGGGTTTCCCACAGTTAAAAATCTATTCCAACTTCATACCCGGCTTCCGAATTACAGGATATTCACAAACATCGCTATTTGAGAGAACGGAGCGAAGTCTCAGGCCCGTTTTTCAGCCAATAGTTCTACCGCTCGTTGCTCAGTGAGCGCTTCAACTGAATCCCAGCTCTTGAGCGACGCGTTTGTTTTACCGTCCGTGACATATGGCCCAAATTTCCCGTCCTTCAACAAAATAGGCTGGGCACTGTTGGGATCTTTACCCAATTCTTTGAGCGGTGGTTTCGCTGCTTTTTTGCCGAATTTTTTAGGTACTGCGAGCAGTTGGAGGCACTCTTCCAGAGTGATGGTCAACAACTGTTCTTCGCTTTGAAGATTACGGCTCTCTCCGTCCTTCAATAAATAGGGGCCATACGGACCGTTTTGAACGGTTATTTCGACCCCGTCAGCGGGATCGGTTCCAACGGTGCGTGGCAAGCTCAAAAGTTCCAGCGCTTCCTCAAGAGTGATGCGTTCGAGGGTCATTGTTTGAAAGAGCGACGCTGTTTTTGGTTTCGGTTGATCCTTTAGTTCATCGATTCGGTCTAGTTCGTCGACGAGTTCGATAATGCTGTCGAATGCTCGAGAGGTCTCGATAAGGGAGTTGATGTTGATGAGACGGTCTTCGTTGTCTCCGCGATGTAAGTCCTTTAGGTAACCGGACTGCTCCAGACATGACTGCAACGCTGTAGGAGCGTCTGTTTCGCGCAGTTCAACGATCGATTTTCTCAGCTTCAAGAATGATCGAATGGCCTTTTGCGCGGCGGGCGACGACCCTGCTTCCTTAGACCGTTCGAAGGCCTCTATGAGGCTGATTTCGTGAGTGTCGCCGAACTCAATGAGCCGTTTGATGGCGGCGTCGCCAATTCCGCGTTTGGGGTTCTTTATCGCTTGCCGCACCGAGTCATTGTCGGGGTTGTCGGTCATACACCGCATATAGGCAAGCGCTACTTTGAGTTCTTTCTTGTGGAGAGGAAGAGCTAGGAGTTGCCCTCCGGGTGTTGAGGCGGCTGGCATTTTGGGAGGTCGCCCCAGAGACACGTATGGGCCGAAGGTTCCTGGCTTGGCAATGACTTCTATGCCAGTAGCCGGGTCGACACCCAAGACCTGTTCTTCGGGTGTCTCTAATAGTTGGATGGCTAAGTCGAAAGTGATCTCATCAGGGGTGATACCGGCAGGTAATGATCGATATTCTTCGCCTCGTTGCACGTATGGAAAGTTCTTGCCGACTTTGACGACAACGACCTGGCCGCCATTATCAACCCAACGGAAAACCGTGTTGATTTCGACTGGGTCGATGTCGGCAAGATGTTCATCAGATACAAGACTTTTAAGACCTGGCAGTGGCTTCCCTATCGCTGCTTCGATGGCTCCGAAATAGAAGTCAGATAGCCATGGGTTGGGTTCGATTTCTCCTACCGATATTTGATCGAGATGGTCTTCCATGCTCGCAGTCAGGGCGTAATCAACTAGATGTGGCAGGTACTTTTCCATGAGACCGACCGTGGCGAAAGCGGTGAGCGCGGGGACCAACGCTTGGCCTTTCTTCCACACGTAGCCTCGGCTTTGGATCGTCCCGAGAATGCTCGCATAGGTGCTCGGCCGCCCCACCCCTAACTCTTCTAGTTGTCGAACTAGGGTCGCCTCGGTATACCGAGCCGGCGGTTTCGTTTGATGATCTTTACTTTCGAGGGACGTGGCAATCAGGGCGTCGCCCTCTGAAAGATTGGGAAGTTCTCGTTCTGCTTCGTCTGATTCATCTGACCGCTGACCGTAAACGGCTCGAAAACCTGGAGAAGTAATGATGGTCCCGCTGGTGCCAAATTCAACCTCGTCAAAATCGAGCGGGGAGGCCGCTAAACGAATGGTGACCGTCTGGCCTTCAGCATCGTTCATCTGACTGGCTATCGTGCGACTCCAGATCAACTGGTACAAGCGCGCTTGATCACTATCAGCTTTGTCTCCTTTGAAACCAAGGTCGGATGGCTCTCTCCAAGCGTCTCCTGCGGGGCGGATAGCTTCGTGAGCCTCTTGAGCGTTCTTGACCTTCTTGTTGTAGGACCGAGCATCCGCTGGCAACTGGTCCTGGCCAAAGCGCTCTCTGATCAGCGTCCTAGCTGCACTCAGGGCATCCGCCGACAGGGTCGTGCTGTCGGTCCGCATATAGGTTATGTGCCCTTCTTCGTAGAGCTTTTGTGCAGCACCCATGGTTCGTGAGGCAGAGAACCCTAACCGCCCGCTGGCTTCTTGCTGAAGAGTTGACGTCATGAAGGGTGCTGCTGGTCGCCGTCGGTACGGCTTGGACTCAACGGACTGAACAATGAACTCGACCCCGGTAAGCGCCGCTGCCAGTTCTTTGCCCTGATCGGTGTTTACGATCGTTCTGTCAGCCTGGCTGAGTTGCCCCTGCGCGTCAAAGTCCCGTCCGGTGGCGACACGAACCCCGTTGATAGCGGTCAGACCGGCTGTGAAGCCCACACCAGAGGACATCTCAGCTTCCAAGCTTGAATACGACGCTGTTTGGAACGCGATTCGTTCACGTTCTCGTTCAACAACGAGCCGGTTAGCGACACTCTGAACTCTGCCCGCAGACAGACCTGGCTTAACTTTTTGCCACATCACGGGCGATACTTTGTACCCGTACAGCCGATCGAACTTTCGTCGAGCTTCTTGCGCATCAACAAGACGATGATCTATCTCTCGGGGAGAAGCGACTGCATCGCGAATGGCTTTTTCGGTGATTTCGTGGAACACCATTCGGTAAACGGGTACTTGGGGATTTAGTACTTCGACGAGATGCCAGGCGATGGCTTCGCCCTCTCGGTCTTCATCCGTTGCCAGGTACAGCCCATCGGAACTCTTCAGTAGCTTCTTAAGTTTCGCTACTTGTTTCTTAGCCTTTTCAGTAACTACATAGAGCGCCTTGAAGTCATTGTCGACGTCTATGCCTAGGTTCGCCCACGCTTCGCCTTTGTAGACGGCAGGTACCTCAGTTGCTTTGGCCGGGAGGTCACGTATGTGTCCCACCGAGGCCTCAACCACATAGTCGGAACCGAGGTATCGCTCAATGGTTTTGGCCTTGGCAGGTGATTCGACGATTACTAGCGATTTCGGCACAGCGGCAATTAATTCCCTATTTCAAGCGGGCCTGTCAAATTCTTTGGCTGCCTAATAAAGCAACCTCACCCGCGGAAGGTACCGGTCATTTCGGCATTTCCAACGCATCATCACTATCAAATTTTTCTTTACGTGCCACCACGACAACGAGCACGACGACGACAGCACCGCCAATTAAAGCTGCAATCAAGGCCCCAAGAAGTTCATCAACCAGTGGTGTTCCAAGTCTGGTGTTTTCCAATCCACCCTGGTCTGAAGGCCACGGCCACAACACCCTCAACGAACCGACCATCAAGCCTAAGAGGACTGATATAACGAGGTCCCGATAGGCCATTAGAAGCATGTGAAGCACACGGCTGAACAACGCAAGGCCGATGAGAGCTCCGACTGCGTACATACCAAGTACCGAGACGTCTCGCTGTTCTAAGGCAGCAATGACATGGTCGTAGAGTCCCAACATCAGCAATACGAATGAACCGCTGATGCCCGGCAGAATCATTGCGCATATTGCGATTGCACCAGCGCTCAAAGCGACTAAGGCTGTGGGGTTGTCAAGCGAGCCAGAGCGAACGCCTAACAAGGAGAAGGTCGCAATAGCGACTGCCCCAAATGTTAGATACAGCAGTGGCGTCCACTTTCTTATTTCACGTCGTGTCATAAACGCAGACACTGCTATGACGCCAAAAAACGCAGACGAAACGATGACGGGTCTTTCATGAATCTGGGTTCGAAGCCAAGAGGCTAGGAGAAGTAACGCGATAGCTATGCCCAGTAAAAGACTAGCGAGGAACGACCATTGGACAGAACGGAGTCGATGCTTACATCCTTCAACGTCACCGCGTATCAAACTGCCGATCGCGCTTGAAGCAGTGCTGACTTGTTTAATCAGTCGGTCATATATCCCTAAAAGGAGCGCTACAGTTCCACCCGAAACACCGGGGATGATGTCGGCGACACCCATACAAAAACCTCGCACTATTTGGATCAGAGGGTTGCGTCGCACATCTTGGACCGTACCGCGAGATCACCATGCTGCACTTGGCAGCACTCTGCTTTGTTATGCGATTTCTGACTGATCGATTCGGGTTAGGCAGATTCCTTATGTGATCGATGATTAACACCACTAACCAATAATTCGGTGATTCTGCCGGGTAACGCCGCTAACGCCATGGTTCCCCATAGGCGTTTCGGATGACGAACTTCTCTTTTTTGTCTGATCACCGCTCGGGTGACGTCTGTCGCGACTTTTTTTGCGCTGACGTCTGTGAGCATTCCTATTTGTCGCAAACGTCGTTGAGCTTGATCAAAAGCGGGGTTACTGGTGACTCGATCCCACATCTCGGTATCTACTGGTCCGAGGTGCATAGTGGTTACCTCCACCCCGGTGCCTTTTGTTTCCATGCGAACGGTTTCGGCGAAGCGGCTTAGTCCAGCCTTGGACGCGCAGTAGACCGCTAGTCCTGGAGCTGGGGTGATCGCGGCCATTGAAGATGTGTAGACAAGATGGCCTCGACCCCGTTCGATCATCTGAGGCAACGCTTGCCGAGTCAACCGAATAGGGGCTAGAAGATTCGTGGCAAGAACGTCACTAATTTTTTGTTCGTCAATGTCTTCAACAAAGTCCTGAGTTTCGATTCCAGCGTTGTTAATCAATATGTCGATAGGCGAGATCTCGCGTTCGACGCGTTCTATAAAGCCATCGAGCTGAGCGGCGTCGGTTAAGTCGACAGAGAATGATGAACCATTTAGTTGTTCCGCTAGTTGTTCTATTTCATCTGTTGATCGGGCTACAAGGACTACATGAGCTCCTTGCTTAGCAAAAGCTCGAGCGATAGCAGCACCGATTCCTTTGCTAGCTCCGGTTATGAGAACGCAAGCATTTTGGATTTCCATGTCCAAAAGCTAGGCGAAAGCCGGAGGCACCACTAACAACAATCTGGGACCCAGTCCGAGCCCCAGATTATTGTTGAGATGGATTAGATGAACGCCGGAACGAATACCAGCGAAACGATAGTCATCACTTTGATGAGGATGTTCATCGCGGGACCGGACGTGTCTTTGAACGGGTCGCCGATGGTGTCACCTACCACCGCGGCGGAGTGAGCATCGGTACCTTTACCTCCGTGAGCGCCTGCTTCGATGTATTTCTTTGCGTTATCCCAGGCCCCACCTGAGTTCGCCATGTAGATGGCGATGAGGAAACCTGTGACTACAGCTCCGGCAAGAAAGCCGCCAAGAGCATTGACGTCGATAAACCCAATCACAAGAGGCAAGAGGATCGCTAAGCCACCCGGTAATAGCATTTCGCGTAATGCAGCTTGGGTGGAAATATCAACGCATCGTCTACTGTCGGGTTTAACCCCTGGTTGTCCTTCGCGTAGACCGGGAATTTCTGCGAATTGCCGTCGAACTTCGACGATCATCGCTTGAGCAGCTCTACCAACTGATGACATTGTCAGCGCCGCAAAAATGAATGGTGTCATCGCGCCAAGGAACAGTCCGATAGTTACTGCGGTGTCATTAATGTCGAGATCGACTTGAGGACCGGCGGTAAGGCTGAATGATTTGAACAAGGCAAGGGCCGTTACGGCCGCTGAACCAACTGCGAATCCCTTCGCAACCGCTGCCGTGGTGTTGCCGAGCGCATCGAGGCTGTCAGTGACCTCTCGAACTTCGGGAGGCAGTTCGGCCATTTCGGCTATACCTCCGGCGTTGTCAGCGATGGGGCCGTAGGCGTCTACTGCGACGATTACGCCTGTTACTGCGAGCATGCCAATGGCAGCTAGCGATACGCCGTACAGCCCTTTGACATCACCTGCAACACCGAACGCGGCACCTCCTAGCCAGTAGGACAATCCGATCATGGCAACTACCACCACCACCGACGGCAATGTTGAGAGCTTGCCTTGGGCTATTCCTTCGATCGTGACTGTCGCTGCCCCTGTTTCTGACTGAGCGGCTATTCCTTTTACTGGTTTGTAATGTTCGGAAGTGAAATATTCCGATATGAATCCGATTGCCCAGCCGCCCAGCAACCCAATGATGATGGTTAGTGATAGATAGATGGGCGTTGCAACGACGTCTGTTCCGCCGAAGAGCCATTGGGTTCCCAGAATGGTGAAAATGATCGTTAGTCCCATGGCTATGTATTGGCCGGTATGTAACTGTGTTGAAAGGCTTTGGCCTTCTTTGCCTCTTGTAAGCAAGGCTCCGACAATCGAGGCGATCATGCCTAAGGCGCCAATGAGAATCGGATACATCAACAAGGATTCGTGATCTCCGAAAGCTTGCAGTTCGTCTCCTCGGATGAACACGCCTGAAAAGAGGAGCGATACCAACACGATGGGAGCGACAACTGATCCCGCGTAGGACTCAAAGAGGTCTGCGCCCATGCCTGCAACGTCACCTACGTTGTCGCCGACTGCGTCGGCAATAGTGGCTGGGTTTCTCGGATCGTCTTCGGGTATTCCTGCTTCGACTTTGCCAACGAGGTCACCGCCCACGTCGGCCGCTTTGGTGTATATACCGCCACCGATACGCGCGAACAACGCAATGGAACTTGCACCTAGCCCAAATGCGGCCACCACTTGAAATGCGCTGTCAACTCCAAGCCATGTGACCCATAGCAGGTAGTTAAAGGAGATACCGAGTAGTGCAAGGCCCGCAACACTGAATCCCATGACCGCGCCACCCTTGAAAGCCAATGGCAGCGCTTTCGCAGCACCTTCTCTTGCTGCGTTAGCCGTCCGGGTGTTAGCAGCTGTCGCGATTCGCATGCCGATAAACCCGGCTATTGACGAAAGAACGGCTCCCATCAGGTAAGCGAACGAAGCCGATGGTCTTCCATCAATTGGCAGTACCAACAGAAGTACAAACATGACGGCCACGAAGGCTGAAACCCATTGATATTCACGGCGCAGGAAGGCCATGGCTCCTTCGCGGATGGCTTGGCCGATCTCTTTCATAAGATCTGTGCCTTCGTCCGCCTTCATGACGGTCTGTGCGAAATAGTAAGCAAGCAACAGCGCTAGTGCTGATGCGATTAGCGCGAAATACGGA
>DJZU01000112.1 GCA_002448715.1 Candidatus Neomicrothrix sp. UBA6944 | reverse complement strand
GTGTTGTACGGACCAACTGTGGGGCCCACAAGAAAGACAATGGACACGTACCCATCCGCAGCTTCGTAAACAAGCTTGAGTGTTATCGGCCCAATTTCTGCTCCGCCTGAAAGACGTCGCGTGCTTGGGACTCCAGCAAACGGGTAGAGCATTTGATACTGCGAAGCAATCAAATAACTGTGTTGCGCGGCTACATCGATGTGTTGACCTAGACCAGAAGCTTCCCGTTCTCTGAGTGCAAGCAGCACCCCGCATAGAGCATCCGAAGCAGCGAAGTGCCACGTTTGCGGGAGCGACAGTCGAACTGGAGCTCTATCTCGGTCGCCGGTGATGCCCATAGTTCCACTGGCAGCCGTGTTGATGATGTCGCTCGTTGCCCAACCGGCTTTCGGCCCGCTCTCACCGAACCCGGAGATTGAAGCCGTAACAAGGTGAGGGTGGTTACGGCGAAGCGAAACCAAATCGACGTTCGAAGCCCCTGAATCAATCACCGCGTCCGCCGTTGAGGCCAGTTTCTCTAACCGTTGAAGATCTCGATCGTCACCAAAATCGAGCGTAAGAGAGTGTTTGCCTCTGTTGTAGGCCCAGTGAGTTAATGATTTCTCAGGGTCCACAATGTCTTGTGCATACGGACGTTGACGGCGCGCTCGTTGACCTCCTGGAGGTTCAATCGCTATGACCTCGGCGCCGAGTTGCGCGAGAATCATGCCGCAGAAGTGGCCCCTATCGTCGGTTAAGTCAAGAATTCGAAATCGGCTAAGCAACCCTTTGCTCCCTTGCTCAATGCGAACAACTCCCCGCGGGTAAGCATTTGTGTTAGCTGGACGCTATCGAAGCAGTCACTCCCTAATCCAATGGAAGTGAATAGGTGCCCTGACCAACAGAAACCTTTCTCGTTTGCTCTTCGTCACACCAAAGCGTGACAGTCCCCACAAAGCTGCGGCGACTCTGGCTTTCTAATTGTGCGTGAGCAAACAAGCGTTCACCGACTGCGGGTCTGAGGTACCTAATCGACAGTTCGCTGGTGACACTCATCTCTTCCATGCGGCCGATGGCGGAGTACGTCAAAAACCACAGAGCCGCGTCCGCTAGCCGAAATTGATCTGGACCGGAGATATAGCCTCCGGGGCGGCGTGCGATACCACTCATATCGTATTCAGCTAACGCGAAGTCTTCCCCAATTTCTAGGCAACGGCTCCCCAATTCGGGGAAACAATCAGCGACGAACGCGTTAATTGCTTCCGCTTCAATATTTTCGGGCATTTCATGACTCTAGGTCAATCAAGATTTATCCGCCTCCCCTCAATGCCCGGTCCGCACGGACCAAAGGTAAGTGGAAGTTCAGGTCAGTCAGTCCCAGAGTTGAGCAAGAAGATAACCGTCCTAATTAACCGAGATTTACCTTAAGGTCGCTTAACATTGAGAGGTACACATTTCAGCGAGTTGAAGGGTAGTTATGGATTTCCAGAACCTCGATCGTCGTTTCCAACTGATGTTGCCGAGTGGCCCTGTTCTTTTGATCTTTCTAATTTTCGCCCCGTGGCATCAATTCGGTAGCGGACCTTACGGAATCTCTTCTTCCGCGCTTCAAGCCCCTAATGCACTACTAGGCATAGTTGCCCTCCTAACGGTGGTTATCTCTTTACTCATTTCGTTCGCTCAGGTCCTGGGCAGCGACAAACTCCCTGAAAGCCCCCAAGGTAAGAGTTGGGAGGAAGTAGTTTTCATCGTTAACGCAATCTTGTTGGCATCTCTGTTCCTGAAGCTAATCCTTGAGACATCCTGGCTTGGGTGGGGTGCGTGGGGATGCATCATCGCCGGCGCCATACATTTCTATGGGGCATACATTGGCAAGAAGAGCGGATCTACCAATCAGAACCCCAATCCATAAGATCATCTAAATCGAAGCCGGGAAGTTCTGCAGCGCAATCGAAGATGCTGGCAATAATCGGAAGCATCAACCGGGCCATGGCTTCGTCTTCTTCGAATGAATATTCGTCAATGGGCGCAGACAGCAGTTGGATCAGATCCGCGTCCGACAGATCTTCAAGCGCACACTCAAATAGAGCCGCGTCAACTTCGGCTTCTTGAGCCATTCCGATAGCCGCAAGTTCTCTAAGGTCAACACAGTCACCCATCGATTGAAAAAATGGGGTTGCCATTTCTGCTGGAAGTTCGTCAGAGGTAAGCCAAGCACTTCCTGAGGCATTTAACGCTTCTACACCGATGCGATCGACAAGTCTTGTCCCCACGCATTCAGCGTCGGAAGACTCAAACCCCACGTCACCTAAGCCCCCGTAATTCGACACAACGCCGGTAGAGACAAACCGGTCTATAAATGCTCGCTCTTCAGCAGGTCTGCCCTCTGAAGACCCCGAGACTGCCTTATAAATACCGAATGCTGCGCCGCAGACCAAAAGTGTGACAACGACAGCTAGTCCGACCAGTTGTTTGCGTTCCTCTCTGCTTTGCTCACCAGAAGACCCAGAGCTCAAGAGTTGTTGTTTCAGGGTGTTGAACTCTTCCTCGTCGATTTCTCCTGCATCTCGCAAGGCAATCAATCGTTCCAGGTCTTCGATTTCTGAGGACATTCGTTAGACACTCCTGTTTGGCGCTGTTCGCGAACCCATCCAATTACATCATTTCTGTGCAGAAATGCGAAGCACTTACTTTCTTTGTTGCTATTCGAATGCATCGCAAGTAGTAGGCGAAACCGCGATACAGCAATAGATTTCTACTTGTACCGCAGAGCAAAGGTCAGGCAATGAAGTTCATTCAAGTTATGGAACAAACCGGCAACATGGAAGAGGCACGCGCCGAAATCGAAGGTTACTTCGAGAGCGCTGACAATGAGACAAAGGTCACGAAGTTGATCCTGTGCGAAGACCGAGACGTGCCGGGCAAGATAGTAACAATCGTTGAGTTTGAGTCTTGGGAGACCGCAACGGATAACAACGATCTTGATGCCACCCAAGAGGGAGCAGCCGAGGCTCAGGCCACAACAGACATCACCTATCAAAATCTTGATGTCCATCATGAGTGGGTTCGCTAAAGCCATTTCGAAATATTTCAACGGTGAGCACCAAGGGCCTACCGCTGACAACCGAAGTAAGGTTTCAACATGGCTGACTTAGAACTTTACGAACGACGCACCTACGACGTAAACGTCGGCGATATGAGCAAAGTTCTTGAGTTGTATTCCAACTTTGGGTGGCCTGCACTTGAAGCAGGCGGTCATTCAAAGTTTCTCGTGGGATATTTCGTTTCAGACACCGGACCGCTGCATCAGCTGATCCACATTTGGCGGTTTAGTGGCGACGTCGAGCGCCGAAAGTTTTGGAAAAATCTGTTTGCGGACGAGGACTTCATGGCGTTTGCGGTTCAACTTCGCCCCTTACTACACAAGCAAGAAATTCAACTGATGCAGTCTGCTCCCTGGGGTCCTAGACCTTAACCGTCAAAAAAGATCATGCAGCGAATAAAGAATTTGTTAACTGGCATTCTTTTCTTGCAATTCGCCCCGTAAGGTCAAGGGGTACAAAATTTTCTTGTACACGCTAAGAAAGAAATTGAGGGCAATCAATGCCACAAGGAACAGTGAAGTTCTTCAATGCTCAGAAGGGCTTCGGATTCATCTCTCGAGAAGGCGCTGAAGATGTCTTCGTTCACTACTCGAATATCGAAGGGTCTGGGTATAGGTCCTTAGAAGAAGGCCAGACGGTTGAGTTCGAGATCGGTGAAGGCCGTAAGGGTGACGAAGCTCAGAATGTG
>DJZU01000115.1:4571-4821 GCA_002448715.1 Candidatus Neomicrothrix sp. UBA6944 | reverse complement strand
CGACACTGAAACAGGCGGATCCTCATATCTCGTGCACGCCCAACACGCCGCGACCGCAATCGCGGCCGGTCATATAGATGTCGCGTTGATCACGCTTGCAGGTAAACCCCGCACCGGAGGCGCTGGACCTGGAGGAAGTGGCCGGGTCGGCGGGGCTCCCGAGGCTCCATTCGAAAGTCAGTGGGGAATGTCGGTGCCTGGTGGCTATGCGTTAGCCGCTCAACGACATATGCACGAATTTGGTACCACC
>DJZU01000115.1:0-4166 GCA_002448715.1 Candidatus Neomicrothrix sp. UBA6944 | reverse complement strand
GGTGACTGTTGAAGAAGTTTTGGAATCACCAATGATCTCTGATCCTTTACATCGACTTGATTGCTGTGTGATCACCGATGGTGGCGGTGCGATGGTCATAGTGAGCGAAGCCGTAGCGTCGCAGCTGGAGCGACATTGCGTACCAATCTTGGGGACGGGTTCATTCGTTAAATCGTCTCAATCCGGACGCATCGACTTAACTCACACGGGGGCTGTGCGGTCGGGTCCTCTCGCGTTCAACGAAGCTGAGGTCACACCAGACGACATCGATTACGTGTCGATTTACGACAGCTTCACCATCACAGTGCTAATCACTTTGGAAGATTTAGGGTTTTGTGAACGCGGTGCTGGTGGGCACTTTGTTACCGATGGAGGGTTACAGGCCCCACATGGCAAGCTTCCGTTCAATACCGACGGTGGCGGTTTGTGCAACAACCATCCCGCGAACAGAGGCGGTATGACAAAGGTCATTGAGGCCGTGAGGCAGCTCCGTAATGAGGCCAATGCTGCACTGCAGGTTCCAGATTGCGAGTTAGTACTCGCTCACGGAACAGGCGGCAGTTTGGCGACGCGTTCAGCAAGTTCGACAATGATTCTGGGGAGATCGCTATGACGTTGCCGGCAAAAGCAGCGGAGCCCAACTCAGAAAACTTGCGATTCTTCGAAGGAGCAGAACAGGGCCGTCTTGTGCTTCCTCGCTGCACCGCTTGTGGTTTTGTTATTTGGTTTCCTCGAGAGATTTGCCCCGAGTGCGGATCCCAAGATGTCGACTGGTTCGAAGCTTCGGGGAGCGGCTCAATTTACAGTTGCACAGTGACTCGTCGCATTCCGGGAAGCTGGGGAAAGTCGACGCCATTTGTGTTGGCGTATGTCGAATTAGACGAAGGGCCGCGAGTTATGACCAACATTGTTGATTGTGATCCTGAACAAGTCGCCATCGGCGATCGAGTCGAAGCAGTGTTCGAGGAAGCAACGGATCGTGATGGTAACCCCGGGCCACCACTACTTCGGTTCCGGCCAGTGGAAGCGCAGTAGCTGTGGAAAGAACATCGTTCCTCGTTGAAGAGCTCGATACTGCAGAGCTGTACAAGCTCACGACGGGACTCATCGTGCCGCGGCCGATCGGTTGGATCGGAACTCGAAGTACCGAAGGTGTCGCTAATTTGGCGCCGTATTCATTTTTTAATGCGGTAGCGACAAACCCCCCTGTTCTTTTGTTCTCAACGGGGATCTTTGATGGGGTGATTAAAGACTCGTTGCAAAATATTCGAGATACCGGTGTGTTTACGGCCAGTCTGGTAGATCATGATCTCGCAGTTGCAATGAATGACTCCTCAGCGACTCTTGCTCCTGAGGTTGACGAATTCGAACGGGCAGGACTCACTGCGACAAACTTTGGTCATGTTGAGGCACCAGGGGTCAGCGAAGCCAAAGCGGTGATTGAGTGCAACGCTATTCGCGAAGTGGAGTTCGGCGACAAAGACGGGTTACATCATGTGGTGACGTTCGGCGAGGTGGTCGCTTTTCATGTCGATAGCAATGTGTTGGATGGAACCCGAGTCGACCCGGTACAGCTGGATGCTCTCGGTCGGCTAGCGGGAATGGACTACACGACCACACGCGACCAGTTTCGGCTTGATCGCCCGAACTAACAACAAACTCTCAGTAGGGCGTTCCGTCTGGTTGCAGGTAATCGAGCTGTATGTGCCCACCTTCAACGAGCAGGGCGTATTCCTCATCGGTCATTCCTAGTAGTCCTTTGAAGATTGCTTCGTTGTGGCCTCCAAGGACTGGTAACTCTTCGAATCGCATTTCAGGTCCACTCCATCGCCATATGTGGGTCGGGTAGAGGTGTGTGCCGGAATCTGCGTTGCCGTTGGTGGCAAATAGTCCGCGTTGTTGGAAATGAGCATCGGTGAAGGTTTCGTCTTCATGAAGCACTGGTGCGGCGGATATTCCTGCTCGTTGACAAATTTCGAAAATTTCTTGTGCCGTGTGTGTTGATGTCCATTCACTCAAATATTTGTCAATGGCATCATGGTGTTCCTGACGGCCTGTAGCTGTTGATAAAGCAGGGTCCGTCGCCCACTCAGGCGAACCTAAGAGCTCCACCATTGACTGCCATTGTTCGTCGTCAGTGATCGACAACACTGCCCATTGATCATCGCCTTGACATGGGTAACAGCCTTGCGGTGCGTGCACTCGATGTCTGTTGCCGAGGGGTTCGTGAATGGCGCCAGTTCGGCTCGCGTCGATGAGTAATTCGCCGATGTGGTTGAGCATATTTTCGCTCTGCGACACCTCGACAAGTTCCCCAACTCCAGCACGTTCTCTGCGTCGCAACGCCATGAGCGCTGCGAAGGCACCAGCTGCCCCTGAAGCTGCATCCATATGAAAGACCGCTTCGTTTTCTGATAGATCGGCGTCTCGATAGCCCCGTATAGCGCCAAGCCCGCATAGCGCTTCGAAGTTCACTCCGAATCCGAGGTAGGACCGGTAGGGACCTTCGAGACCAACTGACGGCATTCGAACCATGATCAGATTCGGGTTGCGCGCATGAAGTTCTTCCCAGCTAATTCCTAATCTGTTCATCAAGTCAACTGAGTTGTTCTCAATCAGCACATCGCTGACGTCAACCAGTCGCATGAACGTTTCTCTTCCGTAGTCTTGGCGCAAATCGAGTGTGATGCTTCGCTTGTTTCGGGCATGAGCATTGAACAGTGCGAATCGGTTCCAGGGCCGTTGTCCGGGTTCGGCGTCGGGATATCCACCACCGATACCGCCAATGTCGGCAATCATTTCTTTGGTGGGGCGGGGAAATATTCCTCTCGTTGCCGTTGGAAACACCCATGGGTTGTCGACTCGAACAACGTCCGCGCCTAAATCTCCGAGGATTTGAGTTGAGTACGGTCCCGCCCATACAACTGTCATGTCGAGAACTCGAATGCCGCTTAGAGGAAGTTCGTCATCAACCTTGCTAGTCGCTTCTCTTGTCCGAGGCGACTCGCCTTCTAGTTCTTGTTGGTGTTCTCCGATAATCGGTGCGGGTCTGGAAACAATCCAACCATCGTCGATGCGGATGGGTGCGCCGGGTTGCAGCGTGGGACCAGCGTTGGTTTGTTCTATTTCGGAGAAGAAACCCCGCTCCGAGAAATGGGGATCTGACAGCAGATCTATGGGTCGGTTAACTGCAGTGATCGGCCATCCCCCAGCCTGGGCTTCTTCCATGGCTTGTTGCTTATCTCGGCCAAGGGTCCACGCTAGAAGTTGACCGTCAGCGAGTTCAGGCAAATTTTCGTTGACGATCCACGCTGGATCTTCGTACAAGGCTGACATTTCGGGGTCGTTCATGACGGCGACCATTCGCGGCAACCAATTCATCAACGTTGACACTTGAACGTGGCCATTGAGGGCTGGGCGGCATCCGCCAGGAAAGATCGACGTGCTGTAACCCCCACTGCGAGGCACGTTCTCTCCTCGATATGCGTTGTACAGCAGGAAGGTCATTCGTCGGTCGATTGAGGTGATCTGGGTGTCGACGTTGCTCATGTCAACGTGTATAGAACGTCCGTTTCGTTGCTGGGACGCTAAGGCTGCAAGTGTTGCTGTGGCTGCGAGGCTGCCGCACTGATATTGCCCTATGTCACCACCCATTTTGAGTGGTTCGCGGTCCGGGTCACCGGTCGCAGACATTGGGCCCCCTATCGCGTAGTGAACTATTTCTTCACCGCGACACCAGTTGTAGGAGCCTGTTAATCCAAAAGAAGTAATGGTGACCAGCACTAGCCCCGGGTGGGTGTCCTCAATTGTGTCTGGGTCTAGGTCGGCGGAGGATTGTAAGACGATGTCTGCTCCAGCTATTAGGCGATCAACAAGTTCGTCTCCGACGCTCCCAACAATTGAGCGTTTGCCTGTGTTCAGATGTAAATGCAACGCACCGGTTTCGGGATTCGGGTCATCAGTTGGGAATGGTCCCAACGCTCTTGAACGGTCACCTTCGGGCGGTTCGACCTTGATGACATCTGCCCCGTAGCCGGCTAGGAGCCGGCCGGCCCAGGGACCGGCGATGCCTTGACAGAGTTCGATTACTCGGAGTCCGTGTAACGGTTGGGATGTCATCAGCTCAAAAGGGTGTCGTGGATGTGTTCGATGAACGTCAATGATTC
>DJZU01000118.1 GCA_002448715.1 Candidatus Neomicrothrix sp. UBA6944 | reverse complement strand
GTGTAGGGATATGGCTGAGGTCTGTGACCGAAGCAACAAAGTGTCCTAAGGAGCGGCGTTTAGCTGTTTCTTGGCAACGAAGGCCTATTCGTCCACCCCTCCAAGACAACACAGCGCAAAATGGAGGCAGCGATGGCTAGCAACTGGGGGTTCGAAACGAACCAAATTCATGCCGGGCAAGTTCCGGATCCAGCAACGGGAAGTAGAACCGTTCCTATTTACCAAACGACTTCGTACGTTTTCAGAGACACTAATCATGCTTCTGATCTTTTCTCTCTAAGCGAAGTCGGCAACATCTATACCCGGATCATGAATCCGACTCAGGCAGTGCTTGAATCACGACTTCAAGTTCTTGAGGCAGGAACAGAGACCGCGATTGGCATACCTGGCGCATTGGCGGTCTCCTCAGGGCAGGCCGCTGAAACTCTAGCGATTTTGAATCTTGCAGAGGCCGGAGATCACGTCGTTGCCTCGGCTTCTCTCTACGGCGGAACGTACAACTTATTGCACTACTCGCTTCCTAAAATGGGAATCACAACTACCTTCGTCGAAGACCCTGACGACCTTGAGGCCTGGGAAGCCGCTATTCAGCCCAATACGAAATTGTTCTACGGGGAAACGATCGGCAATCCACGTAACGACTGTTTGGACATTTCCGGTGTCGCCAAAGTTGCGCACGAGTCAGGGATTCCTTTGTTAGTTGACAACACGGTCGCTACCCCATATCTACTGAACCCCTTGACCCTTGGGGCAGACGTAGTGGTCCACTCAATGACCAAGTTCATTGGAGGGCACGGCAACTCCGTCGGAGGGGTAATTGTTGACGGAGGAACCTTCGATTACGGCGCCAGTGGGCGGTTTCCTAATTTCACTGAACCTGACCCGAGTTACCACGGTCTCGCTTTTTGGCCAGCATTAGGGGATGGTTCTTTCATTATCAAAGCTCGAGTTCAGTTACTTAGAGATCTCGGGTCTGCAATCTCTCCTCAAAATGCGTTTTATTTTCTGCAAGGTTTGGAGACGTTGAGTTTGAGGATGGAACGCCACTTCAGTAATGCTCAGGGAGTCGCTGAATTCTTGGAGAGCCACCCTCAAGTAGAGGGAGTTCAGTACGCAGGCTTGGAGTCAAGTCCTTGGCATGACCGTCTTCAGTCCTTAGGTAACGGTCAGGGCTATGGTTCGGTTCCGGCGTTCGTCATCAAAGGCGGCGCTGAGGCAGGAAGTAAATTCATTGACGCGCTAGAGCTGCATAGTCACGTGGCCAACATCGGCGATGTTCGAAGTTTGGCGATACATCCTGCTTCCACAACTCATTCTCAACTCTCGGAATCTGAGCAACTTGATGCTGGAGTAAGTGCTGGATTGATTCGTTTGTCAGTCGGCTTGGAAACCCTCGACGACATTGTCGAGGACTTGGAGAAAGGATTTGCGGCGTCGGAAAAGTAGCCGCACTCGGATTTCCTCTGGTTGCATAAACATCTCTTATTTGAGTTACTTCTGCGCAGAATGAGCCTCTGTCCCAATTGACGGTGGAAGTTAGGGTAGAGGAACTAGTAGCTCATTAGAGTTTGAGATGCTGCGGTGGCCAGCGGCTCGTTCTGCGTGGAAAGAGCTTGTGTCCAAGGGGCAGACTGTGGGCGGGGGTTCATTATGCGTATTGGTTTTATTGGTGTCGGGAACATGGGTGGTCCCATTGCAGCGCATCTCATAGCTGCGGAACACGAATTGTGTGTATTTGATATTGACGCTCAGGCGGTTGCGGAGTTAGCGGAAGGGGGAGCGAGTCAAGGATCGTCAATATCGGATGCGGCTCAGGGGGCCGAGGTTGTGTTTCTGTCATTACCTATGCCTTCCGACGTTGAAAACGTTGTGTTGGGCGACAGCGGTGTTTTTAGCGCTATGGGGTCGGGCGGGGTCGTGGTTGACCTCAGCACGAGTTCTCCATCGTTGAGTCGCTCACTCGCTGCGCAAGCTGTGGAACAAGGCTTGGATTTTCTTGATGCCCCCGTTTCGGGCGGGGTGTACGGGGCTCGTAAAGGAACTTTGGCTGTGATGGTTGGCGGCTCTGAAGAAGCATTCGGATACGTCGAACCGATCTTGGGACACTTCGCGGCGAAAGTGGTCAGGTGTGGAGATGCAGGTGCTGGCAATGTGGTGAAAGCGGTAAACAACATGCTGGCCTTTATCGGCATGATGGGCGCCACTGAGGCGTTGCTGTTGGGGAGCAAAGCGGGTGTGGAACCCAGTGTGTTACGCGAAGTGATTGAAGCAAGTAGCGGCGCTAGTTTTGTTTGGAGCAGCGGTACTCGGGCCATACTTCGCGACCGGTTGGCCCCTTCGTTCACTAATGCATTGGCATGCAAAGACATCGGATTGGCGGTGGAACTTGCCGAGGAGATCGAAGTTCCATTGCCAATGGGCCGACATACGCAGAAACTTCTCGAAAATTACCGCGATAACGGCTTTGCGGAGGAAGACATTCTCGCCACAGTTCGTGCTCTTGAGCATGAAGCGGATTTCGTGGTGCGGGGCCTCGCCCCTGACATTCAGTAGCTATTAGGAGCGTTTCGTTTCATTCCAGGGTCCGGCATCCGCGCGAGGTTCTTTGGGAAGCCCCAGGACTCGCTCCCCAACTATGTTGCGTTGGATTTCGTTGCTACCCGAGTAGATCGATCCAGGTCGGGCGCCCATGAAAGTGGTAACCCAAGCTTGGGAAGAAAATGGTGAACCAACATCGTCGACGCCAACTCCAGTGGCTGCATCTCGGCCTGATGGAGCGGTGGCATCCATACCGATGACATCCATTGCCAGTTCTGTAAATCGATGGTGGTGTTCGGACCAAAGCAACTTGTTGAGGGACGACTCAGGCCCCTGGCTATACCCTCTCATGGAGCGAGCGACAGTCTGCAGCCCCATGTATTTCATGATTTGGGTTGTGGTGTAGGCCGCTGTGAAACGTTGACGCATGATTGGATCATCTAGTTTGTTGTAGCTCCGGGCGACCTGCACTAAGCGATGCCATTCTTCTCCGTATCTAATTCCGTTTGTTGTGGCGTCGTCTCCGCGTTCGTACGCCAAGAGTGTGTTCGCGACAGCCCAACCGTTATTGACTCCTCCTAGAACATTGTCCTTGGGAGTGCGGGCGTCGTTGAAAAAGACTTCGTTGAAGTCATGGTGGCCGGAGGCGTTCACGATTGGTCGGACCTCAACCCCGGGTTGATCTGTTGGGCACAACAAAAAGGAAATCCCGGCATGTTTCACAGCGGACGGTTCGGTGCGACACAGCACAAAAATCCAATTCGCGTTATGCCCTTGAGAAGTCCATATTTTTTGGCCGTTAATAACCCATTCGTCACCGTCAAGCTCCGCTCGAGTGGCCAACGAAGCTAAGTCTGAACCCGAGTTGGGTTCGCTGTACCCCTGACACCAAACGTCGCTGCCATCGAGGATGCGCGGCAGGAAATGGTCTTTTTGTTCCTCTGTGCCCCACTCGATAATTGTGTGGCCGATCATGCCAATGGAAAAAATGTCGTTGTCGGTGCCGTTAGGTACTCCCACCGCTGCTAGTTCTTCGGCAAGTACGGTGCGTTCCATTTGGCTTAATCCAGCTCCCCCGTACTCCGGCGGCCACGCGACCGCGAGCAGCTGACGTTCTGAGAGAGTTTTGCGCCACTTTGATACGAATGTTTTGCGTTCGTCGGGCGTGAATGCACCCATTCCTGCCCAAGTCGATGGGAGATTTTCGTCAAGAAAGATTTTGATTTCAGCCCTGAACTTGGCTGCCTCACTGCTGTAGTCCTCCACCGCTTCTCCTTCTTGCACTTGCGATCTTTCGTTTTACCTTAGGCATTTGAGGTGGCGGTTCGCTTCTTTAGTGGCCCCACGGCCGTTGGCGTAACAGAAGCAGGACTCGATTATCTATTTTTGAAGCTGATTCTGCCGCAGGAGTCCCGAGCGTTCTATCCTCCGTGCATGGATTTTGATTGGCCGGTAGATGACGACCCAAGGCGTCTAGAAATTCGTGAGTGGTTGAGTCAACACGGTGGCGATCCGAGCCAGGAAGCGTTGGCTCGTTCGGGGTATGTGGCTCCCCACTGGCCAAAGCCGTACGGTCTGGACGCTGATCCGATTCATCAACTCATCATTGATGAGGAGCTAACTGCTGCTGGGGTGAAGCGTGCTGCTGGGGGAATTGGATTGGGTTGGGCCGGGCCAACAATTTTGTATGGCGGCACTCCAGAACAACAAGAGCGTTACTTGTGGCCAATTTTGACTGGCGAGGAGATTTGGTGCCAGTTGTTTAGCGAGCCCGATAGTGGTTCGGATTTGGCGAATCTTGCTACGCGGGCCGTCCGTGACGGCGATCGTTACATCGTTAATGGATCGAAAATCTGGTCTTCTGGGGCACACCGAAGCCAATTCGGAATTCTTATTGCTCGAACTGATCCAGATGTCCCTAAGCATCGCGGGGTGTCCTACTTCATTTGCCCCATGGATACTCCTGGCCTTGAGCTGCAACCCATTGTTGACATGACTACCGCGTACTCTTTTAATCAGACCTTCTTCGACGACATGGAACTTCCGGTTGACAATCGAATCGGAGAAGAAAATGACGGTTGGCGACTGGCGAAGGTGACCCTAGGAAATGAGCGAGTGTCATTGTCGGGTGAGGGAGCTTTGTGGGGCAGTGGGCCCAGCGCCAGTGATCTTATTGACCTCATTCGCGAGGCTGGGGGAATCACTGAACCCACGCTTCGGGATAGAACTGCGCAATTACACATAGAGGGCGAAGTGTTGCGCTTAATTCGCCTTCGAACGTTGACTGCGCAACTCCAGGGTCGGCAACCGGGTCCTGAAGCTTCGGTTCGTAAAGCCCTCGCTGATGAACACGGCCAGAACGTGATGCAGTTAGCGAAAGATCT
>DJZU01000035.1 GCA_002448715.1 Candidatus Neomicrothrix sp. UBA6944 | reverse complement strand
ATTGTGTTTGCTCCTTAGGGAGGACTCGAACAAGCGAAATTAAATCGGCGAGAATCAGGTCTTTGTTTCTTGATTTACATCGGATACGGCGATTAGAGGCCAGCTATGACACCAGTACTACAAGGGTTGCGCATCATAGAAGGTTCGGCATTTGTCGCTGCACCCCTCGGTGGGATGACCCTCGCTCAACTTGGAGCAGATGTCATTCGTTTTGATGCCATCGGCGGTGGTTTGGACTACCAGAGATGGCCAGTCACCGAGGAGGGGGTGAGTCTTTTTTGGGCAGGGTTGAACAAAGGCAAACGATCAATCCAGGTAGATCTGCGAAGCGATGCTGGACGAGACTTAGTTACTCAACTGATCACTGAACAAGGCCCCGACAACGGAATCTTCTTATCTAATTTTCCCGAATCCAGTTGGCTTTCTTATGAGCGGTTGCGAGCCGAACGGGAAGACCTGATCTACATGAACATCATTGGAAATCCCGATGAATCCACCGCTGTCGACTACACCGTAAATCCCTCTTCGGGATTCGCAATGGCTACAGGACCATTGGGTTCGAGCATGCCTACCAATCATGTATTGCCAGCATGGGACACGGCCACCGGCTTGACCGCAGCAGTTGGGATACTGGCAGCAGAGAGATACAGGCAACGGACCGGTGTTGGTCAGCTCTCAAAGATCTCCTTGACCGATGTCGCGTTCGCTATGGTCGCCAACCTCGGTTACATGGCACAAGCACAGCTAACAAAAGAAGATCGAGTTCCAGTCGGCAATGATCTGTATGGCGCATTTGGTAGAGACTTCGCGACTAAAGACAATAGGCGAATCATGGTTGTGGCAATTAGTAAGCGGCAATGGCAAAGCCTCGCTGAGGCAACCGAAATCGTTGAACACCTTCCTGCAATAGAACAAGCTCTAAATGTTGATCTAAGTAAAGAGGG
This sequence comes from Candidatus Neomicrothrix sp. UBA6944, assembly GCA_002448715.1. Taxonomy (GTDB): domain Bacteria; phylum Actinomycetota; class Acidimicrobiia; order Acidimicrobiales; family Poriferisodalaceae; genus UBA6944. The sequence goes on along the minus strand of DJZU01000035.1, from coordinate 8,210 downwards.
GGACCGCTGGGATGCGAGAGACGCCATCGCCTCATTCATGGCGCCCTTCATCGAAACTCATGATCTCGATGAAATAGCTGACATATTTGATTCCAATGGCGTGTGTTGGGGTCCGTACCAAACATTTGTCCAACTGGTCAACGAGGACAGGCGAGCGACAATACAGAACCCTATGTTTGGCCGCATAGATCAGCCGGGCGTGGGGCGTGTGCTCGCGCCAGGAACGCCTCTGTCGTTCTCCGAAATTGACCGTGGAGAACCTATCGCGGCGCCTCGTCTTGGGGAGCACACCGACGAGATCCTGTTAGAGACTTTAGGAATGTCGTCCGCCGAGGTGGGGAAACTTCATGATGACGGTGTGGTAGCTGGAGCGAACCCCTAACCGACTAACTGTCGTCAACGAAATTAGTTAACGGCCGTGATAAAGCTTTCCAACCCAGCTATGTGGTCATCTACTGACTCAAGACCAGACGGAGGGGTTCCCGACCAAGCCGAGGTCACACTCATAGTGTTCACACAAAGGTGGGTGATTGCGGCATTTTGGGCTTGTTCTGTAAGGCTCTTCCACTTTTCTGGACCGAGGCCGTAGGGCATGTTGAATTCGATCGGAAAAGTTGAGGGATCACGCCCTTCTCCGGAGATCATCTCTCTGAGTTGATCGGCAAGCCCAACGGTGCTGCTTCCGGCGCTAGCAAACGTGAAGCCGTCCCCGATCCGAGCAGCCCGCCGCATAGCTATCTCAGAGCTACCGCCAAGCCACACCGGTATCGGCTGATCAGGTTGAGGAGCAATCCCTGCGCGATCTATTCGATGGTGCGCAGTATCGACGTCAACTATGGCATCAGTCCATAGGCGACGCATCATCTCGATCTGTTCGTCAAATAGTCGCCCCCGTCCCGACCATGGAACTCCCAGTGACTCATACTCCACGTGGTTCCAGCCAGTCCCGACTCCAAGTCGTAAGCGTCCTCCAGATAACAGATCAACTTCGGCCGCCTGCTTAGCAGCCAGCACCGTCTGCCGCTGAGGAAGAATAATCACAGAGGTTTGAAACTCGATCGAATTAGTTACGCCAGCTAAGAAACCAAAGAGCACAAAAGGTTCATGAAACGGGTGGGCCTCGGTGTACGGACCAGTGAGTTGTGGTTCCCTATTCGAATGTTCGGCACCAAGAACATGGTCATACGTCACGATGTATCGGTAGCCAAGCTCCTCTGCGGCTTGCGCCCATGAACGGATCTGCTCAGGATCATTACCAATTTCACAAGTAGGAAAAACTGCGCCGAACTCCACTGTTGACCTCCGTCACTACGCCTACAAGGGCGGAACCCTTTGGGCTATAGAAAACTTATTACGTGGCCATTGTGGATGCTTGCAGATGATCGATCATCGCTTGGCCGGCGTCTACTCTTCGTTGGTCCTAGCTTATTTGCGTGTCTCGTACGCTCTTAGCTCTAACCGCCCTCTCCTTGTCGGCGCTAGTTGTCACAAGCTGTGGCGAGGCCGCTGGGAACGGGCCGGCGCAAACCGTTCTAACCGATTCGCAACGCATGTGGTGTTCGCAACACCCTGAGGCTCACAGAGAAGCAGCATCAGCACTCGATATTTCTTTCGTTGGGGATTACATAAGAACTTCGAACGTAAAGGGGGGGCCAGACATCACCGGTCTTGAGCCGCCATTTCTCGCAGTCCCCTCTGGCGATGATGAGGCTCTGTCATTGCGACTTCAGTTTGAAAACAGCGAAGACTTTGACAGAGCTTGCCAAGCCGCTCTCGAACTCTTGAAATAACGCGGTCCCGACTGCAGCCAATGTGTTGATGATTGGGCGAAAAGCATTAATGGATGTCAGAATGTGGATATGAGTTCATGCTTACTCCTCGCGTTGGCGGTATTTGGCCTTGGCATGTGGGCCGGAAGGCGACCCTCTCGCGACATTGATTCCGACCGTGAGGAAGGAACTCCGATCGAATTAGAAGATCCTCCTTGGAAGCAACGTTTCGAGCGACCCTGGTCTTAGTTCGCTTCGCGTTCGCTAAGGAGCTCCGTTGTTAATTGACGCTTGAGTGCTCTGACCTCCAGGAGACAGGAGCTCCTTGCCCGACGATGGACACCCGTTCACCTAGTCGTTCATGTGGCGCGTAGTCATGCACCGCGAAATGTTGAACAGCTCGGTTATCCCACATAACCACGGTCCCCGGCTCCCATGTCACTCGACACTGCAACCCTGGAGTTCTAGCGATGTGAGCAAACAACATGTCAAGAATCGAGCGGCTCTCGTCGTAGGACATATCGACGATTTCCTCAGTGAAACCTTCGTTAACGAACAGCACCGGTTTATGAGTCACCGGATGACTGACAACAACCGGGTGTTTCCAGGAAGGATACGTTTGACCTGGGTCGGGGGTCACCCCATACCACCGTAAGTCTCTTTCACCATCATGGCAGGCTTCCAGTTCTAACAACATTCGTTGGATCGGAAGGGAAAGTGTTTCAAAGGCTCGAGTCATGTCACAAAACACAGTGTCGCCACCATATGGTGGAAGTTCGAGCAACCGAAGAATTGAACCTGCCGGCGGATTTTCTTCACACGAGACATCCATGTGCCAGCGTCCACCGTTGACTCTCAATGTGTCAGCTTCCGCTCGAACCTTGAAGATCTCGGGGTCACCTTTCATCCCAAACGCTTTCTTAGATGGATGCACATGTAGCTGACCGAAGACGCGACCAACGGCTTTGTGGGTGTCTCGGTTGAGTTCTTGATCGCGAAAAGCCAACACCCGATATTGGTAAAACATGTCGTTAAGTTCTTCTGCTCGACCATTTGCCAAGTCCCCTAGATCGAATCCTCGGATTTGAGCGCCGAGTTGGGGGGTGATGGGTTCGATTTCCATGTGTCGATCCTAAACGGTCAACGACTATGCACCATCCTCTAAGGCAGGGAGGCGATGAAGGCAGGCTGCGTAGGTTATTTCTATCTGGAACAATCACATCATGACTTTGAAGCTCGGATACCTTCTGCCCACACGAGAGAAAATCATGCAGGAGAGTCCTTCAGTTCGACCGATGATCGAGGCTGCAAAAAAAGCTGTGGATCAAGGCTTTGACTCGATTTGGGCGGGTGACTCGCTGCTAGCTCGACCACGGCATGACCCAATCACACTCCTGGCTGGGGTTGCTGGGGCTATACCCGGGATAGAGGTGGGCACAGCAGTCTTACTTCCAGCGCTTCGCAACCCCGTGGTTTTAGCTCAGCAACTTGCGACCGTAGATCAACTTGCCGAAGGTAGGTTGATCGTTGGTGCCGGCATTGCTCCCGATACCCCCGCGGTGCGCAGAGAGTTCGCTGCAGCAGGGGTCCCTTTTGAGGGGCGGGTAGGACGCTACATGGAAGGAATCCGACTATGCCGCGCTTTGTGGAGCGGTCAACCTGTTGATTGGGGGGGTCGTTGGTCTGTTGAGGCGGGAGTGCTGGCACCCATCCCTTACCGAGATGGCGGTCCCCCTATCTGGAGTGCTGCAACTGTCCCTAAGGGCATCGAACGAACCGCCAAACACCACGACGGATGGTTTCCAATCGGTCCCGACGCGACCACCTTCGCTCAACGCAACGAGGCCTTCCGGGCCGCCGCTACGTTGGCGGGACGCAACCTTGCAGAACTCACTACTGCGATTTATCTGACAGTGTCCGTCATGGATAACGCCGAAGAAGCCGAAGACGCTATCGACACCTACCTCGAGAGCTATTACCAGGCACCCGCGAGCGCGTTACGTAGCTACCAAGCATGCAAGGGCGGAAACGGCGACCAAGTGATCGACTTCGTCCGTTCGTTCGTCCAAGGCGGCGCTCAGCACGTAATCATCCGCTGCGTTGGGGACCACGATGCGGTCCAAGAGTTGTTGTGTCAGCGACGCGACGAACTACTTAACTAAACACGGTCCAGAGCTCATAAGACTTGACCTCAACGAAGCGCTCCCACTCCAAATCATCGCTCACCACCAGTGAGCCTCGCAGCCATCATCTACTTCTCGAGCAAAAATCTGTTACCAAAATAGATATCTCAGGCATAAATATCTACTGTGCGCCCTAATTATTGTTTTTGTGCATCTTTTTTGCACATTGTCTATCATTCAAATTTCGAGGTTGGATACAGTAAATGGGTGAAAGACCGCACGCACATAGGTCTTTTTCACCTGGACGAACAAATAAAAGAAGGTGCTATACATGAGCGACTCTTCTCGTCGCGTTTACGACTCAGTGCTTGGCCTGCTTTCGAACGTCGACAACCCAACTCCCATGGTTCAGTTGTCGCGTCTAGTGCCTTTTGAACACACCAAGGTCTACGCGAAGCTCGAATGGTATAACCCCTTTGGCGCTGTGAAAGATAGGGTCGCTTGGAACATGGTGCGCGATGCCGAGGAGTCCGGGCGGATCGGTTCATCGCAAAAGCTAGTGGAACCGACATCAGGCAACACCGGTCTCGCCCTAGCAATGGTCTCTAACGCTAAGGGCTATTCACTGACCACTCCCCTATCGAATCAGATTCCGCTCGAGAAACGAACCGTTTTACGACTGGCGGGAGTGGACGTCGTTGAGCTTGAAGACTCGTTGTGCCCAGCTCCCGGGGCACCCGAAGGAGCCATAGCCAAGGCTAACGAGATAGCAAATAAACCCGAATTCGAAATGCTTAATCAGTACGCGAACGGAAGTAACCCCGAGGCGCATTATCGAACAACCGGACCAGAAGTTTGGCATCAAACTGCCGGAGAGGTAACTCACTTCGTCGCAAGTCTTGGCACTTGTGGGACAATCAACGGTTCAGGAAGTTTCCTAAAAGAGCAAAATCCAGACGTAGCCACAATTGGCGTGTACCCACCTCCGGGTCATGATGTTCCCGGTGTCCGAAGCCTCAGCCAGTTAAGCCAGACTGAATTCTTCACACCAGACGAATACGACGGCTTGATCGAAGTCGAGAACGACCTTGCCTTCGAAATGTGTCGGCGAATCAATCAAGAAGAAAGCCTCACGGCCGGACCAAGTTCAGGAATGGCGTTAGCCGGGGCCTTGCAAGCGATACCAGACGAGCCCGGCAATGTTGTCGTTGTGATCTTTCCTGACAGCATTTTCAAATACGCATCCTCAATTCTGAGCAACGTAGCTGATCTCGGCAAAGCACCTCCGTCCGGAACTAAACGAGAACAGCTCCTGGATTCAATGGTTGAGAACGCTCGAGTCAACTCACATCTGGCTATAGACATTGAGGACGCTCATGACCTGTGGCAAACCCAAAGGCCATTTGTAATTGATGTCCGCGAGCCCGACGCCCATAACCAGCGACATATCCCGGGAGCTATCAATATGCCGCTCGACGAGCTGCCAGACCTGGCAGCTTTCCTCCCACAGGACCGGGACACACCAGTACTCAGCGTCTGTGAACGCGGAAACCTCTCACTATCTGGGGTGTTGTTCCTCAACAGTCTGGGTTACCGAAATGCTCGGAGCATCACAGGAGGCACGGAGGCCTGGGATGAAAAAGGTTTTGCTATCGCATCAAGCTGAAGCGCATCTGACTCCAAGAAACAAGTCTTGCTCGTCGCGACTCGAAGAAGCGAGCTTTTTCTTGCATAGTCGCTAGCGACTTCGAGGTGCCCTTACTTATGCATGGGTGAGAAGCGGAAGTTGATAGGCCCGAGCTGCTGTGTCGTGAAACAAGTCACGCTTCTCATCAGCCGAACAGTCAGCGGCGATGAGTTTGAAACTATTCCATAGCGGTACATAACCCGCGCCGCGTTTATCTACGGGAAAATTGGATTCAAACATGCAACGCTTTGCTCCAATAACTTCAATCGCATATTGAATTGGATCGCTCCATGCTTCCACTAGTTCGACAGAGCTCGCCGGTCGGTCACGCTTGTCCCACCGGAAGCCCATCATCGGCATACCTATCCCGCCTAGTTTCAAAAACACATTGTCGTAAGCAGCAATTTCTGCCATTTGAGCCTTCCAAAATTCGAGAATTTCTTCTCGACGGTCCTTATAAGGGCCCGTTCCTAATACGCAACCCAAATGGTCCAAGACAATTGGGGTATCGGGGCAGGCGCGAGCTACATCAGCGAACTGAGGTAATTGGGGGTGATAGACCATCGCGTCATAGGTGTATCCCAACTCTCCAACACGACGGACCCCTTCGAGATACATCGGATCATCCATCGCTGCATTGGTGGACATAGCCAAGGGAGGGTGATCATTTTGAGCTGTGATGTATCGCACCCCGCGAAAGCGACCTTGACCGGCATTTTCATGGGCCTCAAGGACTTCTTCAACCGCAGCTCCTAGCGACACGTCAGCGTTGCCTTGGATCGCCTTAATTTCGGCGCCATTTGACACTGCGCTTTGTTCAGCGAGATCGGCGATGAACTCAGTTTCTCCCACCGGTCGAAGATGGATAGGGCCGTCTTTTCGATATTCGGCGTGACATTCAAGAAATACGGTCCCCACTATGTTGTGGCCGCTTCCGGTGTCCTTGTGGAAGTCTTCAAGCGTATATGGCCAACCTGTGTGGCCTTCGTCGAGCCACAAGTGGTGATGGGGGTCCAAAATTGGAATTTCAGGTTCCAGAACATCTTCGACCACTGTCGCTATCCAGTCTGAATGCGCTTTCCCGGGATCGTCTTGTGTCATATCCGTGCCTCCATGAGCGTGAGTTCAATCGGTGCACCCACACAAGCGGTTTCATGTTTCCGATTTGAATGTATAGGCGCGTGGGATACCGCGTCACCCCAAACAACGGCGAAGCGCGACAAGTTCAGCGAGCCCGAGACCAGATACCGTGGGGCGCTGATGGGAAGTACGCCATGATTCGTTCCTCCTGCAGATCCATACCCAGTCGCCTGGCCACTGCCTGAGATGCGCGATTTTCGGGAAGGATGCATGAGTAGACGCGGTCTAGGTCTAGTTCCTCGAATGCGTACCGGATGGCCTCGGCGCCGGCCTCTGTGGCATAGCCCTTCCCCCAAGAGTCAGGGTGAAGAACCCAACCAACCTCTACGCCCGGCCAGTCTGGGCGTTCGGGGCGGTGGAGGCCCGCACGGCCGAGGAACCGGCCCGTGGAACGTTCCTCCAACGCCCAATGTCCGGTTCCTCGAAGTGCCCACTGACCAAGAAACCAAGCCATCTGCTGCCAAGCATCACTTCGGTTCAAGCTCTCGGGAAGGTGTAGCGACCGTCTCACCTTAGGAGCGTCCAGCACAGCGAAATAGTCGTCCACGTCGTCATCTCGGAAGGGGCGCAGGACCAGTCGTTCGGTTTCGAGTGTCGGGCAGGTGTCCATGAGTTCAGTTTGCCTCAAGGTCAACAGGCTTCATGACTTACTCCCTTATTTCGCACTTCTTATCTGCTGGTTATTCCTGATGGCCGAAGACTGCTCCAAGCTAGATGAGGCTGGTTTTCCCTATTCAGATTTATCGGCCGCCGCCAAGGCGATCAATCACAAAGCTATCTAGGTCAGTCACACAGGAAGACCTGAGCATTACATCGGTTGAACGCATCGATATAAAGTTGCGAGCGTCAACAGAGATCGAAGGACGGCTAGGCGCAACTCATGAAAATAGGATGGGCGTCAATGGGGGATCTTTTACGGGATCCCATCACGGGACAACTTATGTCCCAAGCTGACCGTCATCGAATGTTGGTCGAGGGAGCAGTGACGGCAGAAGAAGCCGGATTTTGGAGTGCGTCCTTAGGAGAGCACCATTTTTGTGACTATGTGGTTTCTGCGCCGCCCGTAGTTTTGGCGGCAATTGCCGAACGAACGTCCGAAATTCGACTCGGAACAGCTGTCGCGTTGGGCGCGAATAACGACCCAATTCGCCTAGCCGAGGATTACGCGACATTGGATGTTCTTTCGGGAGGTCGAGTAGAACTGGTGGTTGGACGCGGCAATTTGTACGAACATACCTATGACGCGTTTGGTCAAGATCCAGAGCTTTCGCGACCAATGTACGAAGAGCGGGTAAGTCTGCTGGTCGACGCACTACGAAACGAACAGTTGGATTGGTCGGGGGAATTCCGATCCCCGTTTCATAACTACACAACCCAACCGCGACCACTTCAGGATCCTCTCCCAATATGGGTAGGAGGGGGCAGCTCGATTGAGTCCGCGGAGTATGCAGCAAAGATGGGATTACCTCTTATGCTTCCGGGCATTTTTGG
>DJZU01000018.1 GCA_002448715.1 Candidatus Neomicrothrix sp. UBA6944 | reverse complement strand
CCAAATTCTATGGTGCGCACATGGGACATGGCTTCAAAGACCGGAACGCCATCTTCTTTAGCTGAAGCTAAAACGTCCAGCAGCCTCTCTTCGAAACTCTCACCGTTGGATATCAACAAATCGGCCTTCATCATGAGGTCTACTTGTTTTGCTGAGGCTTGGAACACATGCGGATCTGCCCCTGCCGGCATGATGGTTTCAACGTTCACCTGATCTCCGGCAACCTGTCGAACTACGTCTCCGAGAATGTTGGTCGTCACCACAACTGTTGCTGGTTCCGAGTCAGTTGATGTGTCGTTACCGCCACAAGCAGTCAAAACGAATAGGAACGCAGCCAGCAGTAAAAGCAACTTAGATGAAATTGTGCGCACGGAGCCTCCGGTCAATAATAAGAATGATTATTATAACTGTAGAGCGACAAGATGTTGTCAGTAAATTCTGAAAATTAAGAATGAGAACTAGTTTTGATGTCTAGCCTGGATTCCGTGACAAGCGCTATAAGCACTTCCAACCTGCAGGTTCACTACGGTGAGACATTAGCGCTCGCGGCAGTAGACCTTGAGGTGCCCAAGGGTTCTCTGCTGAGCGTGATCGGCCCTAACGGCGCTGGGAAATCAGCTCTGCTCAACGCCTTGGCAGGCACGATTGAAACTAGTGACGGCACTGTCAGTGTTGAAGGCGGCGCCCCAGCGCTTGTTCTCCAGGCAACACAGGTCGATCGGTCGCTTCAAATGACGGTGCGAGACGTAGTGTCGCTCGCCCGCTACTCCAAAAAAGGGCTCCTAAAAAGATTTAGCGCCTCCGACCGCGAAATAATCCAAAGATCGCTCGAGCGAATGGCCATCGGCCACCTGGCCCATTCTCAGTTTCATGAACTCTCTGGAGGCGAACGTCAGCGCGTACTCGTCGCGCAGGGTTTGGCGCAAGATGCCGCAGTTCTTCTACTCGACGAACCGATCAATGGTCTCGATATCGTTTCTCGTTCCTTGATTCTGGATGCAATCGAAGAAGAAAAAGCTCTCGGAAAAACTGTCGTAGTAACCACCCACAACCTTGACGATGCTCGAAACTCCAATCAGGTCCTTCTTCTTTGCACACGACCATGTTGCGTTGGTAGCCCTCACGAAGTATTAACCGAGGAGCATCTGACAGAGGCGTTTGGGGGTCAACACATTCGCGTCGGACAGAACCTAATTCTCGATGACCCTCACCACGCTCACTAACCAGGTATCCCAGAGTCGGGGGCCATACTGAGATGATTTCGTGATTAAGCTGATTTGGTGGCACAAGTGACCAACGCTGAAATCAACGAGAAAGTCGCATCGCTATTGCGCAAGGCCGGTCAACGTTACTCACCCGTGCGGCGTCGCTTGGTCACAGTGCTGCGCTTAGCTGGTAAACCCCTCACCAACAACCAAATCATTGCTTCCGACGATTCACTGGTGCAGTCGAGTGTCTATCGGAATCTCAATGTTCTTGAGGAAGTCGGAGCGGTCACTCGCATCGCTACCAACGACGAATTTGCTCGATTTGAGTTAGCCGAACACATCACCGAGCACCATCACCACATCATCTGTAACACCTGTGGAGATATAGCTGACTTTTCGCTACCACCGAATATTGAAAAGAGCCTCGATCTTTCACTTCGGAAAGCCGCAAAGAAAGCCAGTTTCGACATTGACAACCATCGGCTTGATGTCCTGGGCACTTGTACTTCTTGCCAGTGAGCAGAGCGATAACGGCAAAGGTCTCTGCGTCTTGCGACGCAGAGACCCCATGAACGCTGAAATCGTTGGATCTATGAAGATGCGAGAATCGTGCCTATGACTCTGCCTTCGGGACGCGTTCCGTATTTCGCCTGAGTGGCTTGCATTTGCGAGCTTGACCATGCTTTCGCTGAGGCTGCCATGAGGCTGTCAACTGAGTCGGTCCAGCTGAAGATACATCCGGTCCATGGCGCAACTCCATTAGCGACTGCTGCGCAGCCCATGAGACCGTTGGCGCCCTCTTTCATGATGTCCCAACCGGTGTCCATTCCGTCGGCGTTGGGGATTCCTGAGGTGTAAACGCAGCTCAAATAGGAGCCGCTACGTTCACCCATTTCACCCATCACGGACAAAATGCTTCTGCGATGCAACGTCACTCCGCAGTCACCCATTACTTGCAGGATCTGTTCGTTTTGGTTGATGGCCTTGGAACCTTCGAACGCTTGGTCCATCGTTTCCCACTCAAACGAGACACCAACTGTTCCCGCGGCGTCTCCGCCCATATTTACTTGAATCATTTGGGTGTGCAGGCACCCCATGTCCAAGACTGTTGGAATTGTTCGAGATGAACCCTCGACGAATGAGGGGAGGTCGTTCACTGTCGTGATGGCGACGGTGATAGCAGTCATATGCGAATTGCCTTTCGATTGTGTAACCAAACCCCACTGTTTGGTTGCGTTGTGTTTTAGTTAACGCTTAATCAATTAGCAAAACGGCTAGCTGGTTCTCTGTATTTGTTTACGCGATTCTTCGCGCAATCATGCTCTCCATTTCAACTGGTCGAGCGCCTTCGGGGTAATCGGCCATGAGTTCCATCATCGCGGTTGGAGGCCCGTCTGCGGTACCGGCATCTAACTCGTCGAAAGACGTCATGTTGCTCAAGATGCCTACCGTGAACGGTCGGGGTTGAGTCATGGCCATAACTACGTTGGTCCAGCCTGTGGCCTCTGCTCCTGCATCGGCCATCTTGCACGCCCATTCCATAGTTTGTGCCCAGGTTCGTGGTTCTCCGTGCCAAGTCACCACTGACATGACATCAGGTGGGGCACTCATTTCGCCACTTACTTGGACGATACGTGCGGTTATGTCTTCGGGTGCATCATCTAACAATTCTGCTAGTTGAAGTGATTTCGCCATAAAGCCTTCATCTGCCCACAGCTGGTCTTGCACCGCAACGAGTTCACCTACTGAGCGATACATATCTGCTACCCAGATGCGACCCATGGGCGGACCGATTAGCGATTGGTACACCGTGGCGTTGCGGCCAGTGATCTCATTAGCATCTTGGACAACTTCGACAAGAGCTTGCGCTGCCGCTCCCGCGCTCCCTAGGCGAGCATTCATGAACCTATTCCACATCAACATTGGATCCACCTTTCCGTAAGAGTTCGCACTCCACAGTTCAATTGTCACTTGTTTAGTTATCGAAGCTTTAGTTAGCAAACAAGCTCGGGACTACCTGCAAGAACTAATAGTTGCAAAGCTCGGGTTGTTTCGATCCTTTGTATAAACGATCCGCCCAGATCAACGACTTAGTTAACAGATCCGATTCCCCTACCGTCGACATAAAGTCAGCTGGACATAACCATTGCTCCGGTCCGCGGTCGCTTGCTTTTACCGACATGTGCACGTGCGCCCAATCATCTTGACCGTAGAGATATCCAAGAAATTGGCCTTTGATGATTTGGTCGCCCACTTGAATCGTCATAGATTCCATCATTTTTTGAGCGAGAACTTTCTGTTCAGCAATTTTTGCTGCGTCTGCAGGACCCGCGGACGGTTCAAGGCT
>DJZU01000002.1 GCA_002448715.1 Candidatus Neomicrothrix sp. UBA6944 | reverse complement strand
AGCAATGACCTCAGCCCCTAGCTGAGCCAAGAGCAGACCCGCCAAATTAGAACGCTCATCAGTGAGATCTAAGATTCGATACGACGAAAGCATGACCGTCATTCTGCCCTCTGTGTCGAGCCGACGTGAGATGATATTGAATCAGTCGGGGAAAGTAGCCCAGAGTGGAACCAGACGAGAACCGATTAGAGATGCTGCGAGAATCGATACGACTATCTAACGAAATTCTTGCTACCGCCAATCAGCGACCGCAGCAATCTCTCGAACCAGGTATTGAAGCCAAACTATTACATGCTCGCGATTGGCGAATGCGCTATCTCACGCACCTAGAGCACGGGGGTCAACCACTCCAGCTAGGCGATGAATGGTCAATGCACCACGGACATGACCTAGCAATCGAATGGGGATATGAGAGTTGGGACGAAAATCGGATCGGCCTGCGATGCAGAAGCTGCGACGACTGGATTCAGCTCTATGACGTCGAACCGTCAAGCTCGTCACAACCTCCCATTGTTGAGCTCTACCTCGAACATGAGACCCACACAGTCATTTCCTGGCGGCGAGGTAGCAATGCAGGAATCGAATGCGTTACATGCGGAGCAGTTAACGAAGACGGATTCTCACTATTAGATGCGCCAGTGAGCGAATGGTTCGACAGGGTTTGGAACGACTAGAACAGAAATTTCAGTTTGAAATGGTGCGCCGGGTGGGACTCGAACCCACACGTCGTGAGACACCGGCACCTAAAGCCGGCGCGTCTGCCAGTTCCGCCACCGGCGCCCTCCCACAACCTATCGGCCGAAGGCCCCGACCATTCATGCCATAGCCACTGCTTTCTGGAAAGTTCAACGACAACCTGTCGGGTAACTCGTTAAACCTCACTCCAAGTGCTCTAACTGTTCGCTCGCACGCCAAGTTGTAGGGTCTGAGCAAAGAATCGCAAACGCGCAAGAGAGCCGGGTTTCGTTATGCAGGTCACCAGAATTTTCACCGGAGACGACGACCGTTCACACTTCGAAGACCTCGAAATTCCGAGTACCGATCTCGGTCCACCTCTCGGCATAATCAGCGACCCATTAGTAAGCCATTCAACTTTTTTCCGATTTGCTGGCGCAGAAGGTGAAGAAGATGTGTATGACTATCACTGCGCCCCACAACGGCAATTTGTCATCCACCTCAAAGGTACGGTTGAAATCGAAACTGGCGACGGGACTACCCGCCGATTTGGAGTGGGCGATGTGTTGCTGGCAGACGACACCACGGGTGAGGGTCACATCAGCAGGGGAATAGACACCCCAAGGGAACAGGTATTTATCGTGCTACCTGATGATCTTGATCTCTCGCGGTGGCGAACCTGACACTCAGAGGCGGAACATGGCTAATGTCGTCTCGGATAAGGGGGCGGAATGCTGCGATTAACTTTCTTGATGCGCAGAAAACAAGGCTTGTCGCGCGAGGAGATGCAGCGATATTGGCTTGAAAAACACGCACCGATTGTTGCGGGACATTCGCGAGCTTTAGGGGTCCTTCGTTATGTGCAAGCGCACACCACCGAAGATGACCACAGTCGGCTAACAGGTCGACGCGGTGACATGGAGGAAGCTTACGACGGAGTTGCCGAAGTTTGGTGGGAGTCCAGAGACGCCATGTTTGCGGCAACACGTTCGGAGGAAGGACGTAATGTAGATCGGATTCTCCGAGAAGACGAAGAGCATTTTTTAGATCTAAAGAAGTCGGTGGCTTGGTTCAACTACGAATATCCGCAGGTGAACCCAACACCGGAGAACGTTGTCGCCACAGAGCGTTCCAGCCTGGTCAAGCTGTATTTCCCACTGCGGCAGCTTGACTCTCTTTCCATGGAAGATGCTCAGTGGTATTGGCGTACCCATCATGGGCCGGTAATCCGTCGCCAGGCTCACGGATCTGGCATCATCCGATATCAACAAGTTCATCGTGATGAGCCGGAACTTACTACTGCCCTAAATAGTTCTCGGGGATCAGAAATTGACCCGTATCTCGGTCACGCCGAAGTATGGATGGATCGAAACTCCATGGGCAACCCAACCCCAGAAAACAAAGCGGCCTCAAAGCGGGCATACGAAGACGAAGCCAATTTCATTGATTTTTCTCGCTCTTCAATGTTTTTAACTAAAGAACATGTCATTGTCGATCGTCGTTAGCGGGTCCATCGACTAAATCCTTTACACCTTCAACAACGCGTTGCATGTTCGCTTTATGGATGAGGCGCCGCTCGAACAAGACGTCGTTCTCGAGCGAAGGGTCTTGTAGCGCTCGAGGTGCGGTGCCGTTGTTCTCTTTCCCGATCGTCATTGAGAACCGCAGCCGGCTTCCAGCACCTTGCTCTGCTATCTCGAAACGCCATATGGCACCTGGCTTGGCTGGGTCGGTGATACGCCACTCGAAGACCTGACGCTCAATCCATTCGGTAACGATGCACTCCGTTTCCCAATTTCGTACATCGGGTATTGAGTTCCTACCTTTAAATACTGATCCCACCTCTATTTCACCATCAGTTAGCCAGTTGGCGCCTACGAATTCGTTCGAGAATTGGGCTGGCATGTTGATATCAGAAACGACCTCCCAAACTGCTCGCGGCCGGGCCTCGGTGTCGATCTCCACTACTACCCCCGGTCCGTCTTGAATTCGAGCTGAACCATCAACGCTGGGCTCGGCGCGTGTAAACCCCCACTGATCGAAGTAGGTGATATCCGGAGCGGGCCGTCTCGGGGCAGGCAAGAATTCGCTGCCCAAGGTGTAGGCAACTGGGAAACACACAAGTGTTGTTACACCAGGAGGAATGCCCAACAGTTCAGCGACCTCATCGGGTTTGTTGTTCAACATCGTGGCGTAGGCAGTACCTAAGCCTCGTGACCGGAGCGCCAAATTGAAGCTCCATGCAGAAGGAATAGCGCTATCGAATAAGCCGGGTCGCCCGCTGTTGTCGTGAACACCCCAAATAGCGCACATCACTAGTACCGGCGCCTTGGAAAAGTTGTCGACTAAGTAAGCACTTGATGCCACTACATTTTCCTTGGGGTGACCGGTGCCCTCGAGTCGCCCTCGAGCATTGATGAAGAGCTCGCCCACTTCAGCATAAAGATCACCTAACTGGTTCTTGAGGGCCTGATCTCGAATCACCATCCAGCGCCTACTAGCGTCGTTGCCGCCTGTAGGTGCTTGTTCAGCGAGTTCAATGCATTCAAAAAGCAGTTCGTCAGAGACGTCGCGTTCGAAATCCAAACGTTTTCTCACTGCTCGTGTAGTCGTCAACAAACGATCGATCTGTTGGAGGTCGAAACCGGACTCGGAAAAAGAATCGCTCATGACACGAATCTAGGCTGGCTTCGCCAGGCGCGCTTAATGAGGCTTAACCGAGAAAACCGATGGAGCCGCAAGAGGCCGTGTTGTCGGAGGCTCAACGTCCGTTGCTGGGGGTACCGCAGAACGTTTTGGAAGACTTAACGCTCCGAAAATTCCGAGAAGAGCGCACCCCGCAGACAAAATAAGGACCCAAAGAAAGGTCGAGGTCCAGTCGGCTAGAGCACCTCCAATTTGAGGAGAAATCATTTGCGCTACCCCGAAAGCGAGCGTCGCTGCGCTGAATCCCGGACCGTAATCCTCGGGGGATGCGTTCTGAACGAAGTACATGGTGAGAGTCACAGGGATCGACGCAAAAATCATCCCGATAACTACTGAAGAGGCAAGCGTTGGAACTACCCATCCAGGCAGAATTAGAACTACCAGAGTGCTCCAGAGAGCGAAGGCTGTAGCCAAAGTTGCACGGGTCCCATACGTCTGGACCGACTTTGCGATTATGGGCCCACCGACAACCATCCCGAGTCCTATGAGGGTGAACGAGAGCGACGCTGTGCTAGCTGACCATCCGTTGTCGTCTTCCAAGCGACTGCTCATGAATGCCAAAACCAGCAGATACATGAATCCGAATGTGGTGTACATGGCCGTTACTGATTTCCAGCCGGGCACGCGACGCAACGCGTCGAATCCGCCGATGCTGCCTTTTTCAGATAGCTGTTCTTGGGCATGACGAACCACGGCAATGGTGCCGACCGCAATCAAAAAGCCGAGTGCCGCTTGAACGACATAGACGTTACGCCAACCTTCGTCTCCCCATAATCGTCTAACCCAGCCCGCCAATTGGCTAGTGAACACGATGCTCAAAGCCATACCTGAGGAAAGTAGGCCTATTGCTGTACCTCGTTTCTCTGGTGGAAACGCAGCGCTGGCAACTACCGGAGTTGGGATCCATACCCATGCGCCACCAAAGCCTGAACAAAACATTCCCAGGGCAAGAACAATGACGCCCGGAGCAAAAGCGCATAGAACTTGTCCTCCCACGGCGATCAGGAGTCCGACTCGCATAATTGTTAACAGCGTGATCCGAGATGACGCGATAGCGACTGCGAGCGTCCCAATGAGATAGGCAGTTACGTTTGCAGTAGCGAGAGACCCAGCGACCGTGTTCGAAAGACCTAAATCGTTGCGCATGGCAGGTAAGACCACGCCGAGAGTGAAGCGACCGAAGCCTTGAGCCACGCCGGCGCTCGCGGCAGCGAGAGCAACAGCTATCCAGGTGCGAGCGGTCACATACCAGACGTTACCAGCCGGTAATTAAATGGTCCCGGTGAATCTGTTCGAGCTGGTTAGCCGTTAGCACCTCAACAATGTCAGCGCGACATGAGCCAGGTTGCGTAACATCGCGAACGTTCCGAACGGAGGAAAAATGGCGATCAGTGTTGATCCTGAAACAGGACTCAAAATCTTTGACACCAGGGCGAGTAAGGCGAGCGAGAAGATTCGCGGTCACGGTTATGAGGTCAATCCAGACATCGCTCTCAAAACTCTCCCGGAAGCCCCGTCGAGCGCAACCTTCGACGCGGTTGAACAAAAAAAGTATCGAGAGTTCAAAGAACAACGTCGCGGAGCCGCTGACTATATGACGATGGACGGTGAATTCTCCAAATACCTTGAAGATCACTACTCTGAGCCCCCCGTTGAACGTGAAGCGTTGACCGATGAGTGCGAAATATTGGTTATCGGCGCGGGGTTCGCGGGCTTGCTTCTTTGGTATCGACTCAAACAAGCTGGCTTTGAAGATGTTCGATTCTGCGAAAAGGGAGGCGACGTTGGAGGTACCTGGTATTGGAATAGGTATCCGGGTATTGCTTGTGATGTTGAGTCCTACAGCTATCTGCCTCTTCTGGAGGAAATGGAATATTTTCCAACGATGAAGTTTGCCTCAGGCTTCGAAATTCTTGAGTATTGCCAAACAATGGCGAACAAGTTTGGCTTCTACGACAAATGTCTCTTTCATACGACAGTCGAAACAACGGAGTGGGATGAAGAATCGGCTCGATGGACGGTAAGAACTGACCGTGACGACGCCATGAAATCTCGCTACGTGATTTTGGCTAACGGAATTTTAACCACGCCTAAATTAGCTCGAATAAAAGGTATGGAAACCTTTGAGGGGGAGTCTTTCCACACGTCGCGTTGGCGCTATGACGTGGACCTCGAAGGAAAAACTGTCGGCATTATTGGAACAGGAGCCACAGCGGTCCAAGCCATCCCAGAACTGGCAAAGGTGGTGGGGGACCTATATGTGTTTCAACGTACGCCGTCATCTATTGACGTACGAGATCAACGTGAGACAGCTAGCGAAGAAATTGAAGCCTGGAAAACAGAATCTGGTTGGGCTCGTTCTCGACGGAAACGTTTTTCGCGAATCTCCGCGGGGAGAACCGCTATCCAAGCTAATGACGACTATCTGGCAGGGCGAGTCGATGACTTCAAGGAACGGAAAGAACACGCCCAAAAACTCAGTGCAGAGGAACTAGTTCAAAAACAGTTGGACTCGAATTTTCGGATCATGGAACAGATTCGAGCGCGAGTCGATGCGATTGTTGCAGACCCCGAAACCGCTGAAGCGTTAAAGCCCTACTATCCGTATGGTTGTAAGAGACCGACGTTCCACGACGAATACTTACCTACCTTCAATCTTCCTCATGTACATCTTGTTGATACTGCTCCAATGGGTGTTACCAGTATCAACGAACGAGGAGTTGTCCACGGCGATGAAGAATTCCCCCTAGATGTTCTGATTTATGCCACTGGTTTCCAGTGGATGGCCACTTCGACCTTCAACATGGTCGCTGGTAGGGGGGGCCAAACGATGAAAGACAAATGGGAGAACGAGGGAACAAAAACGTTCCTAGGTATTCACAGCAATGGGTTTCCTAACTTGTTCATTATGACTGGACCGCAGGGTGGTGGTGGAAGCTTCAACTTCACCGATGCCATCGAAACACATGCTGATTACATCGTTTGGATGCTGTCGCATATGCGCGATGAAGGCCATGAGATAGTCGATATCAACGAAGAGGCCGAAGTGACCTACGCTGAGCATTGCAAACAGGCTGACATTGCGACCGCTCCGCTGCGAGATTGCCTCTCCTACTACAACGGTCATGGGGATGCGGAGCCCGGCAGCCTTGCATATTACGGGGGAGGTAACTGGCACAAGTATCGAGTGCGAGCGCAAGAGACGCTTGAGCCGTACGCTTTCGATTCTGCCTGAGATCACTTCAAGTTCGGAATTACCTCTGAAGCAAGCCGTTCGAGATTCGCGGCCATGAACTCAGGTTCTATCCCAGGTGGCAAACCCGATGTTGCAATGTCGGTGATGCCGTACAAGTTGATGAACTCAGCGAGTTCCCGAGTTACTTGGTCTGCATCTCCCACAATGACATTCTGAGGTATGCCATCGGAGCTTCCCCACCCGTAGTCGTCTGGGGTTTCTGCCATAAAGGAGCCATAGACACCCATACGAAATCGTTCAGCCTCGCGAATCTTCGGCCAGTCCTTCTCACGATCATCTGTCACATATACGGATCGAATGATGCCTACTCGGTAATTCTCTGGATCGGCGCCCTTGGCGGTAATCGCTTCCCTCCAAGGGTCTAGGACCTCTTCACGACGTCCTTGGGGAAGCAAATTTGTGCCGAATCGTGCGGCGCGTAACGCACCTGGCTCTTTCATGGCCGCGATCCACAAGGGAGGACCACCGGGTTGAACGGGCTTTGGATGAACATCAATATCTGACAGGTTGTAACGCTTCCCTTTGAAACTGAATGGTTCCTCTCGCCAAGCAAGACGAAGTATCTCAATCGCCTCGTCGGTCATGGAGACTCTGTTGCGCAGCGGAACTCCAAAAGCATCGAATTCTTTGGGTACGTAGCCCATGCCGATTCCGAACTCCATTCGACCGTTAGATATCTGATCGAGTACTGCTAGCTCCTCGGCTAAACGGATTGGGTGATACAGAGGGAGAAGAGCAATGTCATTGGAAATGCGGATTTGCTTTGTTCGTGCAGCTATCGCGCCTGCGAGAGGCTGGAACGCTGGCAAATAACCGTCTTCAAGGAAATGGTGTTCCGTGAACCAAATGTGATCGAAACCGAGTTCGTCAGCTAACACAGCCTGTTCGATAGTGGCTGCGTAGACATCGGTCATAGTCATCTCGCCACCAGGAACATGCCGGCAGTCGTACATGACCCCGAATCGGAGTGGTTTTGGTGCCATCGTTCCCCTTCGTTGTGGCTTTCTCAGGACCGTAGTCGGTCTAAACGAACTAGGTTTCAGATATGCAGATTGAACGTGACACACGTGGTTCAGAATTAGGGCCAAATCAATATGAGGACGCGGAGGGCTATATAGCTCCCCTTCCCGCAGGTTTTGGACCCAGATCTAATCCATTAGGGGATTTCCCTACCGGGCCAGAGGTTGGCCAGCGACTCCCTGACGTCATCACGTTGGGCTCAGACGGCAACAATGTTGACCTTCACGCTGACCGTAACGGTCAACCAGCAATCCTGGTTTTCACTCGGTCGGCGGTGTGGTGACCGCCTTGCCGTACCCAGCTGGTCGAGCTGGAAAAGGGGATGCCCGCATTCGAAGCCGCGGGCGCGAAACTTTACGTTCTGAGTTACGACGAAATTGATGCCCTTGCGGATTTCAAGAGTGCGCACGGAACGACTTTTACGATGCTCTCAGACCCAGATAGTGAAATTATCCGTGCCTTTGGCATCCTGAACACCACTATCGCGGAAGACGATCACCCTTGGTACGGCATTCCCTACCCGGGCGTGTATGTAATGGATGGAGAGGGGATAATTACCGAAAAGTTCTTTGAGAATAACTTCACGGTTCGACCTGGACCTGAACAGTTGCTTGCGGCGCTGAAGGGCGAGCAGATAAACCTCCTCGAAAAAGGGGAGGGCGACCAGGAAGTAAAGGTCGAAGTCACCTTTGAAGGTGACACGCTTCCCGCAGGGATCACCCGTCAGTTAGTTGCTCGTTTTTCGGTCCCAGAAGGCATGCATCTATATGGCCAACCGGTCCCAGAAGGTCTGGTGGCAGCCTCAATTCAGTTAGAGCAAGAGCTCGAAGGCATCGTTTCCTACACTCCTGTTGCGCCTGAGACGAGCGCGTTGACCCTTGCTGGCGACGGTCACACCCTGCAGGTATACGAAGGGGACGTCGTTTTGCGTTTGCCTGTCGCTCAAAATGGGCGAGCGATTGAAAAAGATGACGAGGGGCGATGGGTCAGAATCGCTGGGAAGGTCCAATGGCAGGCATGTGATGCCGAAAAGTGTGACATTCCACAAGAACAATCTTTCAGTTTTCGGTTGCCGGCAGCATTCACAGTTATGGCTGACATGGGGCCAGGTGAGGGACGCGTACCTTCAATGAATGGCGCCCAACACTTTAAAAAAATGACGGAGCGGCGTCAGACAAGTTCTTGAGTTCCTTGACAACGAACACACTTTGAATAAGTGATGTTGGCTACTGACCTAGGCTATTGGTATGGCCGAACTTGTTTATTTCGACGCCGACGCCGACAAGAGCGACATCGTAAACGTCTTACGGGAAGACGGGGCGTGTGTCCTAACTGATGTCATAGACGATGACCTTTGTAGTCGGCTCGATTCGGATCTAGGTCCCCTCATTGACGCAACGCCAGCAGGTCGAGATGACTTCACGGGCAGGTTGACGGGGCGAACAGGCGCTCTAGTTGCACGGAGTGAAGCATCTCGAGAGTTAGTAATGCATCCCACCACTACTGATTTAGCGCGACGGTTTCTCGAGCCTTTCACAGACAAGATCCAGTTACACCTCACGCAAATAATCAACATTCAACCTGGGCAGGGAGCACAACCTCGACACCGAGACCGTCTCGCGTGGGGTGGTTATCTTCCTGCAGAAATTGAGCCGCAGTTCAATACCATTTGGGCTCTTACAGATTTCACTGAAGAAAACGGCGCAACCCGAGTTGTTCCGGGATCAGTTAAATGGCCCGAAGATCGCAGAGCGACTGACGAAGAAACCACTCAAGCGGTCATGCCCGCTGGCTCTGTCCTGCTCTACTCAGGATCGGTTATCCATGGGGGCGGACAAAATCTTAGTGAATCGAATAGAACAGGAATCAACATCACATACTGTCTCGGTTGGTTGCGAACTGAAGAAAATCAGTATCTCTCATGTCCACCAGAGATCGCCGAGGACCTTGACCCTGACTTACAGGAGATGCTCGGCTACACCATGGGGAGCTATGCATTGGGCTACTACAGCGACCCGACCACGGTAAGTAAAATTAACGATTTGCATCCCCCCGAGTTCATTCTTGGACGTTCACCCCGCGAAAAAGCCAGCAGCGCGGCTCTAATTACAGACTGAAACACTTCACTTTTCTATGAGCCAGTTATTCGGACGCGTGACGAGTCTTGTCGACTTGCTGTCTTGATGCTGATGGGGGATCGAGAAGCCAGCTGAGAGTGAGCAACACGGCCATGGTCACGGCACCTATGAGAAATGCCGGACCGGCACCGAGCCACGAATAGAGGGGAGCAGCAGACAAAGCACCGATCATTGATGCAGCGGAACCCATTGCCTCGCCCAACCCTTGTGCCGCCGCCGCGTCGTCTTTAGGAGCGGCGTCAGAGACCGCAGCCTGGGATCCTGGTGACTGTATTGCTTCCATAATCCCGTGCGGCATGGCAGCAATGAATAGAACTGGCACTGCTGTGATCCAACCGTAGGAGGCCATTAAAGGGACGGTAGCGAAAGCTGACAGTAGAGACGTTATTCGAGGGTTGTAACGGTCCGAAAGTGAACCTGCCCAGCGGGCAATGATCAACATGGGTAATGCGAAACCGGTTAATGAGAGGGAGATCACCATAGTTGAAGCTCCCAAATTGTCCATGTGTGGCGCCCAGAGTGGTTCGAACACGCCAATCGAGTACCTGAACGAAACAACAACCAAGAGTGCAGCGACCATTTCCCGCACGCGAATAAGACGCCGTAAGACCCGTTTGCCATTGTTAAGAACATTTTCAGCTGCTGGTATTACCAGCCTGTGCACCGACGCGTATGTTGCTGCAGTCAGGGCTCCGAAGATTATGAATGGAGTCTTGACGTTGAAAGCCACTGTGAGGGCGCCTGCCAATGGTGGTCCGAAGACGAATCCTGCTAAGTACGCGCCATAGAACGCACCGAGTTGTCGGCCTTGATCATCGCCTGCATTCACAATTATGTATCGGCGACTGGCAGGCACAATGACCCCAACCCCGGCTCCGAGGATCAAGCGCGCAACCACAAATTGCCAGAGCTGATCAGCCAGCCCGAACCAGAGGAGGCCTATTGCAGATGCAGCCACTCCGGCACGCATTAGTAGCCCCCCATAGCCTCTGTCTGCATATCTAGAAAGCCACAACTGGGTAACAAGTGCACCGACAAACGCTGATCCAGCGATCCAACCGAGATCTCGTTCAGCGATGTCGTATTCGTTGTGGATTTCCGCTAGGAGCGCGAAAACTGAAGAGACTCCAGCCATAGTGGTTCCGGCGACGAGGTACAAGCTGCGCATGGTTGTCGTCTAGCTGTGATAGCCGTCTGGTGGTCCGAAGGCTCCGCTGAGATCAGGAGGTCCCTGATAGAGCCAGGTCATTGACCGACTCGCGAATTTCCAGCTGCCATCAACCCGGCGATAGGTGTCATCGTAATAGGCGATGTAGTGCAGGGTCTTTCCTGATTTGGTCTTAGCGAACTCACTGAAATACCAACGACCTTCACCGTCAACTTCATTTGTGGTAGCGGCCCCGTTTAGCGCGACTTGAATTACTGATTCGAACAGGTTCATGGAAGTTGCCATTGCCGCGCGAATTTCGTTTCGCCCTCGGACTGGACCTCGGCCGATATTCCAGACCCCATCTTCGGCCCATAAGTCAAGCCATGATTCTTGATCGTTGTTGCAAACACGGTCGCAGTAGTGATGAACGAGATTCTTGATTTCGTGGTGATCGTTCATGATTGAGAAGTTACCGAGAGGATTCAAGATATTGGTCGAGGGTTTCGTGAAAGTGACGAATTCGGCTTTCTTGGTTGTTTGAGTAACACGGCGAGTATTCGCGAAGAAGGACTTCGAGAGGAGCAATAGCGTCCTCGCGCAGAACGTCTTGAACAGTTGCGCCTGGCGATCTGGCGCCCTTACTTCCCTCCATGATCTCAATCTATCCTTTGATGGCCTGCGGAGAAGAGCCGACTAGTTCCTTCGCATATTTAATGACGCAGCCCTATCAGGCGAGTCGTCTGCGATGGGGCCTCCGTAAATTTCATTTTCAAACCAGCTAACGAAAACAGCGTCTTTCGATGGCTTCCATAGTGACCAAGCTGCTTTGGCCCCCGGACTTTGCATAAGTCCTAATTTGAGCAAATTGACTCGCATGTCCAGCTGCTCAGGGGTTGCCAACCCGTTTTCTCGCTGTTCGTAAGTATCGAAAAGGTCAACCAACATCGTGTTTGTCCAAAGAGTGACCCGCCACTGATCCTCAGCTGTCAATTCTTCAGATGAAAAATCTTTGGCAAGGAAAGCAACGAATTCTTCATTCTGTGTTGATGATAAGTACCGCTCGTAGAGTCGATCGGTGAGGGTATGACTGAATTGAGCCCTTGTTAGTTTCACGTTCAGCTGAGCTTCTCGTGCCAAATAGATCAAAGAAAGTGGCAGAAGAGCACCTTCAATTATTTGGGCGATTATGCCTATATCGTCCAGCATTGGTATGTCCTTTGTTTGGTTGACTTACGATCCGTGACCGCAGTCACGTTTAGATTCGTGCCCTTGTTTACCTCTCTGAATGAAGTGCTGTTGTCAAGCACGGCACCGCCGCTTGCCCTACGGTTCAAGACATGACTTCACAGCCCTATTACGACCCAGAAGTGCGCGCCGCTTTGGAATCACAACCGGCACTAGGAACCGTCAACGACCAGACCCTTGAAGCTGCTCGGACCTCGCGTTTGATGCGCAATGAGGAAGTTGAGCTCTCCGATGAGGTTGAAAGAGTGGACCACTTCGCTCCCGGGGTTGACGGAAACGATGTGAGGATTCGAGTACACCGTTGCAAAAGTTCTAATGAAGTGTCTCCGGCTTTGTACTGGACCCATGGAGGGGGATACGTGCTGGGGAGTCCCGAACAAGATGACGAGCGATTTGATCGATGGTGTCCAAGATTTGGAATAGTTGGAGCGGCCGTTCAGTATCGCCTAGCGCCGGAACATCCTTATCCGGCAGGCCTCGAAGACTCCTACGCGGCCCTCAAATGGTTAAAAGAGAACGGTGAATCAGTTGGTGTCGATGTCGAACGAATAGGTATTGGTGGGCCAAGCGCAGGCGGTGGCATGGCAGCAGCCTTGGCGCTACTTGTTCGAGATCGAGGCGAATTTGAAGTCGACTACCAGCTTCTGATTTATCCAATGATTGACGATGCGCGTACCTCTACTACATCTAGTTGGAATGTCCCCGTATGGGATCCAGAATCGAATCACTTTGGTTGGAGCTCTTATCTGGGAGATTTGTTTGAGACTGACGCGGTTCCAAGTCACGCTGCGCCAACTAGAGAAGTTGACTTAAGTGGTTTGCCGCCTGCTTTCATTATGACCGGCAGTTTGGATGGTTTCGCTGACGAAGATATTGAATATGCGAAGCGGCTGAACCACGCCGGGGTGCCGGTCGAACTGCATGTCTACCCCGGAGCGCCTCACGGATTTGATGGATTCGCGGCCAGCACAGCTGTAGCCAGACAAGCTCGATCTGATATCAACGGTTTTCTCGCCAGAATGTTGGGTACCGACTCAGATCTATGACTTCACGTAGAACGACTCACGAGCCTGTGAGGGTGGAACTATAGGAATCTCGTCGTCGGTTAGCGGAGCCATCCATTGTTTGCGTTCTAAAGCAGCTTCGATGTATGGCGCTAATTCCAGTTCTTTTTGTGCGACGCGCTCGTCTCGATAGGGCGCGAAATGTGGGAGTACCTCTTCTCCAAAAATTTCAAGGCTTTCACAAATATGCTTGTGCTCGTTTTTGCCACCCTGCTGCAAAAAGATGACTTGGTCGACGCCAGCGGATTCAAATTCTTTAACCAAGGCGGTGTAGTCGTCAGGGGTGCCAATGCCTGGAGCTCCGATGGTGGGCAGGTCCGGTCCGCGAAGTTCTTCGTACTCTCCCCACAAGTTGCTGCGACCGGGTCGTGTTTCATTGGCTACCAGCGCGTTCACCGCATAACGAAAGAACTGGAACCCGTCGATACCACGGCGCATAGCTTCATCGGCGTCCCGGTGAAGACTGAAGCCGGCCACCATAGCGAGATTCGCATTGACGCTGTGACCAACCGGGACGCATTCATCGCTTCGGATGATGTCGTAATAAGTGTCGGCCCATGTTTTGGCTTCGTCGGGATCTACGAAACTAAAGGCAAGCGCTCCCAATCCATTTCGCGCGGCCACTTCAATCGTGGAACGGTTAGTGCAAGCTATCCACATTGGTGGGTGAGGCTTTTGTAGAGGTTTGGGGACCACATTTCTGCAGGGCATTGAGAAACCTTCACCCTCGAAACCAGGGTATGGCTCCATGACCATCATGTTGGCGATTTGCTCCGCTGCTTCTAGCGATAGCTCTCTCTTTCTTTTTGCATTTATTTCGTAGCCACGCAGCTCCAGCCGTGTTGCTCCTTCCCCGATACCAAATTCAGCCCTCCCTCGAGAAATCAAATCCAACATGGCCACTGTCTCTGCGCTACGAGAAGGATGGTTGTAGTTGGGAATCACTTGTCGGATGCCGAGTCCAATTCTGATGCGTTCGGTCTTGGCGGCGAGTGAAGCGAGAAAAACATCTGAAGCCGAACAATGGGAGTACTCCTCAAGGAAGTGATGTTCAACCGCCCATGCATGATCAACCCCGATTTGGTCAGCCAACACGATCTGCTCAGTTGCTTCTTCGATAAGGCGCAACTCTGCTTGTTCATCCCACGGCTTTGGTAGCTGTAGCTCGTAGAGCATCCCGAACTTCATGTTTCCCCCTTGAGTTCGCTTCGACCCTACAACGGCGAAGCGGAGTTGTTTAGTTTTCTTAAGTTCTGTTTCAAGATTGATTCACGACTTAGCGGTCAACAGACTCGTAGACATGCCCGTGGCGACGAGAGATTGATCCTGCCAGACTTCCGTCTCAACAGTTGCGAACCCGCGCGAGATTTCTCGGCACGTTCCGATGGCTATGAGGTCATTAGCGGTCACTCGGTCTACGAACCTAAGAGAAAGATCGGGATTCGGGTGAGGTACCCACCGGTCCTTTGGAAGAGCGGCATCCACAGGCGGTCCTACCGACAGGTCTGCTGCCAGGCAAGCACCCTCACTGCCATCGGCAGATGGATTCCAGGGCACAGTCACTAAAGTCGCGATAGCTGACCCCATCCGAGCAGCCTGGGGGCGTGCAGTGTCAATAATTGGGACTTTAACTCCCTCGGGTTTTCTCCATGGTTTAGCGCGGTCTGATAAATCCTTAGGTGGTGGCCCCAGTAGCCCTTGCTTACGTTCCGACGCCTCAATGTCGATGCGCAGGGCCTCAGAAGCAGCCAACGCGACGTGAGCTTCGGTAGTAGGAATGCCAGACGCGTCACTGAACTCGACTCGCACAATAGTCAGACTGCGACCCGAAGTAAGAGTGGTAACCGTGGCTCGAGCCTGAGTTGTGGCTAGACCTTTGAGGAAATGAATATCAATGCCGGTCGCTAATCGGGTTGGCTCTGCGGTGCGACTCAGTGCGATAGAAGCTGCGGCTAAGGCGCCCCCAGTAACACCCCCAAAGGCTCCGTGAATTTCTGAGGGGAGGTGCAGGTCCCAACCCTCACCATCCGAAGAAAAGTTGAAATATTCCAAAGGTGTCATAGCGTCGCACTTTCCTGCGCATCTTTCGTTTAGAGCGTAGGACGCTTTTTCTTTGTCGCGTTCGGTTCGCTGTAGCTTTACTTCATGACCGGCGACATCACATCAAACGAAGAACAAATAGCGAGGATAAGAAAACTGGCTGCGGCCTCACCTGACTCGCCGCTGGTAATGCTGAATATCAACAGGTATCACCCCGCGGCTGAGTTTCCCGAAGGGGAAACTTATAGGTCCTATATGGGAGCGATCCAACATTCTGTTGAGGCAGTAGGAGGCTCAGTATTGTGGCGGACAGAGGTTCAAGGCGCAGTCGTTGGCGACCTTGAAGGTTTCCACGAAGTGTTAGCGGTCTGGTATCCCAACTACAAAGCTTTTCTTACATTGCCTAATGCAGATGGAGCAAAGGAGATGTTCCGTTATCGCCGAACCTGTGTCAAGGAAGCACACATCATTGAGCTTGCCGATTTCAGCGACGCTTCTCGTTGATCTAGTCGAATGTACAGTCGGCGCGCTGTTGTTCTTTGTTACCGGAATCTTGGACTAACGGCCCTCAAACCTAGGGGCTCGTTTCTCCATAAATGCCAACGGGCCTTCTTTCGCATCTTCGCTTTGAGCCAAAACGGCCCCGACATCAGATTCGAGAACCAGAGCTTCAGCTTCACCTAGATCCGCGGAATGTCTGACGACCCGCCGTGCAGCTTGAACAGCTAGAGGAGCGTTAACAGCGATGGAATTAGCCAGTTCCAAAGCCTCGGTGAGTACATCACCGGCCGGAACTAAACGATTGAACAAGCCTGAATTCCCGAGTTCATCGCTAATTATCGGCTGAGCACGGAGCAACATCTCCATTGCTAAGGCGCCGGGTAGGTGTCGTCGCAAAAGAGCGGTTCCTCCCATGCCGGGGATGAGTCCTAGCGCCACCTCCGATAGACCCAACTTCACTCCCTGGCCTACCACACGTAAATCGCACGAAAGTAAAAGTTCCATGCCGCCGGCGATAGCGTGGCCATTAACAGCTGCAATCAGAGGCTTGTCGATGTCGTGTCCAGCAAGTGTCGCCCGACGTAGCAACTCACGGTCAGCTGCGATTAACTCTTCGACTTCATTCTGAGGGTTTCGAGCGCCGGTGATGACAGGGATAGTTGTTCCGAGGTCAAATCCGGAGCAAAACGTCGACTCGCCCGCTCCTGTTATCACCGCAACACGAACTTGCTGGTCTTCCTTGATCTGGTCCCAGACTTCAGCGAGTGCCACGATGAGCTCTGGGTTGAGAGAATTGCGAGCCTCTGGACGGTTGAGGGTGACTAGTGCAACATGATCGTTTATTTCGTAATTGAGGACATCCATATCAAATTCCGATATCTCGTAGGTTGTAATCACGCAACTGGGCTTGAGTTTCTTCCCCCCAGATGTACTGCCCTTCAAGGCCTTTGAAGGGCTCATATATGTAGCGTTTCTCGTTTGGACGATGCTGTGAACGAGCATCGATTGCCCAGGCGATGGCCTTAGATCGTTCGAAGATGTAGTCCTCGTTATATTCCGATACCGGGTTATGTACACCGCCGCTGCGTATGCCAATTACTGATGACCGACGATGAAACCCAAAATTAATTGTTACTCGAACCTTTGAACTGGTGTTAGCGAAAGAACCGTGAACTGCTTGACGGCTTGTTATGGCCACATCCCCTGGACCGCAAATCAACGGAACTGCCTGAGGGAGACGATCTGAGCCGGTTTCCTCAACCATCGCTTTGATGTCTATCTTGCCGACACGGTGAGACCCGGGAATCACCCATAAGCCATTCGTTGCGTCGCAACCATATAGCTGAGCCATGAAATTGAATCCATGAGTATGGTCATCCAACTCGGGACTATCCCAGTGAGTCCACCCATCCTGGTGCCAAGCAACTGAACCTCCCAAGCCTGGTTGTTTTATCCACACCGCTTCGTTGAAAGGAGTGAAATCAGGTCCATTGATTGCTTCCGCAACCCTTAATAGATCTGGATGTCCGTAAAGTCGTAGACACGCGTCCGAGAACTGGAGTGAACCCAGAAAGAGTTGAACTATAAAATCTGGGGCTTCTGAGGGTGGAGTTGGTTCATTCATTTTTGCTTGGTGTCGGCCATATGAAGCATCAGTTCCGCCAAGCGGGTCGGAGAGGGGACGTACCCAGCTGATGTTCCGACCCTCAAGACCCGCGTCCAAGGCTGGATTTCCGTGTTTGTCTACCAAAGCGTCTTTGGTGATCGGCGCCCGATCAAGCATCATCGCGACATCAGATTCGATTTCTTGGAGCTCTTGCTCATCTAT
>DJZU01000014.1 GCA_002448715.1 Candidatus Neomicrothrix sp. UBA6944 | reverse complement strand
TATGGAGAACTGCTCCAAGCCCGTAATAGCAGCCGTGCACGGCACCGCACTGGGCGGAGGCCTAGAGGTCGCCTTGTGCGCCCACTATCGAGTGGGGGTCGCCTCCAGTCAATATGGGCTCCCTGAAGTGAAACTCGGCCTTCTACCCGGGGCCGGAGGCACTCAACGTTTGCCTCGCATCACCGGCGCGTCCAAGGCGCTCGAAATGATGACAAGTGGTGATCCGATAGCAGCTGAGGAGGCACTGGCTTGCGGCCTGATCGACGAAATTGTTGACGATTTAGAGCAGGGCGCTGTGGCGTTCGCTCGCCGGGCGGTTTCCGAGCAAATGCCTCTCCTGCGAATTCGCGACCGGAATGACAAGCTAGCAGATACCCCATCATCTCTATTCGAAGACTTCCGCGCGAGTATCGCTCGAAAAACCCGCGGCTTTCTCGCCCCCGAATACAACATTCGTTGTGTTGAAGCCGCAGTAAACCTTGACTTCGAAGATGGGTTAAAGCGCGAGCAAGAGTTGTTTCGCGACCTAATGACAGGGACACAATCAAAGGCTCAGCAGTACTACTTCTTTGCTGAGCGCGCGGCGCTCAAGATCCCGGGGCTTCCCAAAGAGACCGAACCTATAGACGTCGCGCGCTGCGGCGTCCTCGGAGCCGGGACAATGGGCGGAGGCATAGCAATGAACTTCGCAAATGTTGGAATTCCCGTAACCATCGTCGAACGAGACCAAGAATCTCTCGATAGAGGCCTTGCCGTTGTGCGATCCAATTATGAAAGAACTGCTGCTCGGGGGGGCATCACCAGCGACGACGTCGAAACTCGGATGGGTCTTATTTCTGGTTCCACCGACATGGGCAACTTCGCAGACTGCGATCTGGTCATAGAGGCGGTATTCGAAAACATGGACCTTAAGAAATCCATTTTCTCAGAGTTGGATGACATTTGTAAGCCAGGGGCGATTCTCGCTTCGAATACCTCAGCGCTAGACATCAACGAAATTGCTTCAGCAACCACCCGCCCTGAAGCCGTTATAGGAATGCACTTCTTTTCACCCGCAAACGTGATGAAGATGCTCGAGGTAGTTCGCGGAGACGCTACTTCCGATGTCGCAATTACCACCGCCATGAAGATCGGGCGGTCAATCGGAAAAACACCAGTGTTGTGTGGCGTCTGTCACGGGTTCGTGGGCAACAGAATGTTGTTCATGCGCGGAGTGGAAGCAGAAAAGATGATCCTTGAGGGCGCTGCCCCTTCACGCGTGGATCAGGTCCTTTTCGATTTTGGTCTACCGATGGGACCGTTCGCCATGAGCGATTTAGCGGGCCTAGACATTGGATGGGACGAAGCCACCTCATCCGGAGCCACCGTCAGGGAGCTTTTATGCGAAAGCGGTCGCAGAGGCCAAAAAAACGGTCAGGGTTACTACACATATGACCCCGATACGCGAGCCGCTACCCCTGACCCAGAGGTGGAAGAGATCATCGCAGCTTTCGCCGAACGTCAGGGCATAGAACGCCGTGAAATAAGTGACCAAGAAATTCTGGAGCGATGTCTATACCCAATGGTTAATGAGGGCGCAAAAATTCTTTCAGAAGAGATCGCTATTAGAGGAAGCGACGTCGACGTTGTCTGGATCAACGGATACGGGTGGCCCATGTACACCGGCGGCCCAATGTTTTGGGCCGATACGGTCGGGTTGGAAGAAGTAGCTGAACGAATCAACCACTATGCATCTACTATCGGTGGCGACCACTGGTCAATTTCGCCACTGATCGAACAACTGGTTTCCGAACAAGGTTCACTGAGCACATATACGAATTGATGCGTAACTATGCCAACTGACTTTTGCGAGCTAGCCAACAGTTACGTGCCCGAATTGCGGGCACGCGGACGCGAAATCGACGCTGCTCGGAAGCTCCCGCAAGACATCGCGGATCGACTCGCCGACGACGGCTTTTATCGTTTCTGCACACCACAGGAAATCGACGGCGTTGGAGCGACGCCAGAAGACTTAGCTCGTGTCTGCGAAGTACTCGCTGCAGGTAACGGTTCAGCAGCTTGGTGTGTGTTCATCGGCGCCACGTCTCAGTACATGTTCCCAGCTGCCTCACCAACGCTCCTCGCGGAACTAACAAAAGCCTCAAATCTGATCACCAGTGGAGTATTCGCCTATTCCGGCACCGCAACAAAGATGGATTCATCAGGTGATCGCTGGAGCATCAACGGGCGTTGGGACTGGGGCTCAGGCTGCCTCAACGCTGAGTGGATCTCCGGCGGCGTGATCTTGTGCGCCGAAAGTGGCGAACCTTTACTCGACACCAAGGACCGACCAACTGAAGCTCGTGCTTTTTTTCGACCCGAAGAAATAACCATCCTCGATAACTGGCACACCTCTGGGCTCCGCGGCTCCGGCTCCAACTCATACACCGCAGAAAATCTCGTGTTGGACAACTACCGAATAGCCACGGTAGAGGCACTCAGGTCGTCTCCCCTTTCACAATTACCGATTTACCGGTTTCCCCGTTTCGGCTATCTGGCATTGCCCATTGGAGCGATTGCCCTCGGAATGGCCCGCGACTCAATCGACGAAGCCCTAGGTGTTGCAAAGTCCAAGACACCAACGGGCTCAGCTCGAACACTTTCAGCTCGTCCCGCATTCCAACGAGACGTAGCCGCAGCCGACGCTTCACTCCGAGCCGCTAGAGCCTCCTTTTACGACGACATCTCAGCAGCCTGGTCAGAAGCCCAACAGGGCATTGGTTCTCTCGAAACACGACGACTGCTACGCACTTCAACAACCCACGCCGTCACGACCTCAACAGAGGTTATTGATCGAATGTACACAGCGGTCGGCGGCACATCCGTTTACGAAGACTCGGCCCTTCAGCGTCACTTCCGCGACGTTCATGTTGCTTCACAACACATGATGGTCGCCGAACCCGTCGTAGAACTAGCTGGACGCGTCATGAGCGGCATCGACAACAACGCCCCCGGGTTATAAGGATCAACGTAATGAACCTCGGGAACGACCTCCAGCGATGAGAAAACCCCGCGCTCTTGACGAGTTCTCCTTGACCTCAGAGCCGACCAGCGCCGAGGACTTTGACGTCGAACGCCTAATCCGTAAACGCGAGACGGCATTGGGTTACCGAATAATGGCGTCCTGGGGTTGGGGGGCAGATGGTTCAGGCCACATCACAGCTCGCGACCCTGAGCACACTGATTGCTTTTGGCTACTTGCCTACGGGGTTCCCTTCGGGCAGGCAACCGTTGAGGACCTAGTTCTCGTCAACGAACTTGGAGACGTAATCCAAGGGCAGGGCGACATCAATCCAGCAGCCTTTTGTATCCATGCACCCATTCACGCGAACCGACCAGACGTCATCGGCGCAATCCACGCCCACACCCCTTATGGCACACCTTTCTCTGCGTTAGCAGAACCGCTAACAATGACCAGCCAAGAGGCCGCCGCCTTTCATCAACTTCAGGGCGTTTTCCACGGAGAAGAGGTCAATGTGACCGATATTGCTACGGGACAACGAATAGCCGAGGCGCTCGGCCCTGGACGCTTGGTGGTGTTGGCCAATCACGGGCTACTTACTGTCGGAACCTCAGTCGCCTCTGCGGTTGGCTTCTACCTCAATGCGGAACATGCCGCTGAGGTGTGCATCAAAGCACCAAACGGCAGAAAAATAAGCGATGAAGCCGCAGCCGAGGCACATAAATCGGTAGGACAAGAACTCAACGGCTGGCACGTGTTCCAGTGGCTCGTGCGCTCCCGACTCAACGATCCGTGCGCAGTGGGTTGATTAGAGTAATGACTTCCGCAACCGATGTCGACGTAGTGGTAGTTGGTGCCGGCAATGCCGCGTGTTGCGCAGCATTAGCCGCCGCCGAGCGAGGCGCCAAGGTACTGGTCCTTGAACGGGCCCCCAAAAATGAAGCCGGAGGCAACAGCCGTTTTACGGCTGGAGCAATTAGGTTCGCCTACTCAGGCGTTGATGATTTAACCGCCTTGATGCCCGATTTGACCGAATCAGAAATCGAAAGCACTGACTTCGGCACATACACCGAAGAGCAGTTCTATGAGGACATGGGTCGCGTAACCGACTACCGAACAGACCCTGAATTAGCCCACTACCTGGTTTCCCAAAGCAACCAAACCGTGATGTGGATGCAGCGAAACGGAGTCCGATTCGCTCCCATTTGGGGCCGTCAAGCCTTCAAAGTTGATGGGAAGTTTAAGTTTTGGGGAGGCCTCACAGTGGAAGCCTGGGGAGGCGGAGAGGGCCTTGTTGATGCACTACATGGCGCCTTAGCGAATAACGGCATCGAGCTGCGATACGACACAACTGTTCAGGATCTCTTGTTCGACGGTCACACTGTTACAGGGGTGCGAGTACGCCACCAAGATCAGATCGTCGAGATCCCTGCAAAGGCGGTGATTCTTACTGCTGGTGGATTCCAGGCAAATGCGGAATGGCGGACACGGTATTTGGGTCCAGGGTGGGACCTAGCAAAGGTTCGCGGAACCCGTTTCAACACTGGTGATGGCATTCGTATGGCCCTAGATGTAGGCGCCATGCCATACGGCAACTGGAGCGGAGCCCACGCAGTCGCGTGGGAGTACAACGCTCCGGAGTTTGGTGATCTGGCAGTAGGCGACGCTTTCCAAAAACACAGTTACCCCTTCGGAGTCGTCATCAATAACAACGGTGAACGCTTTCTCGACGAAGGTGCCGACTTCAGGAACTACACCTACGCTAAATACGGCCGGGAAATCCTAAATCAACCTGACCACTCGGCATGGCAACTATTCGACGCGAAAGTCGATCACTTGCTTCGAGACGAGTATCGAATAAAGCAAGTCACAAAAGTGCAGGCTGATTCAATCGAAGAGTTGTGTGCCCGGATGGAGGGCGTCAGCACTGAGGCAGCGTTGAACACCATTGCCGAGTACAACGCCGCAGTACGAACAGACATCGCGTTTAATCCGAACGTTAAGGATGGGCGATCGACCGAAGGACTCAGAATTAATAAGACCAACTGGGCTAACACCATCGACGAACCGCCGTTCCAGGCGTACAACGTGACCTGTGGCCTGACATTCACCTTTGGTGGCCTCAGAATTGACGCTCACGGCCAGGTCCTTGATACAGGGCTGGAAGAGATCCCCGGTCTGTTCGCTGCGGGTGAACTGCTGGGGGGGCTGTTTTATGGGAATTATCCTGGCGGCACTGGCCTGATGGCAGGCGCCGTGTTCGGCAGACTGGCCGGAGAGAGTGCAGGCTCAGCAAGCGCTAGTTAACTCGTCGCTCCTTGCCTTCCCAGTAAGGCGCCCGTAACTCGGTCTTCAGAATCTTTCCCGACGGATTTCGCGGAATCATGTCCATCCGCTCAACGGATGTCGGGCACTTATAGTGCGCTAAACGTTGACGGCAATATTCAATCACAGCGGTTTCTTCGGGATCGCATTCGGCAGCAGGCGTGATTATCGCTTTGACCGTTTCACCCCACTTTTCGTCTGGAACTCCAATGACAGCTGCGTCTGCAATCTCCGGGTGGGCCATTAAGGCGTTCTCCACTTCGGCGGGGTAGATATTCTCTGCACCCGAAATAATCATGTCTTTCACGCGATCGTGTATGAACAAGAAACCGTCCGATATGTATCCCGCGTCTCCGGTTCGAAACCAGCCGCGACCGTCTTCGTCAATTCCCTCTGGATAAGCCTCTGCTGTTGCATCCGGATCGTTCCAATAACTCTTTAAGTTTTGAATTGTTTTAACCCAGACCTCTCCCACTTCTCCCTCACCCAAATCTTCATGGGTTTCAGGGTCGACAATTCGTAACTCGACGTCACCCCAAACACGGCCGGCTGAGCGAAGCAGATGCGCCCGAGGACCTCCAGGGTCATGGTCATCGGCTCGGAGTATTGTCACGCCCCCAGTCGTCTCGGTTAATCCATAGGCCTGAACAAACTTGCACCCCATCAGATCCATACTTCCCGCGAGAACTTCTTCTGTGATGGGCGAAGCTCCGTAGACCATGCAACGCAAGCTTGAAAAGTCAGTCTCCTGGGCCTCAGGGGTGATCAAAAGGAACTGCAATATAGCCGGGACCAGCAACGCGTTCGTGACCGAATAAACCTCAACCAGCCGAAGCAACTCAACAAGGTCAGCTTCTCTCAAAAGCACATTCGTGCCTCCGTTAAAGAGTCCCACTACTCCCCATCCACTCCCCGCAATATGAAAGAGTGGCATCGCTACGAGGTTGACACTGTCGGTATCGAAATACCACTCCTCGCTCGCCGCTGGAAGCATCTCAAAAAAATTCCGATTAGTTAACTCGACGCCCTTAGGAAGGCCAGTCGTTCCCGATGTATATAACTGATACGAAGTGTCTGTCCAGCCGACTTCTACGTTGGGGTCCTCATCAGCAGCCGAACCGATCCAGGACAAATAATCCACATGGGATCCAGTTTCCCCCACGACGACCACGGTGCTGATGCTCGTTAGCTCCATCTGCTCGTAGTGGCCCAAAAACTCTTCGCCGATTAAGAGAACTTTGGCCCCCGAGTGATTGAGGATGTACTCCATTTCGGGAGCGGCCAAGCGCCAGTTCACCGCAACCCCAACCGCGTTAATTTTGCTTGCGCCAAAAAGGAAGCTGAAATACTCCGGACCATTCTTGTCCAAATGCGCAACGCGGTCCTGTGCTCCCACACCGGCTGCTATTAAAGCATTCGCCACCTGATTGGACTCCCGGTCCAGCTCCGCATACGTCCATTGACGATCCTCAAAAATCATGGCCACTTTGTCCGGTTGACTTGCTGCATGAACGCGGGTGATATCCGCTAGTGAAGTGATGGTCGACATCTGGCATTACCTCCGGGGCCCTTAAAACGACAATCTGACTTTACCTACTGCAAGTCCCACAACTGACGAGGTGGGTTGACGTAAAGAAGATGTAGCTTTAATCCGGTACCCAAAGCTAAATGGAGTGGCATGTCCAAAATTATTTACACGCATACAGATGAGGCACCCGCTCTTGCGACCTACTCCTTCCTGCCCGTCATCCAAGCATTTGCAAAAGCCGCCGGAATTTCAGTCGAAACCCGCGACATCTCTTTAGCTGGCCGCGTGATTGCAGCCTTTCCGGAGCTTCTCGACGACGACCAAAGAGTGTCCGACGCTCTCGCCGAACTAGGCGAAATGACACTCTTACCCGACGCAAACATCATCAAACTGCCAAATATCTCTGCGTCCATACCTCAGCTCCAAGCAACCATCGGCGAACTCCAGAGCGCTGGTTTCGCAGTACCGGATTACCCCACTGAAGCATCAACGGAGAAAGAACAGGAAATCCAAGCGCGGTATGACCGCATCAAAGGTTCAGCGGTAAATCCGGTATTGAGAGAGGGAAACTCCGACCGGAGGGCACCAAAGGCCGTCAAAGCCTTTGCTCAAAAATTTCCACATTCCATGGGTGCGTGGTCACCCGAATCCAAAACTCATGTGGCAAGCATGGGAGCGAACGATTTTCGGTCGAATGAAATATCAACCACAGTCGACTCAGACACAACGGTTCACATCGAGCATTTATCTGAGAGTGGAGAGCGCATCACCCTTAAAGAAGTAGCTCTATCCGCTGGCGAAGTTGTTGACGCCACATTTATGTCCGTGCGCCACCTCCAAGCATTCCTCAAAGAACAAATCGAGGACAGCAAAGACCAGGACGTACTGTTTTCATTGCATCTGAAAGCCACAATGATGAAGGTCTCGGACCCAATCATCTTTGGACATTGCGTCCGTGCCTACTTCTCGACAGTGTTCGAAAGACACGGAGAGCAGCTCGAAGCAGTTGGAGTCAACGTAAACAATGGTTTAGGCGACCTCATCGAAACGCTCGAATCTTTACCGGCCGACGAAAGAGTGATAATTGAGGCCTCAATTTTGGAGGCGTATGCCAACGGACCAGCACTGGCAATGGTGGACTCCGACCGGGGCATCACTAATTTGCACGTACCGAGCGACATCATTGTCGATGCCTCTATGCCAGCCATGCTTCGCTCGTCGGGGCAAATGTGGAACGCTGACGGCGAAATGCAAGACACAAAAGCAGTCATTCCCGATAGCAGCTACGCCGGCATCTATCAGGCCGTTATCGACGACTGCATCGCCCACGGAGCTTACGACCCGACAACTATGGGGTCAGTCCCCAACGTCGGTCTGATGGCACAAAAGGCCGAGGAATACGGCAGCCACGACAGAACTTACGAAGTAGAGCAACCCGGAACCGTCTCTGTTGTGACCCCGAACGGCGATGTACTGCTCCAACACCAAGTTGAAGTAGGTGACGTCTGGAGGATGTGCACAGTCAAGGACGCCGCGATTAGAGACTGGGTAAAGCTCGCTGTGGCTCGAGGCCACGCTACTGGAGCAACTGTTGTGTTCTGGCTAGACGCCCAGCGCTCCCACGACGCCCAATTAATCGAAAAGGTCAACATCTACCTCGCTGAACAGGATACTGATGGCCTCACCATAGAAATCCTCTCCCCTGTCGAGGCCACCAAACTTTCTCTCCAGCGGATTAGGGCCGGAGAAGACACCATCTCGGTAACAGGAAATGTATTACGTGACTACAACACCGACCTATTCCCAATACTTGAGGTTGGAACCTCAGCAAAAATGCTTTCCATTGTCCCCCTCATGAACGGCGGAGGACTATTTGAAACAGGGGCCGGGGGTTCGGCTCCAAAACACGTACAACAATTCGAAGCAGAGAATCATTTACGATGGGACAGCCTTGGTGAATTCCTCGCTTTGGCAGTGTCCTTTGAACATCTCGCGCAAGCAACTAGCAACCCAACCGCCAACATCTTGGGAACCGCTCTAGATGTTGCCACCGGACGGCTCCTTGACGAAGGAAAATCTCCCAGCCGGAAAGTCAACGAATTAGACAATCGGGGCAGCCATTTCTATATAGCAATGTGGTGGGCCCAAGCAATGACAGAGCAAACCGACGACCACAACTTAGCAGTCCTATTTGCTCCCCTAGCTGAGGCGCTAAACGCTGCAGAAGAGACAATCCTTCAGGAACTCATTGAATGCCAAGGAAAGCCCATGGACATAGGCGGGTACTACTTCCCGAACCCAGCACTGGCCGCCGAAGCGATGAGGCCCAGCCCAACTTTCAACCAAATAATTGACGAGTTCACCGTCTGACGCACAACCGACACGTCTTTGCGATCGGTTCCGCTATTTCGGAATACACCTGATTCCCATACGGAATAATTTGTCGCGAAATTGTCGCATTCAGTTCTTGCTATTTTTAGGCCAACTAGCTTAGTTTTTCGGCACTGAACGCACGTTAGGCTGCCTAACGCAGGAAGCCTCCGGGGGTCCCTGCCGAGGAAGGGGATCAGCGCAATAGTGACTGAATCAGCAACTCCTTCGCGTAGTGAGGCGCTGCTAGAGGTTGAGGACCTGAGTACTCATTTCTCGATCGGCGCCGGTCGGCTCCGCGCGGTAGACGGCGTGAGCTTTTCCTTGCAACCCGGCCAAACCATGGGAATTGTTGGTGAAAGTGGTTCAGGGAAGACAGTGCTCTCGCGGACCATCATGCGTCTGAATCTTGGAAACAACGTCCATACCTCAGGGAGAGTCCGATTTCTAGATAAGGATCTCCTAGAGCTTCCCATGAAGGCGATGACAGATATATGGGGCCAAGAGATCGCCATGGTGTTCCAGGACCCCATGACCTCGCTGAATCCCGTCGTGAAGGTGGGCAGGCAAGTTAGCGAACACGTGCGTAAGCACCTAGGGGTTTCCAAAACTGAAGCCAAAAAGCTGGCTGTCGAGCTTCTCCGAAGCGTCCGCATCCCTGAAGCCGAAACAGCCATTGATAGATATCCCCACGAGCTATCCGGTGGCATGCGTCAGCGAGTATCAATAGCAATTGCTTTAGCGTGCAGCCCCAAATTGTTATTTGCCGATGAGCCAACCACAGCACTAGACGTCACAGTCCAACACCAGATTTTGAATCTGCTGGGGATGCAACAGCAAGAGCGCTCGATGGCAATGGTCTTAGTCACTCACGATTTAGGAGTAGTAGCTGGGCGCACAGATGAAATTTTGGTGATGTACGCCGGCAAGATCGTAGAGAAAGCCAAAACGGCTGAAATTTTCCAAACAACTGAGCATCCGTACACAGAGGCGCTGCTCCGATCCATCCCAAAGACCGATCAACCTAGCCACACACGCCTCGCTGCTATAGCTGGTCGCCCCCCAACCCTCATCGAAATAAGCAAAGGGTGCTCCTTTAGCCCGCGCTGCCCCTATGCCCAAGAACGCTGCTTCGAAGAGGAGCCAGTACTCGAAGAGACAACTCCCGGCCATTACACCGCGTGTTGGTACCGCGTCGGCACCCCTGAAAATCAAGAAGCCTGGGATAAGAACCTGGCTGCAGGCCGTCTTTCGACTCTCGCTATAGACCAAGGTCATATCGTCGATGAAGTCCCAGTCAATGTTGGATCGGGTGGCAACTAATGGCTGGCAGCGGAAAGGCTCATCTTCGTGGTCGTGAGGATGTCTTAATCCGGGCTGAAGACTTAGTTGTTGAGTTCCCGGTCTCCAAAGATCGCGTGGTCAACGCTGTCAGCGGCATAAGCCTCGATGTGAAAAGGGGAGAAACTCTCGGTCTCGTAGGCGAATCAGGTTGCGGTAAATCCACCACAGCCAAGTCCCTCATCCAACTCCCGCCACCAACCTCCGGCACAGTAAACTTTGCTGGAAACGACTTGACCGAACTGGCGGGCGAGGATCTCCGGAGAACCCGAACCGATCTCCAAATGATCTTCCAGGACCCCATTTCCTCTCTAAACCCTCGCCGCAAAATCGGGGACGTAGTAGCCGAACCGCTACGCGTATGGGGGCCCCGCGAATCAACCGAACAAAAAGAGTTAGTGAACGCAATGCTCGAGGCTGTTGGCATCGATCCGCAGATCGCCCGCGACAAACGGCCTCACGAGTTCTCCGGCGGTCAATGCCAACGCATTTCAATCGCTCGAGCCCTGGTCCTCAACCCACAGGTAATTATCTGCGACGAACCGGTCTCAGCGCTCGATGTGTCCGTGCAAGCACAGATTCTGAATATGCTGGAGGACCTCAAAGCCGACTATGGGTTGACGTTGGTGTTCATTGCACACGATCTCGCTGTTGTTAAGAACGTCTCTGACCGAGTCGCGGTCATGTACTTAGGCAAGATGTGCGAAGTATCTGAATCTAACTCGCTCTACGCCACACCAGCTCATCCATACACAAGGCTTCTATTGAGTTCTAGTCCTGTCCCTGACCCGGAAGCCAACATTGACGTCACCATGGTTGAGGAGGGCGACATTCCCTCCCCTATAGATCCGCCTAGTGGATGCCGATTTAGAACTCGTTGCGAATATGCCACCGAACGATGTGCCCAAGAGGAGCCGGTTATGCGGCCCGTATATGAGGACCATTTCGTGGCGTGCCATCACCCACTCGTCTCCGTTCCCGAACCGGCGGAGGTGAGCGCCTGAACAATTTTCGCTCTTGTCGATCAAGGGCTGCGCGACCAGGCAACCGTCGGGCGCGTTTTTATTACACCAGCAAGAACTCAGGGAGGGTTCAAATGAAAAAGAGCTGGCTAAAACTCATTGCGTCGCTTTTCGCGTTCGCTTTGATAGCAGCTGCCTGTGGAGGCAGTGACTCCGGGTCCGATAGCGACACCGCGAGCAGTACAGATAAGGAAGAAGTAATCGAATCCGGCACAGAAGCCGAAGGCGATGTTGACACCGAAGTTGAAGAAGTAGTCGAAAAAGGCAACTATGGCGGCGACTTTATCGTCGGCCTTGAAGCCGAGGCTACGGGCCTACGCCCATGGGAAGACGCTTGTTCTTCACCTTGTCTCACCATGGTGGTCGCCATTCACGATTTGCTCGTTCAAATAAGGACAGACGGCACAATTGGGCCTTGGTTAGCTACATCTTGGGAAGCGAATGACACCTTCACCGAGTGGACTTTCCAACTAGAAGAAGGCGTAACGTTCCATAACGGAAGCGCTTTTACAGCCCAGACGCTCGTGGATATGTTTGAGCTGCAAAAGGTTGGCGCTTCGGCTGCCGGCATCGTTACAGCAGCCGGCCTCAAAGAGGTCGTAGCGGTAGATGACTACACGGTCATGTACGTTCTTGGTCAAGCACATTCGGCGTTCCCGTCGTTCTTGGTTCAGACGCCTCTAGGGGCTGTCTTTGACCCTGATGCAGCTAATGCTGACTTTGATGGCTACTCAATGAATCCAATAGGCACCGGTCCATTCATGATGGACAAGCGGGACCTCGACAACGAAACCATTGTTGTTCGGAACCCGAACTATTGGATGAGTGACGCAGATGGCAACCAACTGCCGTATCTGGATTCCGTGACGTTCCGGCCGATTCCTGATGAAGGAACTCGTTTGGACTCACTGCTTTCCGGTACAACAAACGCGATGCAAACACTGCGACAAGGCACCATCCGTGATGCCAGAAGCTCAAAAGCTGATGGCGCCGACATTATTCTTCTCGAATTCCAGGGAAACAACGTCGGTGGCGGCATGTACAACCTGAACAATCCGCCACTGGATGACGTTCGGGTTCGTAAGGGCCTAACGCACATGAACAACCAGGAAGCAGTCATCGAGGCGCTTGGTGGCACCGGAATTTCGCTTCCGGGCAGCCAATGGTTCAGCCCGGACAGCCCCTGGTACTCAGAAAAGGTTGCTGCAGCGTGGCCTCAGTTCGATCTAGCGGCCGGTAAGGCTCTAATCGAAGAGTACGTCAACGATCCCGAGCGGTCTGATGGTCGAGCAGTTGGCGAGAACATCGAAGTGGAACTTTCGTGTCCACCAGATCCAACGCTTATCGCAGCGATGCAGGTGGTCGAACAGCTCTGGTCATCAAGTGGGCTGATCGACGTCAACATGACAAATTACGATCAGCAAACCCACATCGGCTACGCATTGGGTGCGGCACCAGACTGGCAGGGATCCCATGGAGCCCACTGCTGGCGTTGGTCAAGCGATAACGATCCGTCGACGGAGCTCAATCGCCAAATGGCGCCGCACACCTTGGATGTTGCTGCTGCCTATGGGCTCGACGGTATCTTCACACCAACCAACTTCTTCAACTGGTTTGACATCGAAGTATTTGGTTGGCTCGTAGCCGCAATCGGAACTGCCAACTTCGAAGAGCGTTATGCGCTTTACGAAATGGTGATGATGCGGATCGCTCGCGATATACCGATGTGGTATTCCGGTCACACCGCAACGATGCTCGCCATAGAGTCCGACATTGAGGGCATTAACGGCTGGGTGCTTCCTGATGGGACATTCGGCGGTCAAGGCTGGGCCGTTCCACAGTTGAACCAGGCTTTCTGGAGCAACTAGAGCCATTAAGCCACTAATCGCGGTCTCCAGGTAGGAGTTCAATTGTTAGGAAAAGTCATAGCGCTACGAATGGTCCGGCTTATCGCCACCCTGTTCGCGGTGTCTCTAATTACTTTCCTGATGGTTGAGCAACTGCCTGGGGATCCGATTTTGGCGATTCTTCCCCCCGAGGCGCTCGACGACCTCGAGAACATCGAACGGATTCGCAAAGAGTTGCGGCTAGATGATTCGGTAGTCACGCGTTATTTCCGATGGGTAGGTGACGCTTTACAAGGCGATCTTGGCAAGTCCTATATCACCGACCAACCGGTATCGGATGCCATCAAAGATCGCATCCCAGTAACCCTTGAGTTGGCCTTCCTCGCGACATTTCTCGCAGCTCTCCTAGCGGTACCCATCGGTGCCTTCTGCGCATATCGAGAAGGAAGCCGCGTCGACCGCATCATGTCGGGCATAACTACAACCGCTCTTTCAATCCCTGGTTTCGTTGCCGGCATTTTCTTCATCTGGCTGTTCACACTCAAATTCAACTGGTTACCTTCGACAGGATGGAACCGCATCAGTGACAAGGGCCTCATCGCCAACTTAAAAACAGCAATTCTTCCTGCTGCTTCCCTTGCCTTGGCCCCTTTAGCAATAAACGCCCGACTAATCCGAGCCGACATGATCGGCACCCTCAAAGAGGATTACGTTCTCTCTGCTAGAGCGAAAGGCTTACGCGACCGCTACATCCTCATGCGACATGCCCTCCGCCCCAGCTCACTTACTGCCGTAACGGTTTTCGCTCTCCAATTCGGAGGCCTCATCGGAGGCACCGTCGTAATCGAAACAATTTTTGCACTACCGGGACTCGGCACCCGCCTTATCAGTGGCATTTACCAACGTGACGTGATGATGATCCAAGGAATCACGCTGTTCATTGCATCGGTCTACGTCATAGTCAACGCCGCAGCCGATTTCCTGTACCTAGCGCTTGACCCCCGAATTCGGAGGCGATGATGTCAGGCCAACAGGAACCAAGCAACCCACGATCTACAAGAACTCCAGGCTCCCTACGGACAGCACTCTCCGAAATGCCGTTAGGGATCAAACTTGCGCTCACCTGGATGCTTTTCATTATTGGGGCCGCTATTTACACGCGTCTAGATCGCTTACTCGGACAGGCACTTCCCCTTCAGGATCCCTTCTATCAGCCTTTTCTTTTCGGCGAAGCAAAACCTGTCGAAGGCCCGTCCTCAGCCCACATTCTGGGTACTGACGTGCTTTCTCGCGACAACTTCTCACGGCTCTTACATGGTTCCTGGGTTTCACTAATGGTTGCAGCAACAGTGGTGTTATTCGGAGTCACAATCGGAGGCGTTTTAGGCGCTGCCGTGGGTTATGTTCGGGGACGTTGGGAAGCGATCGTCATGGCGATTTTAGACGTAGTAATAGCTTTCCCAGCGCTAGTCCTCCTCCTAGCTTTGGTCTCGATATATAAGGTTCGTAATCTGACAATGATCGCTCTCGTGTTCGGCATTCTAGGAATTCCAACTTACGTTCGCATAGCGCGAGCGAGCACTTTGGGAGTCGCGAGCCGCGAATTCGTTCAAGCAGCAGAAGCGATCGGAACAAGACGAACCGCTATTTTATTTCGCGAAATTATTCCCAATATCCT
Source organism: Candidatus Neomicrothrix sp. UBA6944 (assembly GCA_002448715.1). Lineage (GTDB taxonomy): Bacteria > Actinomycetota > Acidimicrobiia > Acidimicrobiales > Poriferisodalaceae > UBA6944. The sequence goes on along the minus strand of DJZU01000014.1, from coordinate 59,499 downwards.
CCCGGCCCTGTTCGCTTACGCTCTCATTAATGCTGGGTTCGTCATCGTGATAGAGGGAACTTTGTCCTACTTGGGTCTCAGTGTCCAGGTCCCGGAGCCAACATGGGGCAACATGATCAACGAGGGACGCCGAGATATCAGACAAACCGTTCTACCAATATTTTGGCCTGGGTTATTTTTGACCCTCACGGTGGTGTCCCTCAATCAGCTTGGGGATTGGATGCAACAAAGAGTTGCTGTCCGCTCCTCTGCTCTTTAATCAATCCTTATCTTCGCTAGGCCCAATGCCTAGCGGATTGTTGGCGTCGAGAGTTCCTGTGTCTCGGTAAATGCCGAGTTTCGCTCTGCTGTCATCGATGTCAAGATTACGCATCGTCAGCTGTCCTATCCGGTCCAGAGGGCCGAACGGCTGATCCTCAACGCGCTCCATAGACAGTCGATCTGGTTCGTAGGTGAGGCTGGGGCCCTCAGTGCTCACGATCGAATAATCGTCTCCTCGCCGAAGTCGAAGCACCACCTCTCCAGATACTGCCGAACCCACCCACCTCAACAGTGGTTCACGCAACATCAAACTCTGAGGGTCGAACCAACGACCTTCATACAGCAGGCGGCCCAGTCTTCTCCCCATAGTTCGGTAATTCTCGATCGTGTTTTCGTTATGAATGGCAGTTACGAGGCGTTCGTAAGCTATGTGAAGCAAAGCAAGCCCTGGGCTTTCGTAGATCCCCCTCGACTTAGCTTCAATTATTCGATTCTCAATCTGATCGCTCATACCTAAGCCGTGCCGCCCGCCCAATGAGTTCGCGGTTTCAACCAGCGCGACTTGGTCGTTGAATCGCTGGCCGTTGATGGCGACTGGCCAACCCTCTTCGAATACAAGGGACACATCCTCATCTTCGATTTCGGTTGCGCTGTTCCAGTGTGCGACACCCATGATGGGAGTAACGATTTCCATCCCCTGATCTAGTTCTTCAAGGGCTTTTGCTTCGTGTGTCGCCCCCCAAATGTTCGCGTCAGTGGAGTATGCCTTCTCCACTGGATCGCGATATGGCAAAGCCCGTTGCGTAAGAAACTCGCTCATTCCTGTTCGACCGCCGAGTTCATTGACAAATTCTTCGTCAAGCCAAGGTTTGTAGACCCTAAGCTTTGGATTCACCAACAGGCCATAGCGGTAGAATCGTTCGATGTCATTGCCTTTGTAGGTCGATCCGTCTCCCCAAATATCGACGCCGTCTTCCTTCATCGCGGCAACCAGCATGGTGCCGGTCACGGCCCGACCTAACGGGGTGGTATTGAAATACGTCTTGCCGGCTGTTGAGATATGAAAGGCACCGCACTGCAGCGCCATTAATCCCTCTCGAACTAGTTCTGTTCTGCAGTCAACTAATCGGGCTGCTTCGGCGCCGTATTGGAGAGCTCTATCAGGCACTTCGTGGAGGTTTGGTTCATCGTATTGCCCCAAATTCGCCGTATAGGCATATGGAATAGCGCCGCGTTCTCGCATCCACGCGACAGCCGCTGAGGTGTCCAAACCGCCTGAAAAGGCGATCCCAACTCGCTCCCCTTGCGGTAATGACATCAAAACCTTCGACATAGGAAAACAACGGTACGGCATAAGACCCCTGTTACCTTGCATAAGTTTCCCGTCTGAGCGTTTAGGATTCCTTTCCGGAGGGGTAACTGACGTGGAAATAGCTGAACGGGTAGCTGAACTAGTACAAATTCCAAGCGTCAATCCGCTACAGGCAGGCCCAAAGTCTGGTGATGGCGGAGAGCGACTGTTGTCAGACTGGTTGGCCAACCACACTGAGGCTCTAGGGGCGGACGTCGTGGTCGATGAGGTAGAAGACGGTCGATGCAATGTGTATGCACGTTTTGAGGGCAGTTCGGATCGAGCTGTCACAGTTGACGTGCACCTCGACACCGTAGGTGTGGAGCACATGGAGGGCGATCCGTTTGACGGTCGAATCGAAGACGGTCGGGTATATGGGCGGGGATCAGTTGACACCAAGCCAACCCTTGCCGTTGTGTTGCAAGTTTTGGAAGAGCTCCGCGCTTCAGGCCAGCGGCCCTCACGTACGGTCAACCTGATCGGTACGGTCTCCGAAGAAGGTGGTGGGTTACTAGGGGCTGCTCGCTACCGCGACTGGCTGCTGGAACGAGGGCAAACTGTCGAACAGATAGTGGTTGCTGAGCCCACTATGTGCGCACCGGTCCATGGACACAAGGGAGGTATTGGTCTCGACATAACCGTCCATGGCCACGCAGCTCATTCCTCCAAGCCGCATCTGGGAGCTAACGCATTGAGCGGCGCCGCGCGGATCGTTGTGGCGATCGACGAAGAACAAGAACGTCTCGCCGCCCTAGAAGCAATCACCCCTGTAGGTAAAGGCACCGTCTCAGTCACAGAACTAGCAGGCGGTTTAGCTCGCAACATTATTCCGGACGCATGCACGTTATACGTCGGGCGTCGCACTGCCCCCGAAGAAGATGTCGACGATGTTCGAACGGCGTTGTGCAAACTCATTGAACAAAGCGCTGCTCCGCTGTTGACGACGATCGAGTCTCTCTACGGCGATGGCAGCCCAGGCTTTTACCAGGACCCCTCTTGTGATCTGGTGACCGTATTAGCCCAACTAGCCGACACAGCACCAGCCACCGCAGAGTATGGGTCAAACGCTCTGAAATACGGCGAGGTCGCTGAACAACTAGTGGTTTTTGGGCCAGGTTCAATCGATCAAGCCCATCAAGCAGTTGAATGGGTTGACATCGATCAACTAAACCGAGCCGTCAACATCTATCGGACCTGGTTCACTCAATAGAGTCCGCCTGATTTGACGCTACCTGCAACGCAAATGAAATCATTTCATTCAAGGTGCTTTGTCGTTCTTCGGGACTAAGACGCGCTCCAGTAGTTAGATGATCTGAAATAGTCACCAGACTCAAAGCCTGCTTCTGTTCGATCTGAGCTAACGCGTACAGGGCCGCTGTTTCCATTTCCACACAAAGAATCCCGTCCTCAATCATTCGATCGTTGAGTTCTTCATCAGGCTCGTAGAAGATGTCCGAAGTGAACACAGTGCCGCTATGCAAGGTCAAGCCGGCCGCAGCCCCCATGCCGATGACATCGTTAAGAAGAGAGGCAGTAGGGCCAAGCTCGTAGTCCGGTGCGCCAAGCAGCAGTTCAGGCATTCGGCTGTTGGTGATGCACCCGGAAGCAACAACCATGTCCCTTAGTTCGAGTTGAGGCGCGAACCCTCCGGCGGTGCCGATACGAATAATGGTCTCCACCTCAAAAGATCGATACAACTCGGTAATATAAATCGCTGCTGATGGCATCCCCATGCCTGAGGGCATTACGGAGATCTCGACCCCTTCGTAAAAACCTGTGTAACCCACTGCGTTGCGAACATCAGTTATAAGCCGACTGTTCTCTAAATAGTTCTCCGCGATATATGTAGCTCGACGAGGATCGCCGGGCATCAAAACTACCTTTGCAAAATCGCCAACCGTTGCGTCGATATGAGGAGTTGACATTTCAGACCTCCGGCCCGAGTAAGTCGTCAATGCTGTCTTCTTGATGTGATTCTTTCTTGTCTAAATGAATGCCATGGAAATGTAGTTTCGCAGCGGCAATCTCAGAGTCGACTTCGGGGGCTATTACATGAACGCCTTCCGCGACTTCCCCTCGGGCAAGTTCGTGGCAGCCCACTCCTTGAACCGCGAAAGACAGGTCCATGATCTCGATGGGGTGCCCGAGGCCTCCCGCTATGTTGACCAGTGCACCGTTTGCAAGCACGAGCATGGAACGGTCGTCGGGTAAGACGTATTCGTCAATACCGCTTCGCACAATTCGGAAGCTCTTGGCGTCATCGGCAAGCGCTTCGACATCTATTTCCAGATCGTGATGACCTGCATTAGCCAAAATCGCCCCATCTTTCATTAGAGCGAAATGTTCTCGCGACAGTGCTCGACGACCGCCGGTCGCAGTGATGACAAAGTCCGCCATGGGTAATGACGATGAGAGATTTCCGACTTGGTGACCATCCATAAACGCCTCAAGCGCCTTGACTGGATCAATCTCGACCACCCATGCGGTGCCTCCAAGCGCCCGTATGTGAGCAGCGATTCCCCTTCCAACCCAGCCATACCCAAGGAGTGCAACTGTCTTGCCGGCCATCAACATGTTGGTGAGGTTCAAAATCGCTTGAATCGTGCTCTGCCCGGTTCCGTACCTGTTGTCAAACAGATGTTTACATAAGGCATCATTTGCGGCTAAGGCCGGGAAAGGCAACATATCCCTCTCAGCTAGTGCCATGAGGCGAGCCACGCCGGTTGTCGTCTGTTCGGTAACACCTTTGAGTTCTGCGAATAAGTCCGGCCTGTGCGTCGCCATTCTTATTGTTAATTCGGCACCATCATCGATGATGAACTCAGGAGCGGTTTCAGTCACCGACAAAAGATCCTTCTCCCAAGCTTGATAGCCGCTGTCACGCACTGAATGGACCTCTATTTCTCGATCCACTAGCGCCGCAGCAATTTCATCGCGCGTCGAGTGTGGGTTTGATCCTGCGACCACAACTTCAGCACCAGCGTCAGCCAAGACCGTCGCGAGAAAAGCAGTCTTAGCTTCTAAATGGACAACCACCGCAACTTTTCTACCCTTCAGCGCACCGTCGCTGAGTCTGTCCCGCAGGAAACCATCAACCAGTGGGGAATGTCTTCGAGCCCAATCAATAGCGAGATGGCCTTCAGGTGCGAGATCTATGTCGAGAATTCGAGAAACATTTAGTGCGGACACGAGATGAGTGTTGCACGTTCTGACTCTATTCTTCTGCCATGACCGTAATTGTGGCGGGCGGCGGCATAGCTGGAATGACTATGGCATTGACTTGCCACCAGCTAAATATCCCTGTTGTGGTGCACGAAAGCGTCCAGAAACTCGAACCTTTAGGGGTTGGCATCAACCTACAACCGAATGCTGTAAGAGAACTTTTTGATCTTGGCTTTCAAGAACAGCTAGACCACATCGGCATCGAAGCAAAAGAGTGGGCCCTTGTCGGCCGCAATGGCAACGACGTTTGGGCTGAGCCGCGCGGACGCGACGCCGGCTATCTGTGGCCCCAGTATTCGATTCACCGCGGTCAGTTGCAGATGATGTTGTATGAAGCAGTTCTCCAACGACTGGGACCCGGAGCGGTCGTCACGGGGAGTCGGTTAGAGAGCTACCGAACTATCGGAGATACCGTCGAAGCTGCGTTCGTTGACCAGTCCGGGAGCCAAGCCATCTCCGAAGGGAGCGTCCTTGTTGGAGCGGATGGGTTACACAGCGCCGTGCGGTCACAGATGCATCCCGATGAGGGCGCTCCCATTTGGGGTGGCCCTGTGATGTGGCGAGGTACATCGCTCGCTCCGCCTATCCGTACGGGCGCATCCTTCGTACTGGTAGGGAAGCTCGAACAACGCTTCGTCTGTTATCCGATCTCTAAACCAGACCCCGAAACCGGCTTGGCAACGATCAACTGGATAGCTGAGCTGACATATGACACATCACAAGATTGGGGCCATAGCGACTGGAACAAACAAGTTCCGGTGAGCAAATTTTTAACCGATTTCGAGGATTGGTCCTATGACTGGCTCAACATACCGGACCTTATCCAAAGCGCACCTGCAGTATATGAGTACCCGATGGTTGATCGAAATCCGCTGGATACATGGACCGATGGAAATTGTGTTCTCATCGGAGACGCTGCTCACGTCATGTACCCCGTTGGATCTAATGGGGCCAGTCAAGCCATAGTCGACGCTCGAGTGTTAGGTGCTGCATTCCTCGAAGATGGCGTGTCGACTCGCGCCCTTGCAAGTTACGAATCACAAATGCTTGAAGCCATGAACCAGTTGGTTCTAAGAAACCGAGGTGCCGGTCCAATAGGAATCCTCGGGGTCGTTGAGGAGCGCTGCGGCGGAGTATTTGACAATATCGAGGATGTAATACCTCGCCACGAAATCGAGGAATATATGAGGGCATACAAAACTGCTGCCGGCTTCGCTATCGACGCTCTAAACAGCGCCCCACCAACTATTAGCCCTTGAGCGCTATCTTCCGTTTTGTCTAGTCGAGCTCTGAGGCCAAGCGCGAGTTATTCGAATCTAATGGAGTCTGGCTCATCTCTAGATGAAGACGACCTCCTGTGGCGTACGGATGAGCCGCAAGCACATCATGATTGAGGTCCACCCCCAACCCAGGCTCTCTGGGTGGCAACATCCAACCCGATTCCCACTCCAAGGGAGAAGTAACCACTTCTTGATGAAAGTCACTCAAGATTGTCTCCAGAATCAAAAAGTTGGGCAGCGTGAACCCGAGGTGAGTCGCAGCAGCGTGCGCGACGGGACCGCAGTAAATATGTGGCGCTACTTGAGCGTTGAAGAGCTCCGCTATAGCCGAAATTTTCTTGGTCTCCCATAACCCTCCACTGCGTCCAACGTTTGGTTGAAGTATCCGAACACCCACCCGGAGTGCGTCATGGAACTCTTTACGGGTTGTCAGGCGCTCTCCAGCGGCAATGGGAATAGAGGTCTTCGCAGCTACCGCTTTAAGCCCGTCAATTTGATCTGGCGGGCACGGCTCCTCGAACCAGAGGGGATCAAATGGCTCTATGCGTCGAGCCAACCGAACCGCTGAAGCTGTCGTCATTTGACCATGGGTGCCAAGCAGAATATCTGCTCGATCACCCACCGCTTCGCGTATGCACCTGACTGAGTACTCCGCTCGATCCAGTTCAGCGAGCGATAGCTCGCGGCCTCCCTGGAACGAATAAGGTCCAACGGGGTCCTGCTTGATGGCGGTAAACCCCATCTCGAGGAATCGCAGTGCGCTCTCCGCCGCAGCGTCCCCATCGTGGTACACGTCACCTCCGCCGCTGATCGGATTCCCTAAATGATTGATCTGGGTTGGATAGAGGTAGGAGTAGGTGCGTAGCCGTTCGTGGAACTTCCCGCCCAGCAGCTCATATACCGGTACGTCATGTGCCTTTCCTAGAATGTCCCAAATCGCCATTTCAATTCCGCTGAACACCCCCATCATGGAGATGTCGGGGCGTTGAGTGAACCCAGCCGAGTACACCCGTCGGAACATAGTTTCGAGATGGTGCGGGTCTTCGCCCTCCAAGAAGCGAGCGAACGTGTCTTGGACCATTGCTCCCACTAGGTCACCAGAAACGGGCACCCCATAGCATTCGCCTGTACCTGTTATGCCGTCATCTGTTTCGACTTCAACGAACACCCAAAAGGAACCTCCGATGCCGTTAGGAGGAACAGTGACATAGGTTTGCACCTTTTCTAGGCGCATGAGTTACTCGATGAGGAGTTAGTTCGGTAACTCGGTAATGAAAAGAGGAATTTCACGGTCAGTCTTTTCTTGGTACTCGGCATACGGGGAGAAAGCCTCCACTGACCGCTCCCACCACTCGGCGCGTTCCTCTCCGCTGAGCAACCTCACCGTCGTCTCGAAGGGCTCAGGACCGTCTTGGATAAGGACGGTCGAATTGGCCATCAGGTTGTGATACCAACCCGGGTGGTTAACCGCTCCTCCTTTTGATGCCACGATGGCGTACTGGCCTTCGTGCTCAACTTTCATTAACGGCACCTTGCGCACAAGTCCGGTGCGATGCCCCATAGTGGTCATCACAATGATCGGCAGGCCGGTGTCTCTGAGGGTGTTGCCCTCTTGGCCGTTCGAATTTTCATATACGTCAGCTTGCTCAGCTACCCATTCCCAGGTACTTGGGCCGTATTCGCCATCAAAGTTCATGGCCACACCCTAGGGGGCCATCATGCATCTGGCCATGGATCCGACATTTCCTTTGGAAGTAAGACTTCGAATGCGTTCAAGGTAAGGGATATGAGGCAGTAATAGCCGACGGTAGTAACAAGTTCAACTGCTCCGGCATCGGAAAAGGATTCCACCAATTCATCGTGAAGCTTCCTTGAAACTCGATGATCAGCTAGCAAGGTAGCGGTATAGCGATGAGCCAATTCCAGTTCACCACCCCAACCGGGATCTTCTCCAGCCGCCAAACGGTCGAGAGCCTCCGGATCTAACCCAGCTTTTATCCCGATGGCCTTATGTGCCGCGAACTCAAACTTTGCTTTGTAGTGAGCGCCCACCGTGCAAATCGCGACCTCGCGCACATCGGGCTGAAGCTTTGTGTTGAATCGAACCGCAGCGCCTAGGTCTAGTGCCGGATGACCTACGTTGGGTGCTGCTTGCCAGACACCAAATGGACCTCTCCCCCACACTTCTGGCCCAAGACCTTTTCTTGATCCCACTACGGCATCGCGCAAAGCTCGTTGGGCGTCATCTAAAGCATGCTCCTGGGGTATGTGAATACGACTCATCGACCACTCCATTTAGGTTCACGACGCTCGAAAAAGGCTCTAATACCTTCCTTGCGATCCTCGCTAGCGAAGACCTCTGTCCTAGCGTGGTCAGTGGCAGCCCAACCAAGAGTGTCTCCATCGGCCAAGATTCGTTCCATTGCTTGAACTGAATTACGAGTTGAGGTGGGAGAGTTAGCCGCGATTTGTTCAGCAAGAGCCACTGCCTCCTTCAACGCTTCACCAGGTTCGACTAATCGGTTCACTAACCCATACTGAAACGCCCTCTCTGCTGCAAGCTCTTCGCCCGTCAGAACCAATTCCTTCGCAATGTGTAGCGGCAACGACCGCAGTGCCCTAAATAGCCCGCCACTAGTAGGCAATACGCCTCTCTTAACTTCAGGTAGGCCTAATCTAAGGTCTTTCGACGCCACGATTAGGTCGCAACAGAACAAGATTTCCATACCTCCGCCAAGGGCTAAGCCTTCTGCAGCAGCAATGATGGGTTTCACTCTTTTTCGTCTAATGATCCCGTATTCTCCGCCTCGTTCAGTTTGTCCGCTTCCTTCTTTCAGGTCGCTCCCTGCAGAGAACATATCGGGGCCCCCGCTTAGAACAGCGACCCACAGCGTTGGATCGTCTTCAAACTGATCTAGCGCTTCGTTCAATGCAGTAGTCAATTGAAGGTCAAACGCGTTGCGCTTATCTCGGCGGTGGAGAGTAATGATGCACACAGGCCCATTGACCTCTGTCCGTACAAGTTCTGATTCCATGAGCAAGTCACTCGCTTTGTCAATGTCTTTCTGGTGAAAGGCAGCGTACTCTGATGCCGGTGACCGAAGCCCGAGTGGACCAGCGCATTCCGAACGTGTTCTCCGTGTCACCCTCAAGTCTCGACGAGCAAGAAACTCCTTTAATCTCTCGTAACCCCTATTTAGCTTTGGCCACAGGGTCTTTAGCTTTTGTCCTTGGGACCGTAAATGTCACAGTCTCCAACGTCGCATTTCCAGAAATTGTTCGTTCCTTCCCCGGAGTTAGCAACGGGATGACTGGGTGGATCATTGCCGGATATTCGCTGGCGTTCGCCTCAACCATGTTGGCGGGCGGACGTTTAGCAGACCGATACGGTCGCTTAACGGTCTTTCGCGTGGGACTCTTTGGTCTATTCATAGGGGCCTTAGGTGCAGGTCTCGCTCCATCTCCTCTGATTCTGGTTTTCGCACGCGCCGCACAGGGCATGTTTGGAGCACTCACGGTGCCATCATCGTTAGCTCTAGTTCTTCCACAATTTCCTCAAAACAAACAAGCGAGCGTTATCGGGATTTGGGCTGCGGCAGGAATGGTTGCTTCCGGCCTCTCCCCCGGTTTTGCCGCGTTGGTTCTTGAGGTCAGTTCATGGCGCTGGGTGTATTTGATTCTTGTTCCAATCGTTGCTCTGGGTCTGATAGGCGCCAAGTTATATCTACGAGAAACTGCCGAAGCCAAAGCCGACAGCCCACTTGATCTTCTCGGTGTGCTGATGGGTAGCGGCTCAGTGTTCCTGGTCGTATTGGGGACACTGCAGGGACGCAGTTGGGGCTGGCTTTCTCCCTACACGCTTGCTTGCTTCTTCGGAACAGCACTTCTAGTTCCGTTATTCCTTCTTCGCTCGTCACGACATCCAGAACCGCTGTTTGATCCCGGTTTGTTTCGCATCCGATCATTCACTATTTCCAATATTGCCGTTACGTTCGCCATGGTCGGTGCTTTCACCAGCTGGTTTTTGTGGCCGTTATTCCTTACGGAGGTTTGGGAGTACAGCAAAGCAAAAGTTGGTTTGGCATTTACCCCGTCCCCTGTTCTTTCCGCGGTGGTAGCTGTTCTCGGTGGTCGTTGGGCAGACAGACGAGGGTTCCGGGGCATCATGGCTCTCGCAGCGTTGATAGCCACAGTTGGATTCTTGTGGCTCTACTTCTTCCTCAACGAAGAGGTCCAGTTTTGGTTTGCATTCTTTCCTTCATCGGTCATGTTTGGCTTAGGCATGGGAGTTCTTGCAAGTCAGCTCAACAGCGCTGCTTTGAGAGATATTCCTGTCGACTCCACCGCCACCGCAAACGGTATCCACCAAAGTCTCAGGTACGCCGTTGGAGGCATGGGTGCGGCTACTGCGATCACTGTTTTGAACGGGACCCATGAAGTACAGCGATACAGCCTTATGTGGCTTTTGTTGGGACTCCTCATGTTCCTGGTAGCACCCCTCATGTGGTTTCTATATCCCAAAGAGTCAAATGCTGGGCAAAATCAGCGTAGGGCATGAGATACTTACCAAATGGCTGACACCGAAACATCCTTCGACAAAGACAGAGCACGCGCTTTCACATCCAGAGCACTTGGAATTCTCAACGACGGTGCCTTGTCACTAATGATGAGCATCGGCCACAAGACAGGTCTTTTTGACTCGATGGATGGGCAAGAGCCCTCGACCTCCGGCGAGATTGCCGCAAATGCAGGACTCGACGAACGATACGTGCGGGAGTGGCTTTCAGCGCTCGCCTGCGGGGGCATAGTGGATTATGACTCCAGCGATGAGACATTTCGCTTACCGCAAGAACACTCCGGCCTCCTGACACGACGCGCAGGGCCTCTAAACCTGACGGTCCCCATGCAACAAATTTCCTTATTAGCTGAAGTAGAGGATGACCTCGTAGAAGTATTCAAAGAAGGCGGAGGGTTGAGCTACGAGAAGTTCCCCCGGTTCCAGGCCCTGATGTCAGAGTCAAGCGAACGTCGATTCCGTAGTGGCCTCGTTAACCAAGTAGTGCCGTTGCTCGATATGAATGAAGCTCTCACCACAGGCATAGATGTAGCAGACGTTGGCTGTGGCAGTGGCCTCGCTAGCTATCTCCTCGGCAAAGAGTTCCCCAATAGCCGCTTTGTGGGGTTCGATATGTCAAGCGACGGCATTTCCCACGCCTCCCAGACGGCCGCGGACCTCGACAACGTCTCCTACGAAATAGCAGACGCCGCTGCCTTAAACCAAAGCGAGCGCTTCGACCTGGTAACGACATTTGATGCAATCCATGACCAAGCACGCCCCAAGGATGCGCTAGCAGGTATTTTCGCCATGCTTCGTTCTGGTGGCACCTACCTATGCGTGGAGCCCAAAGCTTCTAGCGTTTTGGAAGACAATATGGGCGACCCAATGGCGCCGTTCATGTACACCATTTCAACCATGCACTGCATGACGGTATCTCTTGCCTATGGTGGCGACGGTCTTGGCACAGCCTGGGGGCATCAACTAGCAACCGAGTACCTAACTGAAGCGGGATTCACGGATATCAAAATCGAAGGCATCCGCGACGACCGAGGCAACAACTACTTCATCAGCACAAAGCCCTAATGGATGAACCGGGTATCCACTAACCGCCTTGACGCACTAAATCCTCAACCGGGACTCCTGATTCAAATCGTTCAACGAGTTCATCGGCATCGAACAAAACACCTATGGGATTGTCCCGAAAGACCGGGCCGTTCATGAAGTCAAGACCCGCCTGCGGGTCTTCGAAATTTTCCACCTGTAACTCGATGCGGTTTCCATCCGGGTCCTTGTAATACATCGAGGTTGTCATCCCATGGTTAATAGTTCGCTCCGGCAAAATTCCTTGGTCCCTTAAACGGACATAATTCGATAGCAGGTCTCCTAGCGAGTCGTAAGTGAACGCAACATGGTCAACCCCGTTCCCCTCAGGATCAGGACCTTTTTCAAAGCCCCGATCCAAAAACGCAATGCGGTGATGCTCATGGTCAAAAGTTGCGAACGCAATCATCTTGTTCCGATGAACAACCTTCGCATCCAATACTTTGCAGTACCAGTCGGCGAGTCCATCAATATCGCTCGTCCGCAACACAAAGTGCGCAAGTCTTGCCGGTGAGGTCACGACTTCTCTCCTATACCTGCTCTTTAGCGACGCTTTCTATCCAGTCACTAAGTTCATGGTAGGCGTCAAGACGGTGCAAGTCTGGATATTTTTCGGGGAGTCCTTCCGGAGCACGAAATAAACAACTGGCGTCAGCTTGGCAAAGCATTCCAATGTCGTTGTGCGAGTCACCAATAGCAGTCACGTGGTATCCAAGCGCCTGATAGCCCAGCACCGCCTTCAACTTGGCGTCTTCCGTTCGCGGGATAAAGCGAGTAATTCGATCCTGATCCAAATGTAAACGATGGCAAAGCAGATGCGGGTAGCCCAATAGTTCCATAAAGTGCCCGGCGAACTGCTCGAAAGTATCTGATAGGACCACCACCTGATATCGGACTCGCAATTGGTCAAGAAATGTACGTGCTCCCTCCAACAAACCGAGATCCGAGATCACTTCCTGTATCAGCTTCAATCCGATGTCGTGTTGCGCTAGAACCGATATGCGATGATCCATCAGCTTCTGATAGTCAGGTTCGTCGCGCGTGGTGAGTTGGAGTTCAGGAAGTCCTGTCCGACTCGCTACAGCGATCCAAATTTCAGGCGTGATAACGCCTTCCATGTCTAACGCGATGATCCGTTGCACAATGAGACAGCCTTGCACCTAGTCGGGGTCGTATAACAAATCGAAACTCCGAAGGAGTACCGTATCTACATGGCTACTACCCGAAGCCACGACGAACTTGTCAATTCTATGACCGGAGGAATGATCCGACAGCATTCACCCTTCGTCGCGACCACGAATCTTCGACCAGATGGCCGACCAACATCTGCCTTGAGAGCCGAGCTCCGAACCATTAACAATCTTGCCAACGCGTGGACGTGTCTTTTGTCAATAGCGACGCCTGTGACGCTTATTGGCGTCGCCTTATGGGTCGGCCATTGGCTTATAACCCTGCCCATCGTGCTTCTCATGGGCTTCGTACAAAATCGAATGTTTATTTTGCATCACGAAGGCGCCCACCGACTTCTGTTCTCAAACCGCAAACTCAACGATTTGATCGGCATAACTATTTTTGGGTGGCTGTCTTTTGGAACGGGCACTCACGCATATCGCCGAGCTCACGCAAATCACCATCGAGATGAGTTCGGAGCCAAGGAACCCGATTTCTTGCTGTATGCGCTGTATCCAATTACAGGTGCGTCAATGAGGAGAAAATTTCGTCGGGATATAAGTGGGGTGTCCGGATATCGAATTTTACGACCTCGTTTAATTGGGATAGTTACAAAAAGATTTTGGCGAAACAGCCTCCGGTTCTATTTAGGGCAGTTCGTAATCTTCGTACTTTTTGTAATCGCTGGGAACCCCTTCGCCTACCTCTACTTATGGCTCCTTCCGTTTATGACTGTGTACCAGGTGGTCAACCGGCTTAGAGCTATCGCTGAACATGGAGGCATGACGCGTTCGGCGGACCGACGTCAGACAACGCATCACATTCAACAAGGCATGTTGGCTCGAATCTTCCTTGTCCCATTGTCCGTTGGTCATCACCTTGCTCACCATGTAGATAGCGGAGTGCCATTTCGCAACTTGCCGCGGCTAACTCGTCTACTAGAGCAAGGTGGCTACATCACTGACAAAAACACTTGGCCAAATTACCGGTCACTATGGCGAGCCCTTGCAACCAAGGCCGAAGCGTGACCCTCCGCACCACTTGCGTCGGCTCTTGGCCGATCCCTTTTGGTTTGCGACCCGAGTTAAAGCGCTATTACGCGGGAGAAATCGACGACGTTGCCGCAGACGACCTGTTAGCGAAGGCAGCCCGGATCTCAATGGACGAAATGATCGCGTGTGGTGTCGATCAAATCATGGGCGGCGAGGTTTGGGGTCCCGATTTCGTTCACCACGTCCCACCTCGACTGAGCGGCCTTGAAACCATCCAGCCCCGGGACACCTCGAAGGGATACGACGGAATTGGCCGTTACCGCATCATTGGCAATGTTGCAGCGCCTCATGGAACAGGGCATGCGCTCGCGTACAGAAGAGAACAGAAGATTGAACCTCGACTAGATAAGGCTGCTGTGCCAAGCCCCCTCACTATGACACTGGGCATGGAGCAAGACCCTCGACTAAGAGAGCAAATCCCCAACTACGTGGCGATAGTCCAAGAAGAAGTGCGAGATATGGTCAAAGCAGGTGCCGCTGAAATTCAACTTGACGCTCCTTCCGAGGCCACAGCACTAGTGAACGGAACAGCCACTGCAACCGATCTCATCGGGGATTTAGTGGCACCGTTTGAGGGCACAACCGGAGTCATTCGAACAATCCATTTCTGTCTAGGAGATATTTCGAGACGAGCCGGAACCGAAGTGCAAAACCTTTCATCCCTCCTGCCTCTGCTTCAAATATTGGACGGACACGTGGATCGCGTGCACCTTGAATGTAGCCATCCTGGCCAATGGCGAGATCGACATCTTCTAGGTGAGATTCCCAACTCAATAGAAATAATTGCTGGTATAGCGGACGTAAAAGATAAACCTCAATCGGTGGAGGTCTTAACCGAGCGAATAGATTCAGTCCTTCAAGTTCTCGAGGAGAAACGCCTGCTGCTCTCCACCTCTTGTGGATGCGGACGAGTGCCACACGACGAAGCGATTCGTTTGTTACGAAACTTAGCTAAAGCTGCTCGCGGTGAGTGATGCATTAGCCCTAGGGGAACAGTACGGGTGGGCCGGCAGCGACCCCAACGCTCCGGGGCTAGAGGAACGCCGAGAACAACTCCGCGAACACAGCGGCATGAACGGACTTGAGATTCTGAATCCTGATCAGCTAAACGACGCAAAGCGGCTGTTCTATCGGGATGGGTTCGTAGTCATACGAGACGCTTTGAACTCACAGCAACTATCAACAATTAGAGACGGGTGTGCCCGTGTCGTATCGGACATCATGAAGCGCGACACCGAACGACTTGGAAATAGGGGCTCCCACAGGTACAGCTTCGGCTCTGCGAGCACAACGGGCCATCAAGTGCATCAGCCGGAGTGGGCCATGCTCATCGACCTTCCATCGGTTACCCCAATAGTTGAAGCAATCTTCGAGTCTCCCGATTACATATGTCGAGGAGGGGGCGGCGATTTCTGTCTACCTGGCGCGGTTGACTATCAACCTCTTCACAGTGATGTAGCCGACCGGCGGGAGAAAGCGGAACACCTCGCCGCTGCAGACAGTGACGGGTCCAGATTTTCTGGCTCCTTTTGGGATCCGCGCGGATTGATGACCCTTAGAGACTTACCGTGCCCTTACGTCTGTTGCAATTTCTTGATGACCGACTTCACCGCTCTCAATGGACCGACACGGCAAATTCCCGGGACCCAAAATTCCAGAGAGCCGATCCCTGCTCTAGAGAAGGAGCCGATGTGGATGAAATACAGCACCGTTTGTCCTGCCCCTGCGGGCAGCGTCCTTATTCGAGATCCAAGGGCGTGGCATGGTGGGACACCAAACCTCTCTAACGAACTTCGGGCAATCCCCAATATCGAGTTTTACGCACCGTGGTTTCACGAGCCAATGGCCCGATCCATGCCCCGTGAGATCTACCAATCACTTTCGAAGCACGGTCGACAAATTTGTCGATATATCGTGACCGATGACGATCTCCAGGAATCCATTCGACATGACCTCGGGGGAACTCCCGGACTACTTCGAACCGACTAACAAAATGTGCACGCAGGAGCAAGGGTGTCCTCATATCAAGATTTAGAAAATAAAGTTGTTCTGGTAACGGGCGCTGGAAGCGGAATCGGTCAGGCGATAGCGCTCCGATTCGCTGAACAGGGCGCTCAGGTAGCAGTCAACGATGTAGAACCGACCGCCGCTTCCGCAACGGCCGAACAAATCAGTCAATCGGGTGGCTCAGCACTTCCCACACCTGGCGACGTTTCTAATAGCGAAGACGTCGATTCGATCTTTGCTTCTACTGAAGCTGCTATAGGTCATGTCGAAATCTTGGTGAACAACGCTGGTCTTGTCGGGCCCATGTTGCATTTTTTTGAAGCGGACGAAGCCTGGTGGCGGAAGATTATTGATGTCAACCTGACAGGGCACTTCCTTTGCGCACATCGAGCAGCTCGACCTATGGCTCAAGCTGGCTCTGGCGTGATCATCAATATGTCCTCGGGAGGCGCCACTCGTGCGCACCGCGCGTTCACTGCCTATGACGCCACTAAAGGTGGTATCGAAGCTTTCACCAGGGCGTTAGCGCTGGATCTTGGACCCTACGGAATCCGAGTTAATGCGCTTATGCCCGGCTCTATAGACACAAGTGGTCTTGACGCTGATCAGCGGACTCTAAGAGGCGAAAATATCCCTATGGGCCGCATTGGGGAGCCCCATGACATGACGGGCCCAGCGTTGTTCTTGGCATCGGAAGCGTCCGGATACATAACTGGCGATGTGATCAAGGTAGATGGAGGGATGCTGGCACAACAACGCTCAGCAACCGTAGATATCAAACCGCCAAGCGACTTTCCAGACATGGACGACTTAACCTGACCTAGCCCCGTTGCGCCACATCCCCCACATTGTTGGACCATTCGGCAGAGCAATTTCATGGATAACGTCAAAACCAAGACGTTCATATAGAGGAATGTTTCGTGGACTTGAACTCTCTAGGTAGCAAGGATGTCCGTCATCATCAACGAGATCCAACGTGTGACCGATAATCGCCCCACCGTGACCGTGTCCAGCGAGGGACGGTTCGACTCCCACCGTGTTGAGATAAAAGTGCGACTCTCCAGGATGAGCGGTTCCAATCATCGATAGGCCTTCCGCCAGTTCGGATGTGCGGTCAGGGTTCGCACCCAAGACCAGATACCAGAGTTGATTGAAAGTTCCCCTTTCATGGAGATCGCGACCCGGTGGAGACCAAACAGTCCCCGCGACGATTTCATCACCCCCTATCAAAACCCAGCTGGCGTCCATCTCCAGAGCGCTCTCAACTTCAACACGCATCCAAGCTTGAGCGAGTTTCAGTCGATATGTCGGTTCAGGAAACAGCCACGACATGAACGGATCTTCCTTGAAGGCACGCGCCAGCACGAGACTCAACTCCCGCACATCCCCGAACTCAGCTTGCCGAATATCGAACTGTTCAGCCATCGAATGACCTCTCGTTACTTCCTATCGCTATGCGCCCTTGATGCTTTCAAGCACCGGGAGCAGGTACTCCAAGAATTTCGTCGGATTCTCCGACATAGGAAAATGCCCAATGCCTCTCATCTCACAATAAGACGACCCCTGAATCGCTTCATGCGCTTCGCGACCCTTCTCCAAAGTCGCACTGAAGTCGTATTCACCGGAAAAGATGTGAACTCCGACCTCGGATGTGTCGATAGTCGATGCTGAGTCTCTTAAGTCGTATTCTGCTATGTAATACCAAAGGTCCCCTAGGAACACTGGGGGCCAGCCAGCTGCGTATGCCTGAGCGGTTTCCTTTCTGTAAGGAAGTGGTGACGATGGAGCAGTAAGACCTTCCATCATGGTGGCTTTGGTTTCGTTAGAAACTTGAGGATGCCAGAAGCCCTCTAACGCATTCAGATTGCCACCGACGTGGAGAGCGCCTTCAACCGAGATCACCGCCCGGAACCTTTCCGGATGTTTCTGGGCTAAATCCAGAGCCAGTAATCCTCCAACAGAGCAGCCCATAAAGACCGGCTGGTTTAGTTCGAGAGCATCAGATATAGCGATGGGGACCGACCGTAAAAAGTCACCATTAAGTCGGTATGTCTCAGACCACCATTCGCGACCTACCGGTGGCACTGACTTGCCATGAAAAGGCAGGTCGTAGGCTATTAACCGGAAGTGGTCGGTGATAGCTGAAGATTCGAAGAGATGCCGCCATTGCACCCCATGAGAGCCCGCCGTGTGTTGCAAAAGAAGAGGTATTCCTTCCCCTGCTTCTTCTAAATAGATTCTGTGTTCAACACCTTGAAGATCAATGCGTAAATATCGACCAATAGGACTATCGAATGACCCGTGGCCTTGTCCTTCTCGAACACGATTCGCTGGCACGGGTGATGGGCTGCTAATCAATTCGCAAACCCTTTGGATGGCCGGCAAATATTGCCACCAAGTGAGGCGATCGCCCTGCCACGAAAGTCCGCCTCGGCCTGTGGCGATGTTGATGTCGTTCATGAAGCGAGGCGGATTGGCACTCAAAACTTGGTCCCAGATCTCCTGAGGCCCGCTGATTGTTACGACGCCAGCGCCAGGTGTTGGCAGTCCTTCTTCTAGTTCGCCCTCTTTGACACGGACTCCGTACTCCTCTGCGCCTATTTCGAATCGCACTCCCCCGCTCCAATGTCTTGATGCCATCTGAAACGCTGGATCGTTTAGACACAGCGAGTGCATCAACTCAGATGTCAGCTGCGCCATGGTCACTTCCTTTCATTGCCATTCTTGCATTATGGTTCCCCAACTAACCGGGGGGCTGTTTAGCCTTATCAGTAATGAACCGTTGCTACCCTCAGCGAAAGGGAAAACAATGACTGTTACTTTACGAGACACCTTCGAGCCAGGGCTACCGCCCAATGACGAGCATCCGTATCGTTCCGGTGTCTGGCGTCCTCAGCACCGCGAATATGACGCCTGGGACATGGACGTCGTAGGTGAAATACCTGAGGACCTCAACGGTGTTTATCTTCGTAACACCGAAAACCCTCTTTTCGAGCCGATCAAGCGCTATCACCCATTTGATGGTGACAGCATGATGCATTCCATTTCGTTTGAAAATGGTGAGGCTCACTACGCAAATCGCTTCGTACGTACCGATGCCTTCATCGCTGAACAAGAGGCTAAGCAAAGCCTCTGGGCCGGAATCGCCGAACACCCATCTAACGCGATTGCTGATTACGGCTGGGGCGCCCGGACTTTCATGAAAGATAACGCTTCAACTGACGTGATTGTCCATGGAGGTGTCGCACTCGCGAGCTTCTATCAGTGTGGGGAACTGTATCGACTAGATCCGCGAACCCTAGAAGACCTTGGAAAGACGACCTGGAACGGCTTTTTCCCTAATGAAGGCGTGTCTGCCCACCCCAAAATCGATGAACATACTGGAGAGTTGCTCTTCTTTAGCTATTTCACCGAAGCCCCCTACATGCGGTACGGCGTTGTCAGCCGTTCAGGAGAGCTCACGACTCATCTAGATATCCCACTGCCTGGGCCACGCCTTCCTCATGACATGGCCTTCACGGAAAATTGGTCAATACTCAACGACTTGCCTCTTTTTTGGAGCCCTGAGGCCCTCACCGAGGGGTACTACTCCAATATTTTTGATCGCAACCTCCCCAGCAGGTTCGCGTTGGTTCCCAGACACGGCTCAACTGAAGAGATCTTGTGGTTCGAAGCGGATCCAACATTTGTTCTCCACTGGACCAACGCTTACGAAGACGGGGACTGGGTGATTTTAGATGGATTTTTCCAACACAATCCGACTGCTCGTGGCATCGACCGAGGGACCGGTCATCATAAAGGGTTTGAAACTTTAGATATGAATGTCCTTCAAGCCAGAGCCCACAGGTGGAGATTTAACACTGTCACCGGTGAATGCAAAGAAGAGTCTATGAGCGACACCTGCGCTGAGTTCCCCATGATCAACGGCCGTCATGCGGGTAGAGCACATCGTTACTCATACAACGCTCGCTGCGCACCGGGACTGTTCGCATTTGATGGCTTAATCAAACACGATCTAGACACGGGCGCCGAAGAGCTCTACGAATTCGAGCCGGGAGTTTTCATCAGTGAGACGGTCATGGCCCCAAGAGATGGTGCTCTAGCCGAAGATGACGGCTATCTCGTTACATTTTCGTCAGATATAAACCGAGACCTCTCCGAAGCACTCATTTTTGACGCCGGAGATCCCACAGCGGGACCTATATGCCAAATTCGACTTCCTGAGCGAATTTGCAGTGGGACTCATTCCACCTGGTCACCCGCCTCAGACCTTTAGAGACAAGACCACGAGGGCTTCACGTCATGGAGGTAGGGTCCAAGAGAGGCAAGACATCCATCCCCAGCGCTGCGCGATATGTGTTGTGGTAATGATGAAGTGCTGGTTCATTCCTGCCGAAAATCACGTGCTCTAGCGTTCCGCTTTTCGCCGATCGCTGCTGACTTGCGCTTGCTACATAGTCTTCGTCGCGAATGATCGCGGCAAAGCCTTGTGCAATTTCCGAAAGCGCTTCTAAGGGCGCCGTCTCCAAGAGGGCCTGCCGCTCACCTGTAGGGTTATCAGATCCAGCAGCGCCTGCTTGGTTGCCCTGCACGTAAAAAGAAATGACGCTTGTGTGTTTGCCGGGGTTAATTTCGTCGGGATACGCCCGAACCACGTAGAGCCCCCACTCACTAGGCATCACAATGTTGTTGGGAAAGACCCAGTAGACAGGCAGACCCGCTACGGTGATATCCCACTGATCCTCAGGCCACTCTCGC
The DNA here is from genome assembly GCA_002448715.1 of Candidatus Neomicrothrix sp. UBA6944. Taxonomy (GTDB): domain Bacteria; phylum Actinomycetota; class Acidimicrobiia; order Acidimicrobiales; family Poriferisodalaceae; genus UBA6944. Next base: position 38,739 of record DJZU01000014.1, on the reverse strand, counting down.
ATTTCCTGTATAGCTTTTTTGCACAGAATCATCCGATGATTTTGACCATACGTGTCGTAACACTGGACGTTTCCTTGAAAAAAGTTCGCTAAAGAATCTCGATGCAGAGAATTGAAGTGATACGTCTCCCCAAAGGTATCCATGGCGAGCTTCCAGTTGCATTGGATCTCATATCGATCGCCGCCGAGCCGACCGTACGAACCAAAATTCCAGGAAGCAAACTCTTGAGCCAGGTCTTCACCGAGGAGCTGATCTATATCAACTGATCCTGCAGGGTCTGGATGGACAAACAAAAACCCATATTTTTCCTCCGTCGGTAACTCAACCAAACCGAAACATTCTTTGTTGATTTCTCCAAATTGTTCTTCTTTGGGAACCCCAACTAAGGCCCCTTTAGGGTCGTAGGACCAGCTATGAAATGGGCATACGAAACGTCGCTTAACGCCCCGTTCCTCTTCTTCGACAGCTACTCCCCTATGCCGGCAAGCATTAACGAAGGCACGAAAACGACCATCCTCATCGCGCGTTGCCAATATTCGTGTAGCGAGGTCGTCAACGGTGAAAAAAGAACCCGGCTCCGGTAAATCACACGAAAGACCTAAAAGCTGTGGATGGGAATCAAAAAACAGTTCCCGCTCTTGGGACGCCCGGGCTAAATCGGTGTAACTGTTAGTTGGATTGAGCCTGACGCCTCCCGCATCTACATTTGTGCCCGAATCCAACCGAGATAAGAGAACTTTTATCTGGGTTAATTGCTCGTTGCGCTGCATCGCTCTGCCCCCAAAGATCACTAGCTAGCAAATTGCAACTGTGAAAAGATTAGTGGGTTAATCATGACAAACATGTCCCTTGACCGAATTGAGTCTTCGAGCGGGTATTGGAACTCGCCGTGGCCCGTTGAATGCGGCGGCAACAGACGCCAAAAAGCTCGAAGCGGCAGTTTGGACGCTGCAGACTCCGAGGCCAGCGTCACCCTCGTTCGAAATGACCGTTGGAACGTAATGACGGTTCGAAGAGACCCAAACGAATGGTACGTCGGAGGAACTATGCCTGCGTTCGTCGGACCACCTCCATATGGATGGGTCACTCGCTTCGATCCAATATCGCTCGAAACGGTAGCGGAATCCCCGCAGCTTCCTTGCGGTGATCACGTCTGGTGCGGAGCCATTTTGGTCCATGCAGACGGAACCGTTATGTCCGTCAACGGATCTTTCCTGCATCGCTTAGATCCCAACGACTTGTCGATTCTTAACGAACGACGTCTTCCGGTAGACCGAGCCCACAACGGTTTACTGTCTCTCTCCGACGGAACCTTAGTCACTAAAGATTTACGCCTGGAGGGCCAAGGCGGAACAACGCTTACCTTTCTAGAGCCCACAACTTTGGAAGTCATAGACACGTTGCTGCTCCCAGAAGGATCAATGGGTCGAATTGCTGCCGACTTCCAGGAAGGCGCCGACTTTATCTACGTACCGGGGATAGAACACATCTGGAAGATCGATGTAGTCAAGGGCCAACCCGAGATCTCTGATTGGCGATGCCGTTACCGATCTCGTGAGTCAGATTCAGGTCTCGCTTGGGACTCATGCATCTCCGACGGTCACCTATGGTTGATGGACTGCGGCGACATTGAAGGGGTGAGAGCTATTCACCACAGACTCCCCAACGGCCGATTCGATGAGGCAGCCGGCAATCTTCTCTCTTGGCAACGAGCAGCTCCTTGGGGCAGCCCCCAACGATTGTTGCGAATAGAACAGCGTTCCGCTCGCCTAGATTCCCTGGAACCATTCGGGACGCCAGGCGGGGGGATTATTGCTCCCCCGGTAAACGTCCCTGAACTTGGCATAGCCATAGCCTGGGATTCCATCAACGGTGGACTTGCTGGAATTTCTACCTCCGGGGAACTGTCTCCTGTCTGGCATTTGAACGTTAAGCCATCTATGCAGCCGGTCGTCTTCCCGGATTCCGGTGAACTGGTCATCAACGACTTTACGGCCGACCAAACAGATGACTTGATTGTCGTTGATATTGAAACCGGCCAGTTGTTGAGCAGGGTCAACACCGGGTCACGTCTAGCTAACGGAATGTTTCTCACCGCTGGCGACAACCGAGACATTTACTATTGCTCAACTTTGTTCTGGGCCAGAGTGGCTTGGATATAAGTTCTACGCCCTGTTAACTAACAGTGCTTAGATTCCAAGTAAGGTCAGGTCATGGACGAAATGCACGAAGCCGTCACGGCGGTACTGGGTGAGATCGATTTCGATCCCGAAGAATTACACACTAAATATCTTTCTGAACGAGATAAGCGTTTACGAGACGACCACAATGAGCAGTACGTTGAGGTTTCCGGTGAGTTCTCGAAATACCTTGACGACCCTTACGAAGAGACCATCGAACGGGCGCCTTTGTTCGATGAGGTTGAAATCGCAATTATTGGTGGTGGTTTCGGCGGTTTGTTGATGGGTGGAAGACTCCGCGAGGCCGGATTCACAGATATTCGCGTTATCGAACGTGGCGGGGATTTCGGTGGGACCTGGTATTGGAATCGCTATCCCGGAGCGATGTGTGACGTTGAAAGTTATTGCTATTTGCCGATGCTTGAGGAACTCGACTACATACCAAAGCACAAGTATTCCTTCGCTCCAGAGATCATGGAGCACACACAAAACATCGGCCGACATTACGGGCTATATGAGAAGGCCTGCTTCAGCACCTCCGTTACCAGGCTCTCTTGGGACGAAAGCATCTCTCGATGGGTGATCGAAACTGATCGAGGCGACCGAATGAAGGCCCAGTTTGTTGCCATGGCCAACGGACCACTTAACCGGCCCAAGCTTCCTGGCATTTCGGGACTATCGGACTTTAAGGGTCACACATTTCACACCAGCCGTTGGGATTACGAGTACACCGGTGGTGACAACAGCGGAAACTTGACCGGGTTGAGCGACAAAAAAGTGGCGATTATTGGAACGGGTGCTACCGCCATCCAGTGCATCCCCCATCTTGGAGCCTCTGCAGAACAACTGTATGTATTTCAAAGAACGCCGTCCTCGGTCGATTATCGAAATAACCGCGAGACCGATCCTTCATGGGCCGAGTCTCTTGAACCCGGTTGGCAATACCGACGGATGGACAACTTCAACACATTGGTAGCAGGCGGAGATCAGGATCAAGATCTGGTTTCCGATGGTTGGACCGACATCTTCCGAAACTTAACGGGGACCGCCGCCAAACTCGCCGGCAGAAAACTAGGACGGCGCATCACTGGGAGGGAGAAGGGCTATCTAATGAAGATGGCCGATTACCAGAAGATGAATTCGATCCGCGATCGCGTAGACGATGTTGTAGAAGATGCTGCCACTGCGGAAGCTTTGAAGCCTTGGTACCGGCAATTCTGCAAGAGGCCCTGTTTCCATGACGAATATCTCCCCACTTTCAACTTGCCCAACGTCACACTTGTAGATACAGAGGGAAGGGGCGTTGAGCGCGTCACTGAGAATGGTGTTGTCGCTGGCGGTGTCGAGTACGAAGTTGATTGCATCGTATTTGCGACCGGTTTCGAGGTCGGTACCGGCTACACGCGACGAGCCGGCTACGACATCCTGGGACGAAACGGACAGGCCCTTAGCGAAAAATGGGGAAACGGTCCTCGGACATTGCATGGGATGCAAACAGCCGACTTCCCAAACTGCTTCTTTCTAGGGTTCACACACACCGCTGTAACGGTCAACGTTCCCCAAGCATTAAACGAGCAAGCCATGCACATTTCTTACATGATTTCCCAAGTACGGGACCACGGGGGGTCAGTAATTGAGGCCACTGATGAAGGCGAGCAAATGTGGGTTGATGAGATGCATGACAAATCCAAACTCGGAGAGCGGTTCCGAGCCGAATGCACGCCGGGTTACTACAACAACGAAGGCAAGGCTGGAAATCCCGACGGTTTCTTCACTACTAGCTATGGAGCAGGTCCTATACGCTTCCATCGCATATTGAGCGAGTGGCGAGATGATGGACAACTCGAAGGAGCCGAAATCTCTTAGTTGTGCTTAATTGAGATTGAGGACTACGTCTCCAATCTGATCTGAAGTTCGGTTCTTTTGATCACTGACGCGACATTTCCGCATTGCCGTTTGCGTCGTCCTCTTGTCGCGTTTTCGCAGCTAATTGGATTGTGATTTCTTGTAGATCACCTGTGAACTCAAAAGGAGCCTCATATCGGGGAGATACAGGAGAACCTGCGTCTCTGCCTACGCTTGCACCCATCGAACTAATCATCCCCATCAGAAAAGGCAGCTGAATGGACCCAGAGGGCGTTCCATTTACTGCGATTTCGATCCGACCAGCCCCCTCTTCTAGTCGTTGCACCAGAACAGAGAGTTCATTGTTGCCTGAGACCAGTGGGATCGTTGATTCCAAGACTGAGTGGTCCTTGAACGCGTTGTAGTCAACAACTAACTGCGAGTTTTGAATGAAGATTGTGATTCCTGCATTTTCATTTCCGCGAGCGTAAATCACACCCTCATCGTCAGTGTCACAATTCAACATCGCCTCAAGATGCCACGATCTTCCAGATGGAGAGGGAGACACCTGAGCCGGTATTGACGACATCGGGGGGCGGTAGCGGTATTTACGATGGCTTGGGTGTGGTGAGTGATCGTCAATGCGAGACCTGAAGAGTTCGAGCGTACGATCATCTAACGGCAATACGCCATTTAGCTCTGCTTGTTCCCACCAGATATCAATTAATCGCTCCAATCTTTCGGGTTGGGTCTTGGCCAGGTCCGTGCACTCAGATGCATCTACAGACAGGTTGTATAGCTCCCATCTGTCGTCCTCAAAAGGTTCTCCCTGCTTATGGCGGGCGACGGCTTTCCAGTAGATACCTTCGTCTTCAGCGACCAGCGCCCTTGAACCAAACTGCTCGAAATATTGAAGCTTGTTGGTGGCTGGTGCCTCGGCGGTGTTGAGGATCGACGCGAAGGAAGATCCAGTTATCGGGAGCTGCTCATACCCTCTGTAGTCACCTGGCGGCGTCACAGCTAGTAGTTCGTAGAGGGTCGGGACGATATCGGATACGTTTACAAATTGTGACCGAAACGACCCGTTCTCATCGGCATTGATCCCGTCAGGCCAATGGATAATCATCGGGACGTGCACGCCACCTTCATGAGTATTTTGCTTGTACCACTTAAACGGAGTGTTGCCACACTGGGCCCAACCCCACGGGTAGTTGCAGTGGCTATGGGGTCCGCCGATGTCGTCGATCTCCTCAATTAAATCGTCTGGAGAATCAAACACGCCGTTGAAGAACTTCATTTCATGCAGCACCCCATAGGGGCCTCCTTCTTGCGAGGCGCCGTTGTCAGCCAGAAAAACCAAAATGGTGTTATCTAGCTCACCCATTTCCTTTAAACCATCAACAAATCGTCCTATTTGATCGTCGGTGTGATCCAAAAACGCAGCGAATGCTTCTTGTAGCCTGCAGGCGACTGCTTGGTGAGATGCGGGAAGGTCCCTCCAAGCTTCTACGCCTCTGTTGCGGGGTGCGAGCTGGGTCTCTTCTGAGGTAACGCCAAGCTTTATTTGCTGCCGATACCAGTCATCCCGAGTGATGTCCCAACCCTGATCGTAACGTCCGCGATACTTCTGCAGATACTGATCAGGTGCCTGATGTGGAGCGTGCGTGGCGCCGAAGGGCAGATAAGCAAAGAACGGGCGGTCCGCGCGAATCCCTTTACTGTCGTTGATCATCTTCAGGAGTTGATCAACCAAGTCTTCACTTAAGTGATAGTCGCCTTCTGCCTTAGCAGGTGCTTCGATGTGCTGGTTGTCGACAACAAGCTCTGGGTGAAACTGATCAGTCTCCCCTTCAAGAAATCCGTAGAAGCGGTCAAAGCCTCTCCCTAACGGCCATTGGTCGAAGGGCCCGGCAGCAGAAATGTCGTTGGTTGGGGCAAGGTGCCATTTCCCAGCACAGAATGTGACGTATCCCTCTGACTGCAGAACTTCAGCAATTGTGGCTGCATGGTTGGTTATGTGTCCTAGTTGGTGGGGGAATCCGGTTTGATGGTTCGATACGGATCTCATTCCTACGCTGTGTTGCGACCTCCCAGTCAATAGTGCAGCTCGGGTGGGAGAGCAGAGCGGTGTGACGTGGAAGTTTGTGAATCGAAGACCGTTGTTAGCAAGCCCGTCTATGTGTGTGGTGTCTATGTCTGAGCCGTAGCAGCCCAACTGCGCGTATCCGGTGTCGTCGAGCAGGATAATTACGACGTTTGGGGCCTCTCTCCCCGGGTGTTGCTTGGTGGGAAAATGAGCTTCGGACTCTTCGAGGGTCCTTCCTATTCGTCCCTGGAATTCTGGTACAGGTTTAATCGTCACGATGTCCTTTAGAGGGAAACTGTTGTGAGGTCCTCACCTATCACTATTTCGCCGTGAAAGTGTTTCTGGGCCTCGTCGATCCAGTCGCTGTATTGCTCCTGATTTGGCGCTGGAACCATGTGCGTGAGGACGAGCCTTTTTGCATTAACTCGTTCTGCGGTTTGCGCTGCTTGTTGTACATCTGAGTGGTAATCCAAAATGTCGTGCATCATGGAGTTAGGGCTCAAGCTGACAAGATCGCTGCGGATCACAGTCTGAACGTAGGCGTCTACCTCTCTAGCCAGTTCGTCGACACCTTCACAGGGCACCGTGTCCCCGACTAGCGCTACGGCTATCTCGTTCTGTTCTATGCGGTAACCCAATGTTGGTCTAACCGGTGCATGTTCAGTTGCTGCGGTTCTGATTAACAGCTCGCCAATCATGAATTGTTCTCCCGCAGCAAGTTCAACTACTTCGACTAGCGGCCCGTTTGTTAGTTCTTCGTGATGTTCGATGCGGTAGCTGATATCTGCCTCTAAGGCGTGTATTTGCCGGTTCACGAACTCCTTAGTCCCTGGAGGGCCGTATATCGGTAGCGCTACGTTGCCCTGACTCATGATCCAGTGAGTAGTGATGACGTCGTTGAGGTCGCAGATGTGATCACTGTGTAAGTGGGTTATAAGCACGGCGCGCAAAAATACCGGCAATGATCCGGCTCCAGCCATTCTCATAACTACCCCGCGACCGGCATCGACCAGGACGTGACAGTCATCCGCCTTTATCAATGTGGAAGGGCCCGCTCTATTGGGGTCAGGTAGCGGGCTGCCTGTGCCTGTAAGTACAACGTCCATGTGATTATCTTGCCAGAGACCCGATCTCTTCTCGCGATGCATACCGCTCGAAAACCGCATAAGCGACTAGCGGAGTTAGCTGCAGAATCACAACTTTCTCAGCAGCTTCAGCTTCCAAAGACCTAGTAGCAAAGCTGCCGCTATGAAGAGTGCTAGACCGCCAGACACAGCAAATCGTTACCCTTTCTCGCCTTGATCGCCGGTAATAGCGATAGTTTCAAACAAATCGTCGCTAGCTGACAAACTCAACCGAATTTGAGCAATCCATATGACAGCCCTCGAGATAACGCCCCTTCTCATATTTACAACTCCTTAAGGTCTTCCCTTCACACAGGAAAGTGCCAGCAGAATCGTGATACAACAGATCAGTGCGATCCATCCGTTTGCATCTAATTTCGCAAAAGCCGGGACAAAGTTTCGAACATGAGCGACCTTGACGACGTAAAGAGATTTCTTGCCGATGAGACGGGGCTTGCAACAATCAGCACGGTCCAGGCAGATGGCCGGGTGCTCTCAAGCATCGCGAATTGTGGCGTAATCATGCACCCAATTAAAGCAACTGAGTGCGTCGCATTGGTCTCGATGGGATCAGCTGGACGGCTTAAACATGTGCGTCGCGGGTCAGAGGTAACGATAACGATTAGGCGTGGTTGGAATTGGGTATCCGTAACTGGCGAAGCTGACCTGATCGGGCCGGACGATCAAGAACACAACTTTGATGCAGAGACGCTGCGCCTGCTCCTGCGCGAAATTTATATAGCAGCGGGCGGCCAACATAATGATTTCGATGAATACGATCAGGAAATGGTTCGTAGCCGAAGGGCCGCTGTCCTAGTGGCCCCGACTCGCATCATCGGCAACCACCCATCTGGATGAGTGCGGGTTCCTCCGACAAAATCGAGAACCAAAATTGATTTGCCCAGGAAGTATTCATGAAAACACTTGCCGTCACCCTTGATTCTGTCGGAGGACCAGTTCAGGTAGAGACCCTTGATCTAAACGAGCCTCTTGACGGAGAAGTCTTAGTCAAGATGGGTGCATCTGGAATTTGCCATAGCGACCAACACGCGATCACAGGCCAGCATGGAGCCGAACTACCTTGCGTGCTTGGGCACGAAGGGGCGGGCGAAGTAGTCGCAGTTGGCCCGGACGTCAACACAATACGAGTCGGTGATCGGGTAGCACTCAATTGGGTTCCCAGTTGTGGGCTTTGCTTTTATTGCATCCGCGAGCAAAAACATTTGTGTTCCGAAGGGACTCAGCGAATCTGGAGCGGTTATCTCGCAGATGGAACTAGCCGGATTACACGCAACGGTGAACCGATATTGCACTATTGCGGCATATCTACCTGGTCTGAACATATGGTGGTTTCAGAAGTTAGTTGTAGGCCGATACCCGATTCCGTTCCTTTCGAGGTTGCCGCGCTCATCGGGTGCGGCGTAGCTACAGGGGTTGGGGCGGCTTTGCACCGTGGAGAGATCTCCGAAGGGGACACCGTGGTGGTGGTAGGCGCCGGTGGAGTTGGTCTTAGCGCCGTGATGGGCGCTCGTATGGCAGGCGCTGAAAAGGTGATCGCTGTCGACCGCGCCCCGGAGAAAAAGTATTTATCTAGTGACCTAGGTGCAACAGATTTCATCATCGCTGGTGACGGGGCAATCGATGCAGTGCTGAGCGTCACCGATGGGCGAGGCGCCGATGTTGTGATCGAAGCTATCGGCAGCACCAGCCTTCAACAGGAATGGCTGACGGCTGTTAGACCCGGTGGCACCCTGGTTCTAGTCGGCGTACCAAGCGCCTCCGACTTAACGAGTTTCGTCAGCGCTGACCTCATTCGTTCAGAAAAAACAATCAAGGGGAGCTACTACGCAGCTACCGACGCTGGTAGGGCCATCGACGAACTCTGTGCCGCCTATCTTGATGGTCTTTTGCCTGTTGACCGACTGATCTCTAAGCGAGTACCAATCAAAAACGTCCAGGAAGCAATTGACGCCATGCTTACTGGAACTGAGGGCCGTTCGGTCATCATTTACGATTAGCTGACTTATAAAGCGTTGTTCGGATATCGACAAGCTTGCTTCGGGGAATGAAGCATGCTTCGCCATACAGCAGAAGAGCGCTGAGCTAGGCAGCACAGATGTCGCCTTCACTATTTTGAACCTCTCCTTGATCAGGAAGCGAACGTTCGGCGAATCGCTTGATCAGGAGGGTTCAGTGGTGACAGCAGTTGCATAGGCCAAGATCTCTGAGGCGCCCGAAGCAACCGACGATGTCATGAAACGGAGGTTGATTAGCGCGTCGGCACCGAGTTGGACGGCTTGCTCTTCCATGCGAGACAGTGCCTGAGCCCGTGCCTCAGTGAGCATGTCTGAATAGCTCTTTAGTTCTCCACCGACAAGTGACTTGAGACCCGCGCCGATGTCCTTACCGATGTGTTTCGTTCGAATCGTCGAACCTACCGCGACCCCCTTCACAGAGGTGATTCTGCGCCCAGGTAGCGTCTCAGTGGTGGTGATGTCCATAGTTGTATGCCTTAAAGTGATCGATAATTGGTGTCGAAGCAACAATAAACGCTTAGGCGCACCATGTATGCCCGGCTCCGCTTTGTTGCGACTTCAGATGGTGTCGGAGGGGGGACTTGAACCCCCACACCCTTAACGGGCACTAGATCCTTAGTCTAGCGCGTCTGCCAATTCCGCCACTCCGACGCTGCTCCGGTCACCCGGAAGAGGGACCACTCTACCAACGTCCTGAAGGTTGCCAACATAGAGAAATCGCCAACAAACCGCCGACTACGCAAGCAATAAACCCAATATCAAAGTAGTGAAGCCGAAGGTGACCGCCACAACCACCGTGATACGACTGAGGTTTTTTTCGGCAACTGTTGAGCCCGCAGCTGTTGCTCCGACGCTTCCTCCGAACATGTCGGAAACACCTCCGCCTTTGCCGCTGTGCAGCAACACAAGGCCCACCAGCGAGAATGCAGAGATCAAGTGCAAAGCACCAACTATCCAGGTCAACACAGGGTCGATAGTACCAGCGTCTCTCCGCGACTCCTCGATCTGGAGTCTCAAGGCCAGGATCGGAGCTAGGTGCCGATCCGATGCGTAATTGGGGTGCTCCCCTTGCTTCCCGGAACCCAACCCTCCAAGATCGCCGAGAAGCCGCCTGCTCCTCCCCCAGCCCGAACGATCATCGGTGACCATGCGGGAAGTTTGCGAATCTCTCGTCCGGCTTCAGACCCAAATACTGTCTCCTCGGCAGACGATAGAGGTATTCCTTCTTCGATACCTAGGGCGCCTCTAGCGGAAAGCTCGGGGTCCATTTGAAGCAGTGGCTCTAACTCCTCATAGAACTTCGTCTTTGACCAGCCTGCCGCAGAGAAGACATTCATGTGCTCAGGGGTCATGACGATCATCGCTTCGCTTGGAAGTTTGCGGTTACCAACTGCTTGTAGTTGCTGGGCCAAAGTTCGGATCAACGATTCGGGCGTTCGGGAGATTTGATCTATACAACCAATTGGCCCGTGTCCTGCGAAGAGGGTCACCGTGTCTTCGTCTTGTTCGAAGCCTCTCGTGACCGATAGTGGATCCCACCCCTCAGGTAAGTTTTCTTCATCTTCAGCGAAGCACCATCCAACTTTCGATGGGGCCCCCAACGCTGAACGGTCAATCCCACCCACACCAGGTTTGCCGCCGCCGACGTTTCTTACAACAAGCTGCAACGCTCGCCCTATTGTGGAATTCGCCCTGTTCCCTTGCCCTAAAGCGTTCTTGTCTGCGTTCATTCCGATTCGCTGACGAATCGGGCCGTTGACGATGATGATTGGGCCAGAAAACCACAGGGTGCACAGGAGGCCGTGCATGTTGAACTGGTCTGTACACGCTGCCTCAACGGCCGCTAACACCACGGGTAGGTACTCCGGTTTGCACCCTGCCATGACAGCATTAATGGCGACTTTTTCTACGGTGCAGGAATTGAGTGTCGGTGGGACGATCGCCACAATTTCATCCGCCTGCCGCTCCGTTCCTGCCAGCATGCGCGCTACTCGTTCTTCAGTGGGTGGAACCACGGGCAGGCCGTCAGACCATCCTCGATCGAACATGGCATCGAATTCGTCCTCAAGGGCGGCTAATTCCACCAGACGGCTTTGCGTCGAACGGTCTCCAAATTTCAGGTCTAACGAATCCGCCAAACTAGGGTCCACAGACATGGATCCACATCCAGGACGCATTTCGGGAAGGTCCGTTCCGAGGTCATCAACGCCGGACATCGCTTCCCAATCAGGACGGCTCCATCCGACAGTACGGGCTAGTTCCACTCCGTCTTGCACAAACATCAGTGTTGGCACAGTCTCTATGTCGTAATGCCATGAGAATTCCAAAGTGCGATCATCGATCCTATTTGCGATTACCTCTGGGAAATCAGGATCGTCTTGGGTATAGACGGTAACGCCCTGACCCCGCTGGTTGATCTCCTCTAGCACTGACGCAATATCCACGCACGTAGGACAATCGCGTTTAACTACAGCGACGAGGCCATCTCGGAGCGCTGGACGTTTAGAACTCCACTGAGTAGACGACATACGTTGATACTAGGTGTCTTGGAAGCTCACGACCCTCGCGAAAGAGGCTGCATCGAGTGACGCTCCACCGACCAGAGCACCATCGATGTCGGGCATCGACATCAATTCGCCAGCGTTAGAAGCATTGACCGATCCCCCGTATTGGATCCTTACCTGTTCCGCTGCTGATTTCTTAATTGTTCCAATCACACTTCGAATATGCGCACACATCATCTGTGCGTCCTTCGCAGAAGCCGTAGCTCCGGTACCTATCGCCCAGACTGGCTCATATGCAATGACGACGTTCGCCAGCTTTTCTCCTTTTAAAGAAGCCAAGCTGCCGGTCACTTGTGCTTCGACAACGGCTTGAGCTTCGCCCGCTTCTCGTTCTTGCAGCGTTTCACCGACACAGACAATCGGGGTCATTTGATGGGCAGCCACCGCTTGCGCCTTTGCAGCAACAATATCGTTGCTCTCCCCAAACAAAGCCCTGCGTTCGCTATGCCCCACGATGACGAAGTCAACGTCCATTTTCTGCAACATCGCAGGCGATACTTCGCCTGTAAAGGCACCTGAGGCTTCAGAGTGGCAGTTCTGCGCACCGAGCTGAAAGAGCATCCGATCGGCATCAATTACTGTCTGCACCGAGCGGAGGTCCGTGAACGGTGGGTGAACTGAGACTTCTACCGCGTCATAGTCGTGGTTTCGGAGTTCGTAGCTAATTTTTTGAACTAGCTGAATAGCTTCAAAGTGATTGAGATTCATCTTCCAATTACCAGAAATCAGTGGGATGCGGGCCATGAAGTTCCTTAGTTTCGAAGAGCGGCTAATCCGGGGAGATCACCCAACTCTAAAAACTCGAGACTGGCTCCCCCTCCAGTACTGACGTGATCCATATACGGGCTTAGCCCGAATTCAGCTACGGCTGCAGCGCTATCTCCCCCTCCCACGACTGTAAAAGCCCGCGAGTCAGCTAAAGCCTGTCCGATAGCTCTGGTGCCCGCCGCAAACCGAGAATCTTCAAACAATCCCATCGGCCCATTCCAGAAAACTGTCTTTGCTTCAAGAATGGCATCGCCGAATTCGGCGGCGCTGCCAGGCCCAATGTCGAGGCCTTTCCAGCCTTCCGGCATGGACTGTCCCATCTGGCGAATTTCACCTTCAGGGCTGAGAGCTGTGATGTCAGCCGGCAACAATATTGGGGCCCCTGAATCAATAAGTTGCTTGCACGCGTCAAGTTGATCATCTTCACATAGCGAATCGCCGACGTTATTCCCGAGCGCCTTCAAAAAGGTGAAGCACATACCACCTCCAATCACCAGCCGGTCAACAACTCCAAGTAGGGACTCAATAACACCGATTTTGTCGCTGACTTTAGCGCCGCCGAGCACTGCCAAAAAAGGTCTACGTGGTGCAGATCTCATGCTTCCTAGCACCTCAACTTCTTTTTCTAAAAGCCGGCCTGCTGCGGAAGGCAGCATGGTTGGAGGGCCAACAACTGACGCGTGGGAGCGATGCGACACTCCAAAAGCATCGTTGACGTACCCATCGAATGCCGTGCCGCCGGCACCTTCTACCAAGTACCGCACGAACTCCGGTGAATTGGCTGTCTCTCCAGGGTCAAATCTAACGTTTTCGATAATTTCTGCACCGGGGATCACTACATCGATCCGACTGCGAAGAATTTCGACTGAAAATCGTTTCTCTGGTTTGCCATCGGGCCGCCCTAAGTGGGTGCAGAGAACGACCTGGGCTCCTCTTTTCTGTAACCAGGAAATCGTCGGTGCAGCGGCTTTAATCCTCAAATCGTCGGCGATCTCTCCATCTCTGAGCGGAACGTTGAAATCACAGCGAACCAATATGCGCTTGCCGTCTAGATCGCCAACCGAGGCTTCCAAATCTTCGAGGGTGGGGACTGCAAAATCATTCACGTCGCGCTCAACCGCAGGTAATTCCAACTAAGTCAACCAAACGATTCGAGTAACCCCATTCGTTGTCGTACCAACCGCTGACCTTGACCAGATTGTCCATCGTCATCGTAAGGCCCGCGTCGAACACGCAGCTGGAGGGGTCGCCGACGATATCTGCAGAAACTAGAGGGTCTTCGCTATAGGTCAGGATCCCAGCGAGTGGTGCTTTGGAAGCGGCATCCTCGAAGGCGGAATTGATTTCCTCAACGGTGGGACTAGACGACAGAACTGCGGTGAAGTCGGTGATCGAGCCATCTGGAATCGGTACTCGCAATGAGGTGCCATCAAGCTTGCCGTTCATAGCCTGCAGCACGAGTCCTGTAGCGCGAGCAGCTCCCGTAGAAGTGGGAATGATGTTCACGGCAGATGCCCGGGCTCTCCTAAGGTCACTATGTGGGCCATCGACAAGCGACTGATCACCGGTGTACGCGTGCACTGTTGTCATCAGACCTTTTTCAACTCCGAAGGCGTCGTCTAGGACTTGGACCATGGGAACAAAACAGTTCGTCGTACAACTGGCATTGGAAATCACTTGATGCGCATCTTTGTCGAATTCGTTGTGGTTGACCCCAACGACGATGGTTGCGTCGGCCCCACTGGCGGGAGCAGAGACAATTACCAAAGGGGCGCCAGCGTCTAGATGCTGGGAGGCTTTGTCTCTGTCAGTGAAAATACCCGTGGATTCGATAACCACATCGACTTCTAGGTCTGCCCATGGCAAGTCGCTGGGGTTTCGTTCGGACAGAACCTTCAGAAGGTTACCGTCTATGGAAATCCCGCCTTCCGTGGCCGAAATGTCGTTGGGTAGATTCCCCAGCACCGAGTCATACTTCAACAAATGAGCCATCGTGCCTTGGTCGCCGAGGTCATTTACCGCGACAATTTCAAGATCAGCACCTTGCTTTTGAACAGCTCGGAAGAAGTTTCTACCGATCCGGCCGAAACCATTTATGCCAACACGCACGGTCATGGAGGACTCGCTTTCTGAAAGGGAATAGAGACGCTGCTGAATGTCTACCGCATGGCTCGCAGACTGTGGCGAATTGATCGTCTACTTCTACATTTCTTTTGATTCGAGATCGCGATGTCGTGTTCGAGGCGCATAGCCGTTATCGGTCAAAATTCGTCCTATTTCTTCGGCAACCACAACGCTTCTATGGCGACCTCCAGTGCAACCAAACGCAATAGTCAGATATGCCTTGCCTTCTTCGACGTACGAAGGAACCAAGAAGTCCAGCAACGGCAAGAGACGTTCGAGGAATAAGACGGTCGACGATTCTCCGAGCACATAATCTCTTACTTCTTGATCTAGGCCTGTTCGCGGCCGCAGTTCTGGAAGCCAATGTGGGTTAGCTAAAAAGCGACAGTCGATAACTAAATCAGCTTCTGTGGGAATACCGTGTTTATACCCAAACGACATTACCGTTGTCTGCATCAGTTGTTCGCGACCTGCTTCGCTGAACGCTTCAACTACGCGAGATTTCAGTTCATGCACGATGAGATCACCGGTATCAATTACCACGTCAGCTTTTTGCTTTATCGGGTCCAGCAACTCGCGTTCTCGTTGTATTGCTTCAGCCACGGACTCGCTGTTACTTGCAAGAGGGTGTCGCCTCCGTGTTTGGTCATAGCGGCGGAGAAGCACGTCCGTCGACGCATCTAAGAAAATAACACTTACCCGAGCTGGGGACGTACCGAGACCTGCTAAGAAGCCCAAAAGGTCTTCTTGGTGCTGATGCGATCCGGCGACCAAGGCCAGACGCTGGACTCGGCGGTCCGAACCAGTAAGTAGTTCCGCCGCCGACGAGAGCAAACTGGAAGGGAGGTTATCGATCACGAACCAACCTAAATC
Organism: Candidatus Neomicrothrix sp. UBA6944; assembly: GCA_002448715.1. Lineage (GTDB taxonomy): Bacteria > Actinomycetota > Acidimicrobiia > Acidimicrobiales > Poriferisodalaceae > UBA6944. Next base: position 23,139 of record DJZU01000014.1, on the reverse strand, counting down.
TTCCAGAGTGTCAGCTACCGTTGAACGTCCAGCGCCAGACAGTCCGGCCACCACCACAAAGTTCGGTCCGTCCTCCATAGTTAAAGCCTAGGTCGCCTCAATGAGAACATCAGCGCTTCCGACAGATGAGTACCAGTAGTCGAGGGATGTGTGCTGCCGCGCGATAGGACTCATTGCGCTCTAGGAACCCTGCGGGCGGCGACGGTTCGAGCATCCGTTCCAGCTGGAGACCATTCTCAGAAAGAGTATTGACGTATTCACTCAAGGGGCGATGAACAAACGGAATGCGCACACCTAGTTGCACTTCCTCAAGACTTTCGTGCTGCACAAGGTAGTGACCAACACGCCAATAGTGGCTAGGCGGGTCCGACATGTAATCATCGACCCATCCACTTCCAGGCGTTTGTAAGAGCGGGTGATTCAGCAAGAAAATAAACGTGCCGCCCTGTATCAAAACTCGTGAGACTTCCATAATTGCTTGCCTCAGCGCCGTAATGTGTTCGAAGACCAGGCATGCGACTGCGGCATCAAAGGCTCCTGCCTTGAATGGGAGCGCCATTGCTGAGGCTTGCCCGTAGACCTCTTGAGTGCTGCGACGTGCGGCTTCAGAGATTTGGTTCCACGCTGGATCAACACCGAAGACCTGGGCCGAGTTGAGCGAAAGCACCCGAGCCACTTGCCCTTCACCACAACCAATATCAATGACTCTGCCACCTTCGACAGCCAGATCCTTTAATAAGGGAAGGATCTGCTCCTCATATTCGGGGTCCGCGCCACGAGTGAACTCGCGCTGCCACCAGTTCGAATGTTTCTCCCACGAGTCTTGGGTCACGCTCTCCCCTGGGTTCGGTCGTACACAGCATGCGCTACCGGATTAGGTAACCACGTCAGGGCCAAAAGCTCATCAATTGACGCTTGTTGCACCTTTCGCACGCCTCCAAATTCCTTTACCAGACGTTTACGACGCGCGTCTCCTAGTCCAGAGATGTCGTCCAGTACGCTGCGCGTCATTCTCTGTTTACGAAGGGTCCGATGATAATTGACTGCGAAACGGTGGCTTTCGTCCCGAATGCGCTGCAAAAGGTATAAGGCTTCCGAGCCTCGCGGCAACTCGATGGGTGCCGAGCGTCCAGGAACAAATACTTCCTCAAACTGCTTGGCGAGAGCAGCTACGGGTATCTCGTCGCTAAGACCGAGCGTCTCTAAAACCCTTACGGCTACGCCCAACTGTCCTTTACCTCCATCAACAACCAAAAGTTGAGGCGGGTATGCAAACTTCCCGGGAGCTTCATCCGGAACTTCTCTTTCAGCAAGGAGATTTCTAAAGCGCCTAAACAGAACCTCTTCCATGGCCGCAAAGTCATCATTTCCAGCAACGTCGCGGATTTTGAAACGTCGGTATTCGCTCTTACGGGGTACGGCATCTTCTAGCACCACCATTGATCCCACGTAGTCGGTTCCTTGGAGGTGACTCATGTCGTAGCACTCGATCCGCAGGGGGGCATTGGGAAGCTTCAAGTGACTCTGAAGTTCTTGCAGCGCGCGAGCACGACTGTTGTGATCAGTACCTCTCTTCAGACGATGACGGGCGAACGTCTCTTTTGCGTTTCTTGTGGCGGTTTCATGCAACGCTCTCTTGTCGCCGCGCATGGGTACCCTGATTTCGACACGAGAACCCCGCTGCTTTGTAAGCCATTCTTCGTAGAGGCCTTGCCGGTCCGGCAAGGCAGGAACAAAGACGTTTTTGGGCATACCAATTGGATTTTCTTGGTGATACAAATCTTCAATAATCCTTGCAATTAGATCCGGTTGGGTAACGTCCTCGACTTTGTCAACAATTGAACCCCGCTGACCCATAACGCGGCCCTTACGCACGTAGAACACCTGCACTGAGGCTTCTAGCTCGTCGTCATGGAGCCCAATCACATCGAAATCTTCGTTTCGCGTACCTGCGATCTGGCGTTTCTCTATGGCTCTCTCAACGCTTGATAGACGGTCACGAAGCCGTGCTGCTAATTCAAATTCCATAGCGCTACTTGCCTCGCGCATCCGGACGTCAAGTTCTTTGACCACATCATCTGTGTCGCCTTCTAGAAAGCGAATGAGCTTACGAACTAGGCCTTCATAGTCTTCTGGCGTTATTTCCCCTACGCAAGGACCGGCGCATTGTTCGATATGGAACAACAGACATGGCCTTCCTAGACGCTGGTGCTCAGCCAACTTGTTGTCACTGCAGGTGCGGATGGGAAATGTCCTCAGTAAGAGATCCAAAGTTTCGCGAATCGCGTGGGCGTGCCCAAATGGTCCGAAATATCTATTACCCCTCTTTCTCTTACCCCGCATGACCATTGCCCGTGGCCATTCGTCTCGGAGGGTGATCGAGAGAAATGGGTACGATTTATCATCTCGGAGCCGAACGTTGAACCTCGGCTGGTGTCTCTGAATCAAGCTGTACTCAAGCATGAGAGCGTCTACTTCAGTTGCCACTTCAATCCACTCCACCGATGTCGCTGTCTCTAACATTTGAAGAGTTCGGGGGTGAAGATTCCGAGCGTCTTGAAAATAGCTGTTCAGTCGGTTCCGTAGACTCTTTGCCTTACCAACGTAGATAATGCGTCCGCTTAAGTCCTTAAATTGGTAGCTACCTGGCTGATCGGGAACTGAGCCAGGTTCGGGACGCAGAGCCATACGTAAATGTTATTGGGCGAACGTCCATTCAGTCTGACAGGACAGCACCGAGGAAGCGACCCGTGTGGCTAGCCGACACTTTTGCGACTTTTTCAGGCGGTCCGCTGGCCACAACCAGACCACCGCCGTCTCCACCTTCAGGACCCATATCGATGATCCAATCGGCGGTCTTAATCACGTCGAGATTGTGTTCGATGACGATCACCGTGTTGCCCTGGTCGACTAAACGACTTAGAACTGCGAGTAAACGCCGAATGTCTTCGAAATGGAGCCCTGTCGTGGGTTCATCCAAAATATAAATCGTGTGCCCGGTGGGTCTCTTCGCTAGTTCGCTGGCAAGCTTCACGCGTTGCGCTTCTCCACCAGACAGTGTCGTCGCGGGCTGTCCGAGTCGAATGTAGCCAAGCCCCACATCGACCAGGGTTTGCATGTGTCGGGCAATCGGAGGTTGCGCAGAGAAAAACTCCAACGCTTCTTCGCAGGGCATATTTAACACGTCTGCGATGGTCATACCCTTGAAGCGCACTTCGAGTGTCTCGCGGTTGTATCGGGCCCCTTTGCAAATCTCGCATGGCACATACACATCTGGGAGAAAATGCATTTCGATTTTTATTGTTCCATCTCCCGAACAGGCTTCACATCGCCCACCCTTAACATTGAAGCTAAAACGTCCTGGCAAATACCCGCGAACTTTCGACTCATTCGTGGCGGAGAAAAGCTTACGAATATTGTCAAAGGCACCTGTATAGGTAGCTGGATTTGAGCGCGGTGTTCGCCCTATCGGTGACTGGTCGATGTCAATGACTTTGTCCAGTGCATCCCACCCTTCAAGTGAAGTGTGTAGGCCAGGAACCTCTTTCGACTTATAGATCCGCTGCATCAACGACTTCCGCAGGATCTCGTTGATCAAGGTACTTTTCCCTGACCCCGACACACCCGTTACGGTGACGAAGCACCCGAGGGGTATCTCAACATCGATTGAACGAAGGTTATTTTCTCGTGCTCCTTTTATAGTCAGGGCCTCTGAGATCGGTTTTCTGCGTTTTTCTGGCGTTTCTATCGTTCGAGTACCTCGCAAGTAGTCACCGGTAATCGATCCCTTTGCAGTTGTGAGACCTTTGACCGGGCCGCTGTAGATGATCTCGCCCCCGTGTTCTCCAGCGCCTGGACCTATGTCAACTACCCAGTCAGCCTCGAGAATGGTTTCCTGATCGTGCTCTACGACCAACACCGTGTTGCCCAAATCGCGCAGGTTCTGGAGGGTTTCAATTAAGCGGCGATTATCCCGCTGATGAAGGCCTATGGAGGGCTCGTCTAGTACATAAAGGACGCCTTCCAAACCGCTGCCAATTTGGCTGGCCAAACGAATTCGTTGTGCTTCGCCGCCGGCCAGCGTTGCTGCAGATCGGTTTAAGTTGAGATAGTCCAATCCGACGTCCAGCAAGAAATTAAGACGAGCGTCAATCTCTTTGACAATGGGCGCCGCGATGATTGTCTCTCTGTCGTTGAGTGAGAGGCCATCAATAATCTTGGCGGCCTCCCCGATCGACACCGAGCAAAGTTCATGAATATTGCGGCCCGCAACCTGAACGGCTAGTGACACTTCGTTTAGCCGCGCCCCGTCGCAGGTACCACACGGGACTTCTCGCATATAGCCCTCAATACGATCTCTGGAATGGTCACTGTCAGTGTCGGCGTGACGACGTTGCAGGGTCGGGATGACCCCTTCCCAGTGAGTGGTGTAGCTCCTACTGCGGCCGTACCGGTTTCTGTAGCGAACGGTGAATGTTCGGCTTTGCGAACTTCCATACAGAAGTAGCTTGCGCTGTTTGGCTGTGAGTTTGGACCAAGGCTTGTCAACCGGAATGTCAAATTCTTCTCCGGTGGCACGCAAAAGTCGTCCGTACCACCGACTCGCGCCAGTAGCGAATGGCGCGATGGCGCCTTCTTCAATGGTTAGGTCGGCATTCGGGACGATTAATTCTGGATCAACCTCGAATCGAGTTCCTAAACCGTCGCACGTGCTACACGCTCCATATGGCGAATTGAAGGAAAAGTTTCGGGGAGCTAAATCTTCAAACGACCGTCCCGAAGCGGGCGAGAAAAGATGTTGACTATAGGTATGAATCTCCCCCTCTCCTTCTGCGGGAACGACTTCTATCCACACATGGCCGTCGGCGAGGTTTAACGCTGTTTCAATCGATTCGGTAAGTCGTTGTTCAATCCCTTCTCTCAGCACAAGGCGGTCCACGATGACTTCAATATCGTGGTTGACATAACGGTCCAAGCGCTCTTCGGGGAGGACCTCCTCCTCCCCGAGATCAAGTATTTCTCCATCGACTCGAGCACGCACATAACCTTGGGATGCCAGGTCCGCTAGCAGGGTGTGATACTCGCCCTTTCTTCCCCGGACAATAGGTGCCAGAACCTGAAACCTCTTCTCCATTCCGAGCGTGAGAATTCTGTCGACAATCTCCTGCGAGGTCTGGCGTTGGACGATTTCACCCGTTTCTGGATCATGTTGAGTTCCGACTCGGGCATACAGAAGCCGAAGGTAGTCATATATTTCTGTGATGGTGCCGACCGTGGACCTAGGATTTCTGCTCGCACTCTTTTGGTCTATCGAAATCGCCGGTGAAAGGCCTTCTAAAAAGTCAACATCAGGTTTGTCCATCTGCCCTAGGAATTGTCGGGCGTAGGCAGACAGCGACTCTACGTATCGTCTCTGACCTTCTGCGTAGATGGTGTCGAAAGCGAGGGACGACTTCCCACTCCCGGATAGCCCTGTAAACACGATCAAGTTGTCGCGCGGCAAATCCACGTCAACATCGCGCAGGTTATTTTCCCTAGCACCTCGAACGATTAATCGATCTCCCATCGTGCCGGAGCCTATCTCGGGCCATATCTAGATACGGGACGCTCCTAGCCAAAAGGCTTAGATCATGACGACGGAACGCAACACTTCTCCTTGCTCCATCTTGTGGAACGCCGCTTCAACATCTTCAATCCCAATTTTTTCTGATACGAAACGCCCTAGCTGCAGTCGTCCCTGGAGGTGGAGGTCAATGAGCATTGGGAAGTCACGGGTCGGCAAGCAATCGCCATACCACGAACTTTTGAGGGCACCTCCTCGCCCAAAGATCTCAATCATGGGCAAGTCAATACGCATCTCCGGGTTGGGAACACCAACGAGGACAACAGTGCCCGCTAGATCTCTTGCAAAAAACGCTTGTTCATAGGCAGCAGGTGAGCCGACTGCTTCAATAGCGACGTCTACCCCGTTGCCGCCTGTAAGAGTCTGGACTGCTTCGACGACTTGGTCGGTGTCCATACCCGTGGAGTTGATTACATGTGTAGCGCCGAAATCTTTGGCCCACTCCAGTTTTCGATCGTCTAGGTCTATTGCGATAATCGTGTGTGCTCCGGCTATGCGAGACCCTTCGATTGCAGCATCACCTACTCCTCCACAACCCCAAACAGCGACGCTGTCACCACGGGTAACTCCTCCAGTATTCATAGCTGCACCTAACCCAGCCATTACTCCGCACCCAATTAGGCCAGCTACTTCGGGCTCAGCTGAATCATCGACTTTCGTTGCTTGTCCTGCTGCTACCAGCGTTTTTTCAGCAAATGCGCCGATGCCGAGAGCAGCCGTCAGCTCGATCCCGTCTACGGTCATCTTTTGCTGCGCGTTGTGGGTGGCGAAGCAGTACTGCGGTCTGCCTCGTAAACAGCTTCGGCATTCCCCACACACGGCGCGCCAATTCAGTATCACGAAATCACCTTCGCTCAAGTTGGAGACACCTGAACCGACTTGACTTACCGTTCCCGCGGCTTCATGGCCGAGAAGGAAGGGGAAGTCGTTGTTAATCGCTCCTTCTCGATAGTGAAGGTCTGTGTGACATACGCCGCATGCCTGAACATCGACTACCACCTCTCCTGGCCCAGGGTCTGGTATCTGAATAGTTTCGACGGTTACTGGAGACCCTTTCGATCGAGCTATCACGCCTTGCACTTCGTGTGCCATCGCTGTACCCCCTAGCAAACGATTCGTAGCTGGTTAACGCCGCTACCTCTAGTGGCAAACTAGTTGCTAACTCGCTAAGTCAGCCATAGTTCCTGATTTATCTTCAGCTCATTGCGTCGCGAAGGTCACGACGAAGTTCTCTGATCTCATCGCGTAGTCGTGCTGCGTACTCGAACCGCAGATCTTCAGCGGCTTCTTCCATTTCGAGTTCCAGAGAGTGGATGAGTCGGTGCAAGTCGTCTTCTGGAAGCTCGGCTAAATCCCGACGGGCTTGTTCATTAGCTTGCACTCGTTTGGAGGACAACTTATCTGGAACTGGTGCGCCCTCTTCTTGGCCTCGCAACACAAGCAAAATATCTGTGACCGCCTTGCGGATAGTTTGGGGGTCAATGCCATGTTCCTCGTTGTATGCCTGTTGAAGGCCTCTACGGCGGTTGGTTTCATTCAGAGCCACTCGCATTGAATCAGTGATGTTGTCCGCATACATGATTACCTGGCCGTCGACGTTTCTCGCCGCTCGACCGATGGTTTGGATAAGTGAAGTTTGACTCCGCAAAAAGCCCTCCTTGTCTGCATCCAAGATCGCGACCAAGGAGACCTCAGGTAAGTCCAAGCCTTCGCGCAGCAGATTTATCCCGACCAGTACGTCAAATTCGCCCAGACGCAGATCTCTTAGAATTTCGATCCTCTCAATAGTGTCAATTTCACTGTGGAGATATCGAACCCTGACACCTAGCTCCAACAAATAATCGGTGAGGTCCTCTGACATTTTTTTGGTGAGCGTCGTGACAAGGACGCGGTCGCCTCGGCTAACCGTTTGCTCAATTTGCTCCATGAGATCGTCAATCTGGCCACGCGTGGGCTTTACGATCACTTCGGGATCAACCAAACCAGTAGGTCTGATTATTTGTTCGACTACTTGATCGCTCACTTCGATTTCGTAGTCACTTGGAGTGGCGGATAAAAAAATCACTTGGTTGATGCGTTCCATTACTTCGTCGAACCGAAGCGGACGATTGTCGCGTGCCGATGGGAGCCGGAAGCCGTGCTCAACCAACGTGTCCTTTCGAGATCGATCTCCCGCGAATTGCCCGTGAAGCTGCGGGACCGCTACATGGCTCTCGTCAATGACCAGTAGATAATCGTCAGGAAAGAAATCGAGCAGGCTATAGGGGGGTTGATCGAAGGTTCGACCATCGAGATGCATCGAATAGTTTTCGATGCCTGTGCAATATCCGACCTCTTGAAGCATCTCAAGGTCATATTCGGTTCTCATGCGCAGCCTTTGAGCTTCTAAGAGTTTCTGCTCCGATTCGAAAAATGTGAGACGTTGCTGGAGTTCGGTTTCAATATCGCTTATGGCCCTGTGGATCGTCGCCCCGTCCGTGACATAGTGACTCGCCGGAAACACCGTTACTTCTTCGAGTTCGGCAAGCCTTTCTCCGGTGACGGGGTCAATTTTGGTTATTCGTTCTATGTCGTCACCAAAGAGTTCGATTCTGACAACGAACTCTTCGTACGCGGGATGGATCTCAAGGGTGTCTCCCTTGACCCGGAACTTTCCCCGAACAAGGTTCATGTCGTTTCGCTCATACTGCATATCAATGAGACGGCCGAGAACTTCTCTTTGATTGTGTGTCTCACCCAGTCTGAGGTAAAGCATGTGTTGCAGGTAGGCCTCAGGCGGTCCAAGGCCGTAGATAGCTGAAACTGACGCAACGACTATTACGTCTCTTCTGGTTAGTAATGCCGCCGTTGCTGAGTGTCGAAGCCGATCAATCTCATCGTTTATCGAAGAGTCTTTCTCTATATAGGTATCCGAGGCGGGCATATACGCCTCTGGTTGGTAATAGTCGTAGTAAGAGACGAAATATTCCACTCGATTATTCGGAAAGAATTCCCTGAATTCGTTAGCTAACTGAGCTGCGAGCGATTTGTTAGGTGCGAGTACAAGAGTTGGGCGTTGAACCTTTTCAATGGTCCACGCAATTGTTGCGCTCTTACCTGATCCCGTAATGCCGAGCAGCGTCTGGAATCGGAGTTCAGCCTCTACTCCGTCGGCCAAAAGTTGCACGGCATTGGGCTGGTCACCGGCAGGAGCAAAGTCTGATACAACCCGAAATGGGTGCGCTGCTGTTGGCGTCGGCCTGACCTCAGAACTCACATAAAACAGCTTAGGAACTGGAACTTACTGGGGAAGACCGCTTAGAGGGGTTTCGAAAAAAAATCGAGTTCTTTGGGGATTTCTTATTTCATTCACACTGAAGGGCCGATCTATGGGTATCCTCCGCGCTGAGCAGCATGTGCGACTATTTGAGTTAGTAGCTCCCGAGGCCAAAATGAGTGATGAACCTGTAGACGAAGAAATCGATGAAATGGAGCCTGACCCAGACCAGCTTGATGAAGAGATGGGTGAGGATATCGAGATCGATCTTGAGGGCGACGACCTCGCAGATGACGACGACGATGACGACGAGAACAAAGAGATACCTGCTGGGGCACGTCCCACTTCAGAAGAGGAAGACGAAGAAGAAGACGACGACGAAGTCGAAGCTGATTTGGACACAATCCTGAAGGAACGACTGTCGTCAGCTGAAGACGACGAAGACGAAGAGGAAGAAGACGAAGGGGTTATCACCACGGCTGAAGGCGATCGGATCCCCAGCAAACAGGAAGATGAAATCCTGTGTGAGGGATGTTTCCTACTTGTCAAAGAATCGCAGTACGACATAAGGGACAAGATTGCGAGCTGCCCACACTGCGGGACAGAGCTAAAGGTTTGAAAATCGGGGGACTATGAAACTCAAGGGGAAAGTTGCTGTTATCACGGGGGCTGCTAGTGGCATAGGAGCTGCCTGCGCTCAAGGATTTTCAGATGCGGGCGCAAGAGTGGCCGTTGTCGACATCGACGCTAAGGGTTCGCAACTCGTTGCCGAATCCATAGGGGGCATTGCCGTGGAATGCGACCTCGCCGACAGGGCCGCTATTGATTCCATGATCGTGCAGGTAGAGGAGCAGCTCGGACCTGTTGATCTTCTATTCAATAACGCCGGAATAGGATCAGGTGCTGGGGTATTCGACAGTCCTATAGAAGAGTGGCAGCGTCAATGGGACGTAAACCTTATGTCGCATGTTCATGCCATTAGGGCTGTGCTTCCTGGAATGCTCGATAGAGGTGAGGGATATTTACTTCACACGGCGTCGATGGCAGGAATTCTTTCCTCTCATGGAAATCTTCCTTATGCAGTGAGCAAACACGCTGTTGTGGGACTCGCTGAATGGCTGGCCTTCACCTATGCGCACTGCGGTATTGCAGTTTCATTGTTGGCGCCTCTGGCCGTTCGCACTCCCATGTTGGGTGACGCTGCCGACGGCGAGTGGGCGTCACAAGCCGGGGGGCCGATCAAAGAGCCCGAGGAGGTCGCCCAGCAGGTCTTAGAAGCGATCTCAGAGGAGCGCTTCTTAGTGCTTACGGATCCTATTGCCCAAACCTGGATGGAGAGAAAGACTGCTGGTCCTGATCGCTGGCTTCATGGGATGAACAGGCTTCAGCAGCGTTTGGAAGGCTCTGACCACGCCGATACCCCTTAACTGAGGGAATGGGGCCGCTAGTGGCCTAGGAAGAGCGCTTATGGACTCAGGTGGCCTTATATGGATCCCCGTGACGCTGGGGGCCACGGCCGCTCAAGTTATGCGGACTGCCCGACAGCATGAGCTACGCGGCCACCTCTCGGCATTTGGCGCCGCGTATGTCAGGTTCCTCTTTGCTTGGCCGCTAGCCCTGCTTTCCCTTGTCCTAACGTGGGTCTTCTCTCCCCAAAGCATTGGAATACCGATCAGGTTCTGCTTGTGGATCGGCGCCGCAGCCGTTGTTCAAATTACGGGTACGGCATTACTGCTTCAGGCATTTCGGGCACGGGACTTCGCTATTGGAACGGTCTATTCAAAGTCTGAGGTGATTTTGGTAGCAACTGGTTCGGCGATCTTCTTGGATGAACCATTACAGGCTCTGGGATGGGTTGGTGCTGTGGGTGTTCTGGTCGGTGTTGTGCTGCTTGCTGCAACATCTGGTGTCAGCGCCGCTCTGAAGGGATTGGGTGATCGCGCAGCCTGGTTTGGCGTGGCCGCTGGACTATTCTTCGCGTTTTCGGCGGTCGGCATCCGTGGCGCATCGACCTCGCTGGCGGGAGCATCGGTGTGGCATCGGACCTGTTTTACGCTACTAGCCCTACTTACATTCCAAATGTTGATCCATGGTCTGCTGCTTTCGGCCTTCGATCCCAAACAACTCGTGGGAATTTGGCGCAACCGATACAAATGTTTTCAGGTTGGTGTGCTGAGTTTTGTGGGGACTACCGGATGGATCGCCGCGATGACCCTCACCAGCGCCACCAAAGTTCGAACGCTTGGGCAATTAGAAATCGTCTTGGCGTTTTTAGTGTCGCTTGTCCGCCTCAAGGAACGTCACCATTTTCGAGATTACTTGGGTAGCGGTTTGGTGCTGCTAGGAATTTTGCTTGTGGTTGCGCTCGGTTGACAAGGAAGGTAAATATCAACTGTCTTCGTCGGGTTCAGGGGTTGGTTCAGTTGCGGGGAGCGACCGGGCCCATTTGAACGCTGACTCAATTTGCGAATTCAGTTCGTCAAGGGTGACTGAGTTATCGATTACGAAGTCCGCTAACTCGAGTCGCTTCTCCGGCGGAACTTGGGCGGCTATTCGAGATCGGGCATCCTCTTCACTGAATCCTCGGTACTCAACTAAACGCTGAATCGCTATCTCAGGGCGAGTGTCGACCACCAAGATTCCACTCACGATGTACCTTGGCGGCCCTCCCGCGAGGATTCCCTCGATCAGTAGGGGAATATCTAAAACCAACAGGTGGTCCGTGTCCGTGTGTTCTCGAATCCGGCGGCGGATTTCTCGGTTGACCGGTGGGTGAACAATGTTATTCAGCTCGTGGAGTGCTTCTTTGTCGCTGAACACTCGATCGGCTACCGCTTGGCGGTTGAGTGATGCGTCCTCATTTAGGATGCTCGTGCCAAAATACTCAACCATGTCCGCGTGCACATTGGCCCCCGGCTCTTGCAACTCGCGGACAATCTGATCCGCGTCAACGAGCACCGCACCGAGATCAACGAAACGGTCGGAGACGGTGCTTTTCCCGCTTCCGATGCCACCGGTAAGCCCGATGACTATCATGTCGCTTCCTACGCTTCCTCAGTTGAGGCTGCTGGTTCTTCTTCTGAGATTACCTCAGCAGCTTGCTCGCCTTGTTCAGCGTCCTCGTAGTCCGCCACAGCCTGTCGGTAGGCCTCTTCACCATGCTCTTCGTAATACTCACGCCAAGCTCGTTCAGCCTCTGACTCCTCACCTTCGGCCGGCGCCTCATAACTAAACTCGCCAATGAAGTTGCCTGATTCGTCATAGGCGTGCTCGCCAAACGCTTCCTGATATTCCGCTGCTACAACTCCGCCTTCAGCTGCTTGTTTGATCGACAAACTGATTCTGCGGCGTTGTAGATCCAAGTCAATAATCTTGACCCACAACTCTTCGCCTGGAGTCACAACTTGTTCCGGCAGCTCGACGTGATGCGCTGACATCTCCGAGATATGGACGAGTCCTTCGATTCCATCCCCAACCTGGACGAAAGATCCAAATGGCACCAACTTGGTGACCCGCCCATAGACCAATTCGCCTACTTTGTGGCCATCCGCGAATTCTTGCCATGGATCTTGCTGTGTTGCCTTCAAGGACAACGAAATGCGTTCCCGTTCGCGATCCACCTCTAGCACTTCAACATCTACTTCGTCGCCCACCGTCACAACGGAATTGGGATGATCAACGTGTTTCCATGACAATTCAGAGACGTGAATCAGGCCGTCCATTCCTCCTAGATCCACGAAAGCACCGAAGCTCACAACTGAAGAAACAACACCGCTTCGCTTTTCCCCGGGTTGCAGATTGTCCAAGAACTCTTCGCGCTGTTCTTTTTGTGTTTCTTCCAACCAGGCCCTACGTGAAAGCACAACATTATTGCGATTTTTATCCAATTCGATGATCTTGGCTTCTAGGTCCATGCCGATGTACGGATCTAGATCACGTACCCGCCGCAACTCAACCAGCGACGCTGGCACGAAACCCCTCAGTCCAATATCGATGATGAGTCCACCCTTAACAACCTCAATAACTGGCCCCGAAACCACGCCATCTGATTCTTTGATTTCTTCGATTCTGCCCCAAGCTTTCTCGTATTGAGCTCGTTTCTTGGACAGAACAAGGCGTCCATCCTGGTCTTCTTTCTGTAAGACGAGAGCTTCGATTTCCTCGCCGAGGTCCACGATCTCTGATGGGTCGACAGCGTTTCTGATCGAAAGTTCACGACTAGGGATTACGCCTTCGGATTTGAATCCGATGTCAAGAAGTACTTCATCGCGATCTATCCGAACCACTGTTCCAGTAACTAAGTCGCCGTCCTCAAACTCAACGATTGTTCCGTCGATGGCTTCCTCAAAGGACATCGATCCCAGATCGTTCTCGACAATGGTGCGGGGTATATATTCGCCGGCATCGGTAAAGCTGCCGAATTCCGTGGTATCAGACACAAGTTTTTTGGCTCTAGGTAGACAATACGGGGTGCCTGTGGCAGAGCTCCCACCGGGCACGATGTCCAAGGCTACACGGGCTCAGGGCTGGAACCATATCCGGACTTAAGTTCTGCCTCTCAGGGTCAATTTATTGCGGGCGGCGAGCAAGCAGCAATAACTCTGCCTGCTCTAAATCGATACCGTCCCCCGTCCAATTTTCTCCGGAATGCGCACTCCGGATAGCAATCGGATCGAGGCCTGCTGTTTGTGCCATGAGCCACAGCTCCCTGGGAGTGAAACAGGTGGTCCAGAGGTCAGTGGTAATCGCTACCCCATCTGGATCTTTGATATCGGTAATTTCGTGACGAGTCGCTGTCATCAAATCAAAATTCTCAGCCATCTCTCCGCCGTGAGCAATCTGAAAATAAGCAGAGAAAGCGGCGAGGAGCAGATGGCCGCCAGGCTTTAACGCTTCGCACATGCCGCGAATAATGGCTTGATCCGCCTGCAAGTTCGCCGAGTCCAATGCTGCTGGTCCCCCTTGCAGGCCGAAGGCGCCTTCGCAAAGTGAAATAACACCGTCGAACTCTGCGCAAAACCCCAGATGTCGCGCATCTACCCGTTCGAACCGCGCTATCTGCTCAAGTCCTTCGTCCTTGGCCGACTGAGTGGCTATCTCAATGAACCGCTGAGAGATGTCAATCCCGGTACAACTAATGCCGCGGCGCGCTAGTTCTAAGGCGTGTCGACCAGGCCCGCAACCTACATCGAGGACCTTGTCTCCCGGCTGGAGTTTGAGGTCGCCAATAACTCCGTCAACTTCTTCACTGGTATTTCGTGTAAATGCGTACCTTAGATACGCGTCCTGTAAGTGGTCGGCCACTCCTTCAAACCAGTGATCGCTACCCATTCGACTTAACGGAATCGACCAAACAGTGCACGTTTATGCCTTTGCCTCCGCCCAACTTGGACCTGCAGCGACATTAACTTCTAGCGGAACACGTAAATTTGCTGCGTTCTTCATGTTTTCAATAGTCATGCTTTCGATCGCATCGCTTTCATCAGGGTGAACTTCGAGGATCACCTCATCATGGACCTGAAGAACAAGACGGCTATGTGCTCTCATTTCGGTAAGGGACCGGTCGATTTCGACAAGGGCGATTTTAAAGATATCTGCGGCTAAGCCTTGTATCGGCGCGTTCATAGCCTGACGCTCCGCCGCCTGACGGACCCTGAAGTTCGGTGACGCAAGGTCAGGAATTGGTCGCCGCCGCCCAAAGATAGTTTCGGTGTATCCAGTTTCTTTGGTTTTCTCCACGATTTCGTCCATAAAGGATTTCACTGCAGGAAACGCAGCGAAGTAGGCCTTCAGTATTTCTGCTGCCTCTCCAGTCTCAATCCCTAGACGCTGCCCCAAGCCGTACGCTTCCATACCGTAGGCAAGGCCATAACTCACCATTTTCGCTTGAGACCGTTGCTCGACATTCACATCCCCCGGATCAACCTCAAAGATCGATGCAGCGGTCGCGTTATGAATATCCACCCCAGCTTCAAAAGCTTCGATGAGTCCTGGGTCTTCGGCTAGGTGTGCAATAACTCTGAGTTCGATTTGGTTGTAGTCAGCTACGAGCAATTCATATCCGTCGAGGGGAACGAACGCTTTTCGAAACTCTCGTCCCAGTGAAGTTCGCACAGGGATGTTGTGAAGGTTTGGGTCTTCGGAACTCAAACGACCCGTCCTTGCAACAGTTTGATTGAACGTTGCCCTAATGCGACCATCCGCGTCCGTAACGTCTAGCAGCCCTTGGCCATAGGTTGACCTCAGTTTTTCGACTTCCCGGTACTCAAGCAAGACGGAGACGATCTCATGCTGATCCCTAATCTTTTCTAGCGATGCAGCGTCAGTGGAATATCCGGTCTTTGTCTTTTTTTGGGGAGTTAGCCCAAGTTCTTCGAAGAGCACTTCACGTAACTGTTTGGTGGAGTTCACATTGAAATCATGACCGGCAAGATCATGGATAGAGGATTCAAGTCGGCGAACCTCGCCCACGAGGTAATCACGCATCCTGGTTAGTTCAGTTACATCGACGCCCACTCCGGCATCTTCCATGCGGGACAGAACGGCGACCAGAGGGCGTTCCAGCTCTTCGTACAGCCAGACCATCGATCTCTCTTCTATGAGCTTCGACATAGCAGGCGCCAATCGGTTCACAGCTAATGCATCCCTTGCTACGTCGAGCAGTTGGTCCTGTGGGCCTCCATCAAGGTCCAACTGGCCGGCTTCGACTACATCGCTTCTCATAATTTCGCTGCGGCAATATTTCATGAGTAGATCGTCGAGAACGTAACGACCTCCGCTTGGGTCAAGTAGGTAACCAGCTATGGCTGTATCGACCTGTAAACCTTCTGATTTAAGTCCCAGTTTGCGCAGACCTCGGCTCAGTTGCTTGGCGTCGTGTGTATCGAAGCCGGGCCCATCACCTTCCAAGAAGTCTTCCAGGGCTGACTGCACATGTTCGTCTTCAAGCAGCTGCCTTTCGATCACCAACACCTCGGCAGTGTCGGGCTCATGAACCGCGGCTAAAGCCAGCAACGATCCTTCGCTGTCCCCTAGCCAACCTAGTGATATTGGCTGCTGTTTTTGAGCCAATAGGCCCAGCAGCTCGACGCATTGTGGTGTGGACACAGCGATCGTCGGCTCTGCTTCCAAAACATTCTCTTGCGAGCCCATCGACGGAAGCTCATCACCCACTAGCTCCCCGAGACGTTCATAGAGGGAGTTGAACTCCAACTCCTCGAACAG
The DNA here is from genome assembly GCA_002448715.1 of Candidatus Neomicrothrix sp. UBA6944. Classification (GTDB taxonomy): domain Bacteria; phylum Actinomycetota; class Acidimicrobiia; order Acidimicrobiales; family Poriferisodalaceae; genus UBA6944. The sequence goes on along the minus strand of DJZU01000014.1, from coordinate 7,036 downwards.
TTGCCTCACTTCACCGATATTTATTCTTCCCCACTTGACCGATCTCAAGTCCAAATCCACGGGAGCATCAGTCCGAAGAACCATTGCATCAACATTTCGTCTCGCTCGTTCTTCAAACTCAATGAGGTTTTCTCGAAGCTTGGGAGTCTGTTCCTCAGCATGTTCGAAGATTCCGTCTAAGCCTCCGTACGCATTGATGAGCTTCGCTGCGGTTTTCTCACCTACTCCAGGAACCCCTGGAAGATTATCCGATGGGTCGCCACGCAGAGCCGCGTACTGTGGGTACAACTCAGGAGTAACTCCAGTCCTTTCCGCGATACCTTCCTCGTCATACAACGCGTAGTCGCTTACGCCCCTCTTGTTGTATAGAACCTTGATGAAAGGATCCTTGACCATCTGATAGATGTCCCGGTCTCCCGTAACGATGATGGCCTCGTCTCCGTTCTCAGCCACTTGGACCGCCAAGGTGGCCAAGACATCATCTGCCTCGAAACCTATGAGGTCGACGGTGGGAACCTGAAGGGCATCGAGGACCGTACGAACTATTCCAAATTGCTCGATCAAGAGCTCGGGTGTCGGATCGCGCTGAGCTTTGTACTCGGGCAACATTTCGTGGCGAAAGGTGGGTTCTGGGCGGTCGAAAGCGACCACAACTCCATCTGGGGTTTGGTCTTTAACTAAGTTCAAGAGCATTGACGTAAAACCGAAGACAGCGTTGGTTACTTGTCCAGAGACCGTTGCCATATCGGTGGGCAAAGCGAAGAACGCTCTGTAGGTCAGTGAATTGCCGTCGAGTAGTAAAAGCTTCGCCACGATGAAGACCCTAGAGCCCAGGCTTGGCTAGGCGTATGATCTTGGCAAGGCTGGTCAGATTTACTAGTTATGGGCGCAGGTTGCCACTGACGACTCTTTCAGCGACCTCGAGCATCGTTGTCCGTTCCGCCATCGCAGTCTTCTGTATGAAGTTAAAGGCGTCGCTTTCTGAGAGGCTTTGTTCATCCATCAGGATTCCTTTTGCCCTGTCAACCGCTTTACGCACTTCGAGTTGGTCCTCTAACTCTCGAACTGTTGCGTCTAACTGCCGCATTTCCTCAAATCGACCTAACGCGACTTCAATAGCCGAGACAAGTTCCTCTCGCTGAAATGGCTTCACTAAGTAGGAGAGAACCCCCGCATCTCGGGCCTCTTCGATTAGGTGCCGCTGACTGAACGCCGTAAGAATCACCACCGCTGCCTTTCGTTCAGAAGACACTTCGCGAGCTGCTGCTAATCCGTCGATTCCCGGCATTTTGATATCAAAGATGCACAAGTCCGGCGCGTGTTCTTGAACTAGGGCAACTGCCTCATCGCCGCGTCCTGTTTCTGCGACGACTGCATAACCCTCTTCTTCAAGCATTTCGCGAAGATCTAAGCGAATGATGGCTTCGTCTTCTGCGATTACGACGCGTTTTGGCAACTGATTCCTTGTGTTTGGAGGCCGGGGCCTCAAGACGTGCAGATATTTACAATAGCTAATCAATTGGGCTTTCTTCACCGAAGAAAAACGTCAGTTGAAATCTCTACCCATTTGATCCAGTAGTGAATTCTGATGACCTTCGAGTTGAAGTAGTCGCTCTACGAGGTGTTCTCGCTGTTTGCCGATTGCCATCAAATGTCGAGCGGCACGTTGGTGAGTTCGTTCTGATATAGGTGTCTCCGAGACAAGAGAGTGAATTCTGGCCGTTTCCGCTTCATCCTTGAAATGCTCCAACTGCTCGTCAAGCACCCCGAGTTCGGCTTGAGTATGCGCAATTTGCTGACTATTGCGGCGGAGCTGACGCTCAACAGTTTTGATTGACATGGGGCCAGAAAACCTAGCCAGAAATGATCGCATTTCCTACTTAGCCTCTCTATGGCTTGCGACCAAAACAACGGGCAAGCGTACCCGCCACGAAATCCGTGACTTCAACATCGACGAATCCAGCCGACCGAAAATACTGTTCGCACTCACCGCGGGTGTGGGCTCGCCCCTCACTTCCGCAGACGAGTTCGTTCATTCCCCACATAGCGGCGTCCACCGGTCCTCTTCGGTCGTTGTCCAACATCTCTCCAATAAGGTGCATTTCGCCACCTGGTTCCAATGCCCGGAAGGATCTTGCTACGACACCGCCTATCACCTCGCTGTTGTAAATAGGTAGGTTGCTTGCCATCACTACAACATCGACTGGGGACGGGAAGTCTCCTTGGGTAAAGTCTGCTCCCAGCGTTGTCACTCTGTTCCCTACACCGGCATCAGCAATGTATTCCTCAGTTGCTACCACCACCGGTGGAAGGTCTAAGACTGTCGCTTTAAGACCGTCGAAGGTCTCGACAGCTGTAATGCTGTAGGCCCCCGAACCGCCGCCCAGATCAAGTAAATGATGTCGATCGGACAAGTCGACAGTACGAACAAAACGTCGAGCCGCGCCAAACCCGATGCTTGCAGTTGCTTGATGATATTTCCGGGCAGATTCAACCGTAAGTTCGTCATACATTCCGAGCTTTGTCGAATCGGGCTGTCGCATCTTTTCGGTCATTTGAAACCATCCAGATACGTCGGGCCTGGTGAACATCATCCACGCGCCGGCATACCTGCTTTTTCCTTCGACGAGGTATGTCTCAACATCTGGGGCGTTGCATAGGTTTTCTCCATCCCAATCGAGAAGTTCCAGGCTTAGGGCACAAGAAACCAACCGATCGACATCAACAGGTCGTAATCCTGTTTCTTGCGTAAGCGCAGCTTCGCTGTTGTGACCATTGCTGATGTGTGTGAAAAGACGCACATCCAACGCCGTGTAGAGCACCGCTGACGTGGTGTAAGCGCGTGCCATGTCCTGCAACCGAGTGGTATCTATTCGATTAGTCATTTGTCGTTTACCTGCTTCATCAAGAACTTGGCTGATCTTCGACCTGAAAATATTCAGACTTTCCTAGGGCCCAGTATTCGCCCCATATCTGCTCTCCCCCAGCCACGTGGAATACCTCGCCTGTTATGAACGAAGCAGTTACCGAGGAACCCAGAAACGCTACTGCTTGAGCTACGTCTTGAACGTCGCCTAAACGTCGTTGAGGGTTGTGATCAAACGATGGGCGTGCCGCATCGGGGTAATTAACCAGTCCTGGGCTTCGAACGACACCAACAGCAATAGTGTTAATTCGAATATCGTGCGGCGCCCATTCCACGCTTAACGACGCTGCGAGACCCGCAGCTCCGGCTCTTGCAGCTGCAGTATGGGGTATACCCACCGATGCTCGTCCAGTAATAGTTCCGATGTTCACTATCGACCCGCCGGAACCCTTTTCGATCCACGCTCTCGCAGCGGCCTGCATTACGAACCAAGGCCCGTAGAGGTTTGTTTCCAACACCGCGGCCCAACCTTTGGGCGAAATATCACTCGCCGGCGCAGCGAACTGGCCGCCTGCGTTATTCACGACCAGGTCCAAACGTCCCAATTCACTCCACGTGTCGCGCATAAGAGCTTCAACCTGTTCGGGATCGCGCACATTAGCTGGGATCGCAATAATCTCGACATCTTGACGGGCAAAAGACTCTTGCAACTCCTTGAGGTTTGCTTCATCTCGGCCGCATGTAACGACCTGTGCGCCGAGACGACTCAAAAGCATGCAGATAGCCCGGCCGATGCCGCCGGCACCGCCTGTGACGAGTGCGACCTGCCCCGCATACAGGTCATCTCGAAGCCCATGAGCAAGCGAGGATAAGTCGTCATCGCTCCAAGACGAGTACGGGTCTGAGGTCATCTCTACAACCTAGAGGTAAACATTCATCCCATGCGATATGTCATTAACGATGCTTCTTGTGCCCGGAGCGGGATTTGAACCCGCACGCCCGTGAGGGCAAAGGATTTTGAATCCTCCGTGTCTGCCATTCCACCACCCGGGCGGTAAAGGCCGAGGTTAGCGGCCCAAAAGGGGCCTTCCCAAGCGTTCTTGCTCTAGATTCCCTTGATTTCCACCATGACATCTTTCTTTCCCGTACTCTCTTCTACAGTCGTGGTCGACAGGTTTCGCGTGACCATGTGAAACCTTTGGGACCACAGGACGGTCCAACCCATAAGGTGACTGCATAGGGAGGCCGTGTGCTCGCATTCACATTTCCTGGTCAAGGATCACAGAAACCCGGCATGGGCGTCGAGTGGGTTGACCATGAGAGTTGGGAGCTTGTAGAGGAGGCCTCACAAGCGTGTGGTCGCGACGTCGCTCAGTTGCTGCTGAACGCCGACGCTGAAGAGCTAAAACAAACTCGTAATAGCCAGTTGACGACCTTTGTGCTCAGCATGGTTGTGCTAGACGCCGTTGAGAGGACCGGGGTCGCCCCCAATTTGGCTGCCGGTCACTCCCTAGGCGAATACAGCGCTCTGTGCGCAAGCGGGGCCTTGTCCTTCGAGGACGCTGTCAGGCTGGTTGCCGAACGCGGTGAAGCGATGCAAATAGCAGCCGATGAGCAAGATGGAACCATGGCTGCGGTACTCGGATTAGACGATGATCTTGTGGTGTCAGCCTGCGCTCGAGTCGACGGCGACGTGTGGGTCGCGAACTACAACGCACCTGGTCAAGTTGTTATTGCTGGAGATCCATCCGCCGTCGAAGAAGCTGGCGAAAAGGCTAAGGAACTTGGAGCTAAGCGCGCGATGGGGTTGCCAGTAGGAGGCGCGTTCCATACACCGTTCATGGCACCCGCTCGAGATCGTTTACGCAAGGCACTGTCAGAAATTGAAGTTCGTGCTCCGGCGATCCCAATAGTTGCCAACGTCGACGCCGCAGCAAGGCAGGAAGCTGAGGAATGGCCACAACTTTTAGCCAGCCAGCTATGCAGTCCCGTCCAATGGCGGCAAAGTCTTTACGCGCTGGATGAACTCGGGTGCCTCACCTTTGTAGAGCTCGGCCCTGGCACTGTCCTGACTGGAATGGCTAAGCGCACACTTAAGGACATCAACACCATGTCGGTAGCAACCCCCGAGGATGTTGACACGCTGCTAGCCACCGTCACTGATTTGGGGTCGTCTGGGCCAAGTGCAGGCGTTGCTGGAGAGCACCTATATGTCACTGAACGTCTCGTGGTGAGCCCTTGCGCTGGAATCTTCTCTCCGAAAGAGGGGCTTCAGGCAGACCACCTAGTCAGCGTAGGTGATGTGGTGGGCTGGGTCGCCGAGGAGGAAGTACGCTCCCCCTTCGCTGGACTGCTCATGGAGTTCATGGCGTTAGATAGCGAACGGGTAACCGCCAGGCAACCAATAGCATGGCTCCGAACGAGATAGGCATAAGTAGATGACCTCCACCGCGATATCTGGAGCCCGAATTCTTTCTGTCGGCACGGCTCTTCCCGAACAGGTCTTAACCAATGAGGACCTCGAGCAAATGGTGGACACGAGCCATGAGTGGATCGTCGAACGGTCGGGCATCCACGAGCGGCGAATCGGGGGAACGACATCTGATCTTGCCGCGAGCGCTGGCAAAGCTGCCATTGAGAGAGCTGGAATCGATCCAGCGACAATCGATCTATTGATTCTCGCAACAACAAGTCCAGATCGAAGAGTCCCAGCTACAGCTTCAACGGTCCAAGAGCTTCTCGGTTTGCAATGTGGCGCAATGGACCTCAACGCAGCCTGTTCAGGTTTTGTTTATGCCCTCGTTGCGGCCCACGGGTTTATCGAGATGGGACACAGTCGGGTCTTGATTATCGGGGCTGAAACTCTGTCGCGGATGACCGATTGGACGGACCGAACCACCTGCATCTTGTTTGCAGATGGCGCCGGGGCAGCCGTAGTAGAAAAAACTGACGGCGCCGGGGATCTCCACGGCTGGCACGTCGACAGCAACGGCTCCTTGGAAGAAGCTCTCTTTTGTGATTTCGATGGGAAAATTGAAATGGCTGGACAGGCCATCTTCAAGAACGCTGTTCTGGCTATGGAAAATGCCGCTCGCAAATCCTTGGCGATGGCTGACATGTCAGCAGACCAGATCGACCTTGTCGTACCGCATCAAGCCAATGTTCGAATCGTTGAAGCCTCCTGTAAGCGCCTGGGAATACCGTATGAAAAGACATCAATGGTGATTCATCGCACCGGCAATACCTCTTCGGCTTCTATCCCTTTGGCGCTTGAAGATGCGTGGACAGGCGGGCGCGTTAACCAAGGGGACAACATTCTCCTTGTTGGCTTCGGTGCGGGCATGACTTCTGCTGCGGCAGTCATCACCTGGGATGGCATATGAGCGAGGCTCGAACGGTTGTCGTGACCGGCGGCAACCGAGGTATCGGTCTCGCTACGGCGAAACTTTTCGTCGACCTTGGACACCGAGTGGCAATTACTGCCCGAGATCCAGGACACATTGACGATCGAATTTTGGCAGTGTCGTGCGATCAAACTGACTCCAAAGCTGTTGACGTTGCGTTTGAAGAAATCGAGTCGAATCTAGGAGCGGTTGAAGTCCTGGTGGCTAATGCCGGGATTACACGCGACCAGCTAGTGCTGCGCATGTCGGATGACGACTTCTCCGCGGTAATCGAAACCAATCTCACCGGTTCGTACAGGATGGCCCGACGAGCAGCACGCCCCATGCTCAGAGCCCGCTGGGGTCGTCTCATTTTTGTTTCTTCAGTAGTCGGATTGTTAGGTTCAGCAGGGCAAGTCAACTACTCAGCCAGCAAAGCTGGGCTGATTGGAATGGCTCGTTCCATGGCTCGCGAACTTGGCTCGAGGAACATCACTGCGAACATTCTCTCACCGGGTCCAGTCGAAACCGAGATGTTTGCGGCTCTAACTCAAGAGCAACAGACAACTATTACTGAGCAAGTGCCCCTGAATCGAGTTGCTCAACCAGAGGAAATAGCTGAAACTATCGCCTTTTTGGCGTCTGACTCCGCCGCCTATATAACAGGTGCAGTAATTCCAATTGATGGTGGACTAGGCATGGGGCATTGACCCATAGGCTCTACACTTCGCATTGTCCCATGACACAAGGAATACCCAATGAGTGACAACTTCGAGAGATTCAAGAA
>DJZU01000100.1 GCA_002448715.1 Candidatus Neomicrothrix sp. UBA6944 | reverse complement strand
TCCGCAGATAACCGCTTCAGGTTAGCAACAGGACTGCCAGATGCCGCAGCCGTTAACGACTTTCTAAACGCTAAGGATGACACAGAGAATCACCAAATAGCGGCTGTCGTTGGTACCTTGCAGTTGCAGATGGACCTCACACGGATACGAAACTTTTCGATCATTGCGCACATAGATCACGGCAAATCAACGTTGTCTGATCGGATCCTTGAGATTACTGGCGCGGTCGAAGCTCGGTCTATGCGTGATCAGTACCTCGACTCAATGGAATTAGAACGTGAGCGAGGGATCACTATCAAAGCCCAAAATGTGCGAGTTGAGTGGAAAGGGCACACGCTTCACCTGATTGATACTCCTGGGCATGTTGACTTTGGTTACGAGGTAAGTCGCTCTCTCGCAGCTTGCGAAGGTGTAGTGCTCTTAGTCGACGCAGCTCAAGGAATTGAGGCTCAGACCCTCGCCAATTGCTACCTAGCGCTTGATAACGACCTTGAGATAGTTCCCGTCCTCAACAAGATCGACCTCCCGGCGGCCGACCCCCACTTATATGCCTCTGAGATAGAGAATGTCTTGGGTCTACCGGCTGAAGAAGTTCTCCAAATTTCAGCTAAGACCGGTGACGGAATCCCGGAGTTACTCGACTCGATTATCGAGCGTATTCCGCCGCCGCAAGGTGATGCTGACAGCCCACTACAAGCTCTTATCTTTGACTCTCACTTCGATCAATATCGTGGCGTGGTGTCTTCGATGCGAATCGTTAACGGCCGGATTAAGACCAACGACAAACTCCGGTTCATGCAAACTGGCGGAAGTCACGACGCAGAGGAAATTGGTGTGCGTTCGCCTGGCGCCACACCAGTAGAGGAGTTAGGTCCGGGTGAGGTCGGCTACCTCATAGCGAGCATTAAAGATGTTGGCCAAGCTAAATCTGGAGAGACGGTCACTACCGCGATACGACCGGCTTTAGAGCCCCTTGATGGATACGAGGATCCGAAACCCATGGTGTTTTGCGGTCTGTATCCGGTTGACGGCGATGAATACTCCGATCTTCGAGAAGCGCTACAAAAATTGAAACTGAACGACGCGTCAGTTACTTACGAACCAGAAACATCAGGCGCACTCGGTTTTGGATTCAGATGTGGCTTCCTTGGGTTATTACATATGGAAATTGTTCGAGAAAGACTCGAACGCGAGTTCGACCTTTCATTAATTGCGACTGCCCCTTCGGTCGCCTACAAGGTCACAACAGATGAGGGAAACACTTTCGAGGTCGACAATCCATCTGATTTGCCAGACATGGGTAGCGTCGACCAAATAGAGGAACCGATGCTGCGTATCGGCATATTGACTCCTTCTGACTACACAGGAACTGTCATGGAACTCTGTCAAGGTCGACGTGGGCAAATGGACCGGATGGAGTATCTCTCACCCGAACGAGTCGAACTTCACTATCTAATCCCGCTTGCGGAGGTGGTTACCGACTTTTTCGACCAACTCAAAAGTCGAACGCAAGGGTACGCAAGTCTTGACTATGAGCCCTTTGGCTATCAGGCGGAAAAGCTAGTCAAGGTAGATGTGCTACTCAACAGCGAACCCGTCGACGCGTTTTCAACCATCGTTCACAGCGATTCTGCCTACGACTATGGCCGCCGAATGACCGAAAAACTTCGTGAACTTATCCCCCGTCAAATGTTCGACGTCCCAATCCAGGCGGCGATTGGAGGAAGAATCATTGCCCGGGAAACAGTCAAGGCGAAACGAAAAGACGTTCTTGCTAAGTGCTACGGCGGAGACATCACACGAAAACGCAAACTTCTTGAACAGCAGAAGAAGGGTAAGAAGAAGATGAAGGCAATTGGGCGCGTAGAGGTACCCAACGAGGCCTTCGTGTCAGCGCTCAAACTGGACGACTGACCGCTTCTAGAAACTAGGGCTGTCGGACCTCCTGCAGTAAGGCCTAGTATTTCTCCACCGCACAATCTTGAGCGACGTGAACGGGATCAAAAGTGGACGAACGAAAAGCCACCGTGTTAAGAGCCGTTGTGGAAAGCTTCATCGACACTGCTCAACCAGTCGGCTCACGTGTTGTATCGGATCTAGCAGGCCTAGATGTTTCTGCCGCCACTATCAGAAATGATATGGCGAGCCTCGAAGCGGATGGATATCTCGCTCAGCCCCATACCAGCGCCGGTCGCATACCCACCGACGCTGGATACCGTTACTTTGTTGACAGCCTTGGCCCAGGTCACCTCAATGACACTGAAGCCCGACAGATCACTGCTTTTTTCCGCCACGCCCAAGGGCAAATCGAGCAGCGTTTAGCAGACACCAGTCGCTTACTGTCCCAACTCACCGCCTATGCCGCAGTGGTCGTAGGTCCTGCATATGACACAACAACTGTGAGATCCGCTCAACTCGTGGACCTCGGTTCAGGCCGTCTGATTCTCGTCGTAGTGACTTCATCAGGTTCCATCGAACGTTCAATGATTGAGCTTCAAAGTGGCGAACAAGTTGAACCGCAGCACTTAGCTGCTGCTTCGGCCGCTATCAATGAAGCCTTCGTGGGTGCACCGCTTGAGGGTGTCCCTGCGGTGAAAAACACCGGCGATCCAGAAGTCGACAACCTCATCGCAACAACTCTCGGGTCGTTGGCTCCCTCGTCTTCCCATAGCAGCGACCTTTACGTGGGAGGAGCGGCAAACATGGCAGGACAATTCGACGCTGTTTCTACAGTGAAATCGGTACTCGCAGTCCTGGAAGAGCAACTCCTAGTTGTGGGTCTGTTGGGAGACCTCGTTGAGCGGGGCCTTAGTGTTGCGATCGGTTCAGAAACTGGCGTTGCGCCACTGTCGGAGTGTGCAGTAGTTGTGGCCCCATACAAGGTCGACGGCGAACCGGTCGGTAGCATCGGGGTTCTGGGACCAACCCGAATGGATTATCCAAAAGCCCTAGCCGCAGTGCATGTTGTTAGCAGCAGACTTGGAGAATCCTTAGGTGAGGCACACGAGGACTGAACAAGCTCATGGCAACTGACTACTACGAGTTGTTGGGAGTAGACCGCGACGCATCCGCCGACGATCTCAAACGTGCATACCGAAAGTTGGCTCGCCGATACCATCCCGACGCCAATCCTGACGACCAAGAAGCCGAAGCGAAATTTAAGGAAATCAGTGAGGCATACGCAGTTTTGTCGGACCAGAGCGCGCGTTCTCGCTATGACCAGTTCGGTCACGAAGGACTCCGTGGCGGCGGCATGGGCGGTGATCCGTTCAATTTCGACCTGAACGATATTTTCGAAAACTTTTTTGGGGGTAACCCCTTTGGTGGAGGAAGAACACGACGACCTGCAGGACCACCACCTGGCGAAGACCAAGAAATTGTGCTGGATCTGAGCTTCGAAGAAGCAATTTTTGGTGTGGATCGCAAAGTGGAGCTGCAGACTGCGGTGGGATGCGAGCAATGTTCAGGTAGCGGAGCAGCAGAAGGAACCTCAGCGCGTCGGTGCACTGGTTGCGAAGGTTCGGGTCAGATTCAACAAATGCGACAAAGTCTGCTCGGCCAGATGATGACCACTACCCACTGCCCGCGATGCGGGGGCCTTGGAGAGGAAATACCGGATCCCTGTTCACAATGTCGAGGCGAAGGTAGATACCGCGACTCAATGTCCTATGAAGTAAGAGTCCCAGCTGGAGTAGATACGGGCTCAACGCTCCGCCTAACCGGTCGAGGGGCAGCCGGCCCCAGGGGAGGAACCACTGGAGATCTCTACGTTCACCTAAGGGTTGCCGTCTCGGAGCGATTCACTCGCGATGGAGACACCCTTTACGCCGAGTTGCGAATAACGATGCTGCAGGCAGCTCTAGGCGCACGAATTGACTTTGAAACCCTAGATCAAACAATTGAGCTTGCTATTCCGCCAGGAACTCAACCAGGCGAAATATTTCGGTTACGCGACCACGGGGTTCCCCGGTTAGAAGGGCGTGGCCGAGGACGTGGCGATTTGCTTGTCTCCGTCAACGTCGAAATTCCCACCAAGCTCTCTAAACAAGACGATGAATTGTTGCGCCAAATCGCGCAACAACGAGATGAGAATGTCGCAGATCCAGGCGACAGAACGGTACTTGGAAAAATCCGTTCAGCGTTCCAATAAAGAGATATGGCCGCTCGCCCCCCCGATGGGACAAACGGACCTCACGTCTTCGTCGAAGACCTAGAACACCCCCAACTGTCAGCCGATGACGCGCATCACCTGCAGCGTGTCTTGCGACTGCGACCAGGCGACCCCATAACGATTTGCGACGGCGCGTACGCTTGGCGCTCAGCCGTATTCGAAAGTTCGCCCTCGATAACGGGTGACATTGTTCGAGTCTCGCCCCCTTCACCGCGGATAACCATCGGGTTCGTTGTTCCAAAAGGTGATCGACCAAGCTGGATAGTCCAAAAATTAACTGAACTCGGTGTCGACGAAATCCACCTTCTGACTTCACAAAGGTCAGTGGTGAAATGGAACTCAGATAAAGCGGATAGACAACTCCAACGCCTCCAGCGGATAGCGCGAGAGGCTGCCATGCAATCCCGACAAGTAAGAATCCCTGAGATCAAAGCCATAAGAGACGTTCAGCTAGCTGCAGCTGACTCAGGTGCTGCTCTAACTCACCGGACGGGAAGCCGACCCAGCCTGAAGCAAAGTGTTCTCTACGTAGGCCCAGAGGGCGGTTGGGATAATTCAGAACTAGTCGGTATGCCAACCATCAACCTGGGATCATCGGTGTTGAGATCTGAAACGGCGGCGGTCACAGCAGCGGCCGCTCTTTCGCTTCTGCGCGAAGACTTATTGGACAACCACTCTCCGTGAACTATGGTCACTCTTGTTCGGCTGGTCATCAGGAGACAAAATGACGGACGCGGGTCTCACCGAAGAACAATTCGACGGAGAAAACTACAGCACCAAAGTTGGAGAACGTCTCCGGCTTGTCCGCCGTCAGAAACGAATGTCGCTCCAAGAAGTAGAAGCGGAGTCAGGACACGAATTCAAAGCGTCAGTCCTGGGAGCCTACGAACGTGGTGAGCGCTCCATATCTGTGCCGCGACTCTCCAGGCTCGCTCGGTTCTACGAGGTGCCAGTCGGTCAACTCCTGCCACGGGGCGAGAGTAGTGGCGATGAATCAGCAGCCAACCTGGATCAACAGGTCACCATAGACCTAGACCGGTTGGCTCGAGTACCAGGAGCAGAAGCAGCGGTACTTGGAAGATTTCTCACCATGATTCAAGGCCAGCGCCGCGAATTCAATGGTTCATCACTCACCATTCGACGAGATGACCTAAGAACCATTGCATGCATACTCGATACTGGCGTAGACGAGATCTCAGACCGTCTCGACGAACTAGGCGTTCGGCTGGGTGCCTAGCGAACATCTCAATGTAGAGATGACCTTTGACATCAACAACCCTTTCTACCTCACAGCAGTTAGCTGGCAGAGCGAAGAACCTTTTCTTCGAATCCAAGCACAACGCGACAATTCAACAACTTTCGTAAAGGCTCAGAATCTGTTCCTGCGTTTCCGCGTAATGGCCAATCAGCCCCGTCGTTGTATCGGTCGAATAAAAAGAACAGAAGAGGGATCATCTCACCAGGAGTGCGATTCAGTTCCAACCAGCGGACGCTACTGCGCTAAGTGTCAAACAGCAGAAAATGTGAACGCGGCAAATATGCACCATGCTCACCGCAGAGGTCGCGCCGAAATAGACAAAACAATGAAGGCATATCTCTCGCACCCCCACCGCCTTTACCTAGCGGCTTTTCGCGACGGATCCATCAAAGTTGGAACCACGAGAGGAAGTTCAGGAAACACAAGGCTCATCGAGCAAGGAGCCTGGCTAGCTACATACGTGGCCGAGGTTGAAGATGGTTTCGCGGTTCGGGAACTAGAAGACGAAATCACAGAGCAGCTTGGAGTTATCCAAGCAGTCGACACGCGACGAAAAATCCTTGGACACCTTAACTACCTGTCAAATCAGGAACTCGCGCAGAGCCTCTTGCAGATGTCGAGTGAAACTGAAAAGGTGCTGCGAGAGCGACTGGGTACTAGAGGATCACTTATCGACGAACCATGGTACAACCCCATGGTCGATGCGGAAGTCTGGGGCAACCTTGCGCCATACCCAGGGTCGATAAAAGAAGGTGCCCACGAGCTAACAATCCACTCGATGGTTGGACGCCTTGCCGCCTGCCATAAGACTGGATTCTCTGACACCTTCCTTGTGGACACACAGTCGCTCTTGACGCTTCCGCTTGAAACCGGCACCTTTGAAGTTGACGAACTTGCTCTTCAAGAAAGCCTGTTCTGATGAACGAAGACAACAGCCACACGTTTGGCATATACCTCCACATACCGTTCTGTTCACGTAGATGCGACTATTGCTCTTTTGCAACATGGACTGACCGTCACCACCTCATCGATCAATATCTCGCTGCGTGTAAACAACAGGTCGAACAATGGGCTGAAGAGCTGCCAGAAATCACCTCGGTTTTCATCGGCGGCGGAACCCCGAACTTGGTCCCCGCTGAATCACTAATGAATGTTCTCGCCGGATTACCCCTGGTTGAGGACGCCGAGTTCACTGTTGAGTGCAACCCTGACCTTGTCGCTCTTGAACAGATTGACTGCTACAGACAGGCAGGGGTCAACCGCATCAGCCTCGGTGTTCAATCAATGGTGCCTGAAATACTCACCGCCCTTGGAAGAGACCACAACCCAGACAACGTCTACTCCGCCGCCGAACACATCCGATCTGCGGGAATATCAAACATTAATTTCGACCTCATATACGGAGCCAAGGGCGAAAGCCTAGAAGACTGGCGTAAGAGCCTTGACCGCGCTCTATCTCTCAAACCGCAGCACTTAAGTGCGTATGCGTTAACCGTCGAACCCGGAACGCCATTAGCTGAAGACAGCAGCCGACACCCTGAAGACGACGACCAGGCGGAGAAATATCTCATTGCGGACCAGTTGCTTGTAGAAGCGGGCTACTGCAATTACGAAATATCCAATTGGGCCCGGCCCGACAGCGAGTGTCAACACAACTTGCTCTATTGGAACCAAGGCGAATACTTAGGCCTCGGAGTCGCAGCGCATAGCCATATTGCTCACAAAAGATTTTGGAGTATCCGAACCCCCGAACGCTTCATCGCTGCAATAACTGCAGGAGCAACAGTTGAAGCTGGGCAAGAACGGCTAGACGCCGAAAGCTGGGCGCTCGAAGGAAGACAACTCGCGTTGAGAACCAGACTTGGGGTGCCAGAAGAATTTGTTCCAAATGAAGTCCGACATCTGACCGAATCGGCCTGCGTATCTGGAAACCTGAAATTGAGTCGTGACGGAAGGCTTCTTGCCAACGAAGTAGCAATCAGACTCCGCTAAAGCTCAAACAGATGGACAGCAATAGCTAGGTCTGGTTCAGTTCTGCTAGTAGCGTGTCGTTTCGATGGTTCACCGTTCCGTGCGGTGCAATGAACTTTGACAAGAGGATTCCGATGGCTCCAAAACTTTCTTTCCTACGGGCTACAGCGCTAGCTCTTCTAGCAACGTGTCTCTTCGCAGCGTCTTGCGGAGGAAGCGACGATGAGGCAGCTGAAGGTGACGGCGAGGTCCAATTAACTGTCGAAGCGGC
>DJZU01000012.1 GCA_002448715.1 Candidatus Neomicrothrix sp. UBA6944 | reverse complement strand
CTCGCCGGGTCGCTCTTCTTTAATTTGGATCCCGATGCAGCGAGGCCAAAGGTAGCGCTCTATCTCATCTTGACCATCGCCCCGTTCGCCATTGTTGGGCCGTTGATCGGACCGCTTATCGACCGGCTACAAGGTGGCCGGCGAGCCATGATGATTGTCAGTGGCCTAGGCCGAGCCGTTCTCGCATTTTTGATGATCCGCCATTTAGATTCCCTGCTGTTGTTCCCAGAAGCCTTCGGTGCGCTCGTACTCGGCAAGACCTATCACGTAGCCAAAAGCGCCATTGTCCCCGGTCTAGTTCGAGATCAACAAGACCTAGTCGAAGCGAATTCAAAACTTGTGCTTTTGAGCGGGGTCGGCGGCGCTATGGCAGCCGGTCCAGGACTACTCCTTGGCTTGATCGGATCACAGTGGGTCCTTGGCGCGGCCATGATCGTTTTCTGTTCGGTTGTACCCCTGGCCGCTCGACTACCTCGAATGTCGATAGCGCAACAGCCACTCGCGGAAGACGAACGCAATGACTTGCGAAGCGCCGGCATCGTGCTAGCTGCGTCCGCGATGGCGATCCTGCGCGGCATGACAGGATTCACATTATTCCTGGTCGCGTTTTGGTTACGTCGCGAAGATGCCGCCACCATCTGGTTTGGACTCATGGTCGCCGCCAGCGCTATAGGAGCACTCATAGGAGCAGTCGCAGCACCTCTGTTACGTCGCCTCGTTCGAGAGGAATACTTGCTCGGCGGAGTACTAACCATCGCATCGGCAGTTGGATTCTTCGCCACATTCCCAGGCGACCGAACGGCCGTTCTAGCGTTTGTGATGTCGGTTGGATTCGCAGCAGGCCTCGGCAAACTGTCCTTCGACGCAATAGTGCAACGCGACGCCCCAAGAGCGAACCAAGGCCGATCGTTCGCACGCTTCGAAACCAGATTCCAATTGTTCTGGGTCCTAGGCGCCCTTATCCCAGTAATAGCGCCCAACGGTGTTCTGCCTTTACGCGCCGGCCTAATCATCCTCGCTCTCTCAAGCGGAATAGCCGCATTCCTCTACCTAGGCGGCCTGATCGCTCTAGCTCGGGGAAAAAGAACTCCATCGCGAGTAATCGCCGACCAAGTCTGGACCGAAGCGAGATATCGAAAGCTCAGCAGCCGCATGCCCAGATGGCTTAAACGTATGGTTCCTGCTCCATCGGAACACGAAACCGATCAGTCGTGACCATCAGCAGGCAAATCAATCCGAGCTAACCACAAGCCAGGTGCCTCAACCTCGCTCGGAGTTGGTAGAGCAGTTGGGTCTGTCCAAAGTCGCGCGAGAGCAGGTTCACCTGCCCTCTCAACCACCCCGGCAACAAATGCCGCCCCGCGATCAACGAGTTCAGATGTGATTTCAACCCCAAACAACTTCTCAACGAATTTATCCCCAGCACTTGAAGTGAAACGCCGACGTCGAACCACCTCCAAAAGAGACGCATAGGAACTCAACAGTCCTTGACCGACCTTGTCGACGACGAAGTCGACGTAACCCACAACTACCGCCAACAGTGCTTCCAGCTGAGGAACGACCGCGTTTTGAGCCTCAGATCGCAAAGCACCAAGCAAATTTTCTGGATCACTCAAAACACCCTGCAGCTGTTCCTGTAGCTCTGCTGGATCATCGCCCGAAATATTTATGTCCATCAAACGATCTTCAAACCCACGCGGGTCAGCCTGAAAACCATCAACGTAACTGTTCAACAGGCGCTCAAAAGCTGCTTTCACGTGACCTACCGACAACACACTGTGCGTCGCAAGTTCGCTAATACACACCCACAAGTGAACATCCTCAGCGGGCAGAGACCATTCCTCAGCGAAGGCATCAACGTTGTCGACAACGATCAAAATGCGATCATCGGGTCGGGGGATAGGTAACACGTAATTACCGAATGCTTTAGTAGCCAAATGCCCGGCAATAGAACCAGCGCTCATGGCCATCATCATCGGATTCAACGCCTTCAGAAGACCATCAAGGATTTGGGCGTCAGCTTCTGAAACTTCAGGAGGTGGACCGCCCTGAGCGAGACGCCCAGCAAGACGATCGAGCAGCGGACGGTATGCGTCAAGGGTCGCAGACGCCCATTGCGCTTTCGTCACAGCCTCAACCGATATGGGTTGACCTGAGCTAGCGACATCTAGTGAGGTGACGTTCGCAACCTGCAGCTCTGCGACCCTCGCGAATTCACCTAGCTTGATGCGATGTAAGGGATCAACATTTGTCTCCGATACCCCATCTGTAGCTATCTGATAGGCGAACTGTCGAGCCACATCCCAAGCTATGGGCCCCTGGTGATTGAAGATCTTTCCGAGATCCCCCAAAAACGGAAGACCTCCGAAAGGATTATCCTCTTCAAAGGGATCGTCAGTAGCCACATTCGCATCGTAGGCCGGTGCGAGTGGAACGTCACCTCAGACCCCCAACCACTTCATGTAGCGGAGCGAGAAAGTATCAATGACCACAGTTGCTATCTCCGGTGCAGATGGGGCTTTGCGGTCCCGAATAGCTGAAGCCTTGTCCCAAATATTCGACCAGGTCACCAGCTTCACATATGGGCTCGATGAAGCGTCGTTGACCGACGTCCAGTGCCTTGTCCACCTTGCATTCTCCGATGAATCTGACCAAAAAAATTTGATCAGCTTGCTGCAACTAGCCAACGAATCAGAGGTTTCTCAACTAGTAGTCGTGTCAAGCGCGATGGTGTATGGCGCGTGGCCCAACAACTCGGTTCCCATATCTGAGGACGCGCCCGTGCGTCCTAACCCTGAGTCAGCATTCGCAGTACATCAGGCCGACGCGGAACGCACAGCCCTCGAATGGGCTGACATAGATCCAAATCGCCGGGTGACCATATTGCGTCCGACCGCAGTCGCATCACCGAATGCGACAGGGCTTATCGGCGAAGCGTTGTTAGCAGCTGCTCCAATACGCACCCGTCGAGATGACCCGCCTCAACAATTTGTTCATTTAGACGACCTTGCTACAGCAGTCGCTACCGTTGCTCAACTTGACTACTCAGGCGTATTTAACGTTGCCCCCGACGGATGGCTTACAGCAAAAGAAGTTAGAGAACTTGTCGGAGCTCGACCCATTATCCGGCTCCCAGTGCCGCTTCCTGGCCGATTGGACCGATATGTAGCGCGACGAGTTGGGCACCAAGCACCCACTGGATTGCTTCCCTATACCCGCTACCCGTGGGTAGTGGCCAACGACCG
>DJZU01000098.1 GCA_002448715.1 Candidatus Neomicrothrix sp. UBA6944 | reverse complement strand
TCATTGATCGACTGAATTGAAAGTGCACGCTATGCTCCTTCACTGATCCTAGGAGAATGATTCATGGCATGGCGCCTTGGAGTCGATATTGGTGGCACTTTCACTGATGTTGCTCTTGTTAACGACGAAGATGGAATCATTGGCATCACAAAGACGCCGACGACCCCTTCCAACTTTGGACTTGGTGTTGTGTCAGGTCTGACACAAGCAATTAATACATATGCTATAGATTCTGACCAAGTCACTCTCCTTTCGCATGCGACTACTGTTGTCACGAACGCAGTCCTAGAAGAAAAAGGTGCGAAGACTGCTCTGATTACAACCCGTGGATTCCGCGATCTTTTAGAGCTTCGTCGATCCGCTCGTTCCGATCTTTATGATCTCTTTCAAGACCCTCCCCTTACATTGATCCCAAGGCACCGGCGTCTTGAAGTAACCGAACGGATAGACGCTGCTGGCACCGTCATCAACCCGCTCAGCAACTCAGAGATTATCGGACTGATCGACGAGCTTCGACTCCTCGATGTTGAAGCTATAGCAGTGACCTTGTTGTTCTCTTTTCTAAATGATACCCACGAAAAACAACTGGGCAGCGCACTTCGCACAGCACTCCCCGATGTCCCTATCTTTCTGTCCTGTGAAGTACTTCCAGAAGTACGCGAGTTTGAACGAACCAGCACAACGGCTGTTTGCGCCTACGTTGGGCCCATCCTCGAGTCTTATCTGCGAACGTTGGAATCTGCTCTAGACGGACTTGGGTTACCACAGCTACATGTGATGGGGTCAACCGGGGGTGTATTTGACGTAAATGAAGCTTTGAGAATGCCTGTCAACTCGATTGAATCTGGTCCAGCTGCGGGTGTAATCGCAGCGCAACTCGTTGGTCGACAATTGAATCAACTTGATTTGCTCTCGTTTGACATGGGGGGAACCACCGCTAAGGCCAGCCTAATACGTGATGGTCAAATTGAAGTGACGGCCGAGTATGAAGTGGGGGGTTCGGGCAGTCAGAATCGCTGGGTCAGCGGCACGGGTCACCCTATTCGGGTTCCAGTAATCGACTTAGCCGAAGTCAGTGCTGGTGGTGGCAGCATCGCCTGGATAGACCCCGCCGGTGCACTGAGGGTTGGCCCACATAGTGCCGGTGCCCAACCTGGTCCAGTATGTTATGGGCAAGGTGGAACAAACCCTACAGTGACTGACGCCAACCTCGTATTGGGTTATCTGAACAGGGACTCATTGCTCGACGGTAGTCTTCCAATTGATTACGAGCGTGCAGTTGGGGCGTTGGAAGAGCACATCGGCCGACCGATGGGGATAAACGCAGAAGAAGCCGCTGCTGCAATTAGGGATATCGTCAATAACAGCATGGCAGAGGCCTTACGTATCGTATCTATCGAACGTGGCCATGACCCGCGTGAGTTCAGCTTAGTGGCTTTTGGGGGTGCGGGACCATTGCACGCAGTTGCGCTTGCTGAGGAATTAGAAATTCCCAAACTCATCGTACCGCCAATCCCCGGTGGTTTTTCGGCTTTAGGATTGATTGGTACCGATATACGTCGCGATTACTCGAGAACACTATATCAACCGCTGAGCAATTTGCGATCAGCTGCGGTCGAAGCAGTGTGGCAGGAACTGATGGCCGAAGGACGAAGGATGCTTCAAGCGACAGACATCCCTGAAGATCGCTGGCGATTCTTAAGGTCTGCTGACCTGAGATATACCCGCCAAGCATATGAACTTAACATCATAGCCCCTGATGACCCATTTGATAATGCACTAATGGAACAGCTAGCAGCAGATTTTCACAGACGCCATGAACAAACCTACGGCCATCAAAACACAAATGAACCGGTCCATTTGGTCACCTTGCGTTTATCTGCAG
Organism: Candidatus Neomicrothrix sp. UBA6944; assembly: GCA_002448715.1. GTDB lineage: Bacteria > Actinomycetota > Acidimicrobiia > Acidimicrobiales > Poriferisodalaceae > UBA6944. The sequence goes on along the minus strand of DJZU01000098.1, from coordinate 2,459 downwards.
TCGGAAAGCTTGATCCGCTTGAAATCAGACATCAAACCGCAACCCAAAGCAAAGGTGAAAAGGCTCGGCGTAGCTGCTGGTTCCCCACTATTGGAAAAACCGACTGTCCCGTCTACGACCGAAATGGCCTTGGTCCTTCAAGCGTGATTGTCGGGCCGGCAATTGTAGAATCTCTTGACAGTACCATTGTAGTCCAACCTGGCTGGACCGCTTCCAACGATCAGTACGGATTTATCAACATCGAGCCTACATGTCATGAATGACTCCAAAGAAACAGCCAGGGGCTCAGCTGCCGACCGAGTGACTTTCGAAGTTGTCAAAAACAGCCTCTATAAAGCTGCCGAGGAGATGAAGATCGTATTGGCCAAAACAGCCTATTCCCCGATCCTCAAAGTTGCGGGTGATTATTCCTGTGGAATTTTTGACACTGCCGGCAATATGGTTGCTCAGGGGCCCGACCTTCCTATTCATCTCGGCTCGATGCCAGATGCCGTCCGTGCCGTGATCGACAAATTCGCCGAACGGGCCGTGGAAGGTGACGTCTTTATACACAACGATCCATATTTTGGTGGCTCACACTTGCCGGATGTCAATGTAGTAACACCCGCCTTCTACGATGACCGCATTCTCGGATGGACCTGCGTTCGAGCACACTGGCCGGACATTGGTAGTGCAACACCAGGTAGCTATGGAGCAGTTACCGAAATTTATGGTGAAGGCCTTCGCATGCCCCCGATACGGCTTTACCACGCGGGCCAGGTTGACCATAACGTTGAAGACTTGATTCTGGCCAATGTAAGAACACCCGATGAACGTCTCGGCGACCTGCGCGCACAAGTGGCCGCAAACCATCGGGCCTGTCGCCGACTGGCCACGCTAGCGGATAAGTACGGCGTTGATTCACTAACCCACATCATGCAAGAGGTCATGGATTATTCTGAACGACTGATGCGGCTAATGCTGTCTGAGTTGCCAGATGGTGAGGGTGTTTTCAGTGACTTCTGTGATGGTGACGGCATTATTGAAGATGGCGAAAACGAAGACGCGACCTTCACTATTCGAATGCGGGTCCGCAAACAAGGAGACTCGCTCGAAGTAGATTTTAGCGGCAGCGACCCAGCGGTTTCGGGGCCCTTCAATGCCCCATTGTCGGTGACCGCTTCGGGGGTCTACTGCTCTTTAAAGATGATCGTTGACCCCAACAGTCTGATTCCGGCCAACTCCGGTGCGTGGCGCCCAATACGCGTCAGCGCTCCGCCCGGAACAGTCGTCAATGCGCAATTTCCCTCTCCCGTCGTCTACGCCAATCACGAAATCAGCCACCGGGTTGCGGACATGACTTTTGGCGCAATGGCAGATTTTATGCCGGAGAATGTTATGGCTTGTAGCCAAGGCACCTCTGGCATTATTACCTTGGGCGGATTGGACCCTCGCAATGGCCAACGCTATGTCAGTTATGAAACGATCAAAGGAGGTCTAGGCGCGCGACCCAACAAGGATGGTATTAACGTGGTGGCATCAGGCATCTCTAACACCATGAATACACCAATCGAAATCCTTGAGTTAAGTTTTCCTGTTCGCGTCGACTACTACGAAATCACCCCGGACAGCGGTGGTCGCGGGAAATACCGCGGAGGGTGCGGCGCCCGCCGGGCCTGGACGGTTCTTGATCATGACTCACGTGCAGCCGTTTGCCTAGAACACACACAGTCGCCACCGTTCGGGATCCGCGGTGGCGAAGCTGGCGCACCAGCTAAGATCTCATTGAAACTGCAGGACGGCACCATTCGACCCTTGCTAACCAAGGGCGGTTTTAATGCACCGAAAGGATCACAAATCCAGTTAGAAGTACCAGGTGCCGGCGGCTATGGCGATCCTGGAGAACGGGATCCGGCAGCACACGAACTAGACCTTCTAGAAGGCTACGTCACTGTCAGGGAGGAAGGTCTCACGGGATAAGTCCTAGATGGAATTGGGTGATGTCGTGCCTTGATTATTTTTCTACCGCGCTCGTATCAGTTACCCCAAACCTCGCCCAGAAACGACACCCAGTTCTCGCCCAAGATTCGTCGAATACGACGCTCAGACCAACCCCGTCGAACCATCGCTTCGGTTAAATTGGGAAACTCCGACAGCCGCTGAAACCCCACCGGCTGCGGCGCAACATCCCAGTCACGAACGATCAAACGACGACCCGTGCCTTTGTCCAGGCTTAGCCAGTCGAAGAATGCGGCATCCTGTCCTTGGGTGAAATCTGTACCAATACCGACACGCTCTTCGCCGACCTGATTAATCACATAATCGATAGCAGCAACGCAGTCATCCACAGTTGAGTCCGCGCCCTTTGGCAGAAACCACGGATAGGTTGTCACACCCACAAATCCGCCATGTTCCACAATAAACCGCAGCTGCTCATCAGTCTTATTGCGCGGATGATCCAACAACGCTGCCGGACAACA
>DJZU01000084.1 GCA_002448715.1 Candidatus Neomicrothrix sp. UBA6944 | reverse complement strand
TATCGTCCTCTGTTCTGTTGTCAAAGAGCGCTGCGACCGCAAACAGCGGCAGCATTACGACACGCGTCTGCCGTCACCGGCATGCGGAGGTGTCGAAGCCCTTCAACGTTGCGTAAACAGCGCTAAAGGGCGAAGGGCCACCCTACAGGCGAAAAGGGGGTAGTAGCAACCTTTCGGTGCTGATCGTTGGAGTAATTTCCAACAGGTTCTACTGGCCCGATGTCAAAAGATGCCAAAGCTTCTTTCCGCGGCGCAACAAGATGTATTTACCATGCAGCAAGTGATCTGCAGTGAGCTCTAAATCGGCTTCGTTGACGCGGTCGCCATTGATATAGATGCCACCCTCAGTAATAGCTCTTTTAGCGTCCTTTCGACTTTGACACAGGCCGGTTTCGACCAGGCAGTCGATTATGCCCATTTTTGGTGTTGGGGTCTGTGTGGAAGGCACTTCGCCGCTAATGAATTCAAGGGCTGACTCAGAAACAGATGAAATGTCGGCCGATGGCTCAAATAACAGTTCTGATGCTTCAACAGCGGAGGCTGCTGCCTGTTCCCCATGAACTATCGCTGTTAACTCCCTAGCCAAAGTCCGTTGACCTAGGCGATTTTCTGGGTGCTGGTCGTGTTCAGCCACCAGGTCATCGATCTCGTCAGGAGACAAGAATGTGAGCTGCAACAGCAGTTTGCGGACTTCTGAATCATCAACGCTGATCCAAGCTTGGTAAAAGCGGTAGGGGCTCATCTTTTCTGGGCTGAGCCAAATCGTTTCCCCGCCCGCTGTTTTCCCGTATTTGCTGCCGTCTGGTTTGGTCAGTAGTGGCCAGGTAAGGGCGTGGGCTGTTTCTCCCAGCTTTCGACGTATGAGATCTGCCCCCAACACGATGTTGCCCCATTGATCTGAGCCGCCAACTTGGAGTTCGCATTTCTCGTTTTCCGCGAGCCAGAGGTAGTCATAACCCTGCAGGAGCATGTAACTGAACTCTGTGTAGGAAATGCCATCTCCTTCAGACATTCGACTTTTCACTGAATCTTTGGCGACCATCTGATTGACGGTTACGTGTTTGCCTATATCTCTTAGGAACTCCAAGACGCTCAGACCAACGGTCCAGGCGCGGTTGTCGAGTAACTTCGCTGCTGATTCACCATCGAAATCTAGGAACATTCTGAGTTGCGGGAGGATGCCTTCGAGGTTCTTGGCGAGTCCGTCATCATCAAGCAGATTTCTTTCTGCGTCGCGGCCGCTGGGGTCTCCAATCATTCCGGTAGCGCCGCCTGCCAGGCTGATCGGCAGGTGACCTGCTAACTGAAAACGGCGCAGCGTTAATAAACCAATGAGGTTTCCTACGTGCAAGCTGTCAGCAGTGGGGTCAAAGCCGCAGTACAAGACGATGGGTCCTGAGGACAGTCGAGCAGCAAGGGCGTCACGGTCAGTTGTGTCGTGAATAAGGCCTCGCGCCTCAAGATCGGAGAGAATGTCCACACCGACAGTGTGCCGCGGAGTGGGCCCTAAAGGGAAACACTTTTACTTGTTAGCGGTCGACTTCTGCTACTCCGTCGACCATTTCGTAGCGTTCTGGTCGGAGTAGTTGTTGTCTCACCGTGCCATAAAAAAGGAGCACCGCTAGGGGACCAAACAGCAGCATCATAAGAATCCAGTTCGTGCGTCGACGTTGCTGCTGCTGCCAACTCGATTTCGCTACAGCCAGGACGGAAATAATCCCCCATATCACTACTAACGAAGCGATAATCAACGAAACCCAGACGATTGGACCTGAACGCACAACTCAAACCTATCTTTGGTTGTTACCGAACGACGTCATATATAACGATGAACGCTGCGAGAGAGCTAGAGGCCATAAGCCCTCCTCCAAACGCTTGGAATGTTCCGTCAAACACAAAACGTCCCCCTAACGCCAGTAGTGCAGTGGCGATTGCTGTGGCTATGAGCCAGGTAGGCAACGATGCGATCGTGATTTGTTGAGGAACGGTGGCGACGACGAACCAGCCAGCCACGAACCCGATGGCTAACAGAAGAAGGTTCTCCATCTGGATAACCAAATACCGCATTGCACCGAAGCTACATGAGGTTCAGACCAGCAGTTGTTCGGCCAAGGTGAATCCGTACCGAGCAACTCGTTTGGTGCTGTCATCCAATGACAATGCTTGATCGTCTAGTTGGCTTTCTGTGATCCATCTGAGGGCGAGAGATTCGTGGTTGCCTTGAACTCGCGCTCCTTTGGGTGCCCTGACCAAATATCGAACGTCCAGGTGCAAGTGTGAGCTTTGAGGCGCCGATGGGTCCTGCACTACGTGGACATCGATATCTATGGGGCCGCTCCACACTTCAAGGTCTTCAATGCCACTTTCTTCTTGGGCTTCGCGAAGCGCTACGGCCTCAAGTCGGGCGTTGCCGTCGGCGTGTCCTCCGGGCTGTAGCCATCGTTTGGCTTTTGTGTGGAGCAGAATCAGACCTGATGACGCGTCGTGGTCCACAACCCAACTGGATCCTGTGAAATGTCCCTTGAGACAAGACCTGTGTAGGGCATCTGGGTGTTGCTCAACGAATTCTAAAATCGTGTCTTGAGCAGCTTTTTGAGCTTGGTCTGTGGGGATGAAGGCCTCAACGGCTGCCACTGCTGTGGTCAGGCGATCATCGAAAGCGTCTTCAGGGTTGGTGAACGCGTACCAGTCGTCAGTGCTGCTCACTGAATGGATTCCACGTGGGCTTTCAGCACCTCTAGTTGTTCGGTTACCGCTTCGGGTCCGCCTCCGCCATGGCTGTTACGTCGGGCCCAACCAACACCTGGTTGCAGCAGCTGCGCTGCTTCAGAACCTAAGTCTGGGTGGCTCTCCACTAGATCGGTTAACTGCGCATCGCTGTCTAAAGACTCTCGGACGAGTCCAGCAATGACTAAATGTGCTTCTCTGAACGGGAGTCCTCCCTGAACGAGAAAGTCGGCTAAGTCTGTTGCCGCGATTTCTTGGGCATCGGCGCTGGCAGACATTGAATCCCCGTTGAACTTAAGAGAATCGATCATGCCTATCAACGCGATCGCTGTGAGTCGAATAGTGTCGCAACTATCAAACAATGGCTCTTTGTCCTCTTGGAGGTCTTTGTTGTAGGTGAGGGGAAGACCTTTTTGGGTCGCTAGGAATCCTGTGAGGTTTCCGAGTAAACGACCCGCTTTCCCTCTTGCTAATTCCGCCACGTCTGGGTTTTTCTTCTGCGGCATCATCGATGATCCAGTCGCGAACTCGTCATCGAGTTCGACGTAGTTGAATTCGCTTGAGGCCCACAGGCACAGCTCTTCGCCAAGTTTTGAGAGATGAATTCCTGTAACAGTGAGCGAGTACAGCAGGTCTGCGACGAAATCGCGGTCAGAGACCGCATCAAGAGAGTTAGTGAACACCTCTTTGAAACCAAGCTTGTCGGCGACCGAGGCTGGATTTATGGGCAGCGACGTGCCTGCGAGGGCGCCGGCGCCTAACACTGATACGTCTGTTCTCCGACGCGTCTCAACCAGCCGGTCGATGTCCCTAAGAAACATCCAACAGTACGCGCCTAGGTGGTGTGCGAGGGCGACTGGTTGGGCCCGTTGTAAGTGGGTGTAGCCCGGCAGATACAGCCCCTCTTGATGCGCTTCTTCGGCTCTATGCAGAAGTGTTTCCACTAAGGAGCGGACAATGCTGGTTAAAGAGTCGATTTCGCTGAGCGCTACCAAACGAACATCGTTGGCTACCTGGTCGTTACGGCTTCGAGCGGTGTGAATTTTCGCGGCTGCACCGGCGATCTCAGTCGCTCGCCTCTCAACAGCAGTATGAATATCTTCGTCGGTTGGTGCCCATTGAAACGTGCCCTCCGATATTTCTGTCTCCACAACGGTCAGAGCATCAAGAATCTCAGCGAGTTCACTTTCGGTCAGCAGGCCTACTTCACACAGCATCTCTACGTGCGCGCGTGAACCTGCTATGTCTTCTTTAAACATTCTCTGATCGAAAGGCAGTGAGTCGTTCAACTCGCGTAAGGCCTGATTGGGGTTACCTTCGAATCGTCCGTGCCAAAGAGTGTTTCCGTCTGCCATGAGAAGTTCCTATTAGGGGTCGGGGGGTGGGATTAAATCTTTAAAGTCCTGCTAGCTCACGGAAATGCTCAGCTACAGCTTCTCCTGTGGTGTGCGGTGCCGCTACGACCAAGATGGTGTCGTCGCCAGCGACGGTACCGAGAACATCGTCGCTGTCGCTGCGATCGATCGCTGACGCGACCACGTGAGCGGACCCGGGGGGTGTGGTGAGCACAACTAGATTTTGTGAATGTTGCGCGTCGACTACCCAGTCGCCGCAGACACGTCGGAGGGTTTCCAATGGGACTGCTCGTTGGGTCGCGATTTCGGGTATCGCGTACACGGTCTGGCCACCGGCGCGAAGTTTCACTGCGCCGAGTTCATCTAAGTCTCTGCTGACGCTGGCCTGGGAAGCTTCGACGCCCTCAGCCGCGAGCAGTTCGACGAGTTCGCCATGATCGCTCACCGAGCGTTCTGCGAGGATCCGCTCAATGAGGTGTTGCCGTTGGGATTTACTGGCCATGGTTAGTCGTTTCTCCGATGATCCATGACAGCAAACCGCGTGCACTGTGCATCCGGTTATGTGCTTGGGGGAAGACTTTGCTCTGAGCGCTCTCAATCACTTCGTCAGTGACTTCTTCTCCGCGGTGAGCTGGCAGGCAGTGCATAAAGATGCTGCTGGGGTTCGCTGTTGTCATCAACGCAGAATCGACCGTGAAACGACTAAACGCATCGAGCCGGTCGGCTTTCTCGCTTTCTTGACCCATTGATGTCCACACATCGGTATAGACAACGTCGGCTTCGTTGACTGCTTCATGTGGGTCGTCGGTGACCTGCACCGCACTACCGTGGGTCACTATTCGCTCAAGGTCGTCCGCGTTGGGGCCGTGTCCAGCAGGCGACGCGACACTTGTTTCAATTCCGAGCATCGAGCAGCCAATGGCCAGTGATCTCCAAACATTGTTGGCGTCACCCACGTATGCGACTTTGCCGACACGTGTGAGACCAATTTCCTGTTCGATAGTCAACAAGTCAGCTAACGCCTGCATCGGGTGAGCCACGTCGGACAACAAATTGACGATCGGCATCGCGTTGGTCGCTGCCATGCGTTCGAGGCGGTCATGATCGAATACTCGGGCAGCCAGAACCGAGTGGTAGCCGGCCATGGTGCGGACAACGTCTTCAGCGGTTTCGCGAGTGTCGATGCCGAGTTCTTCGGGTTTGACGTACATGGGATGTCCACCTAACTGCACGGTGGCCATTTCCATAGAGTTTCTGGTTCTACCCGATGGTTTTTCGAAGATCAGCGCTACCCCCTGACCATCAAGAACTTTGGGGAGATCTGGTTTGGTTGACAGTTCTAAGACCTGTTGCAGTTCATCAAGGTTGAGATCGTCGACTTCTAGGAAGTGTCGCATCAGTTACCTCCTAGAACTACCGACAGCTTGGCCATAGCCTCATCGATTTCCTCAGATGAGACCGTGAGTGGCGGGGCTAGTCGTATAGCTGTTGGGCTGATTCCGTTGACGACGAGGCCTTCTTCCAGACAGGCGAGAGCTATCTCCGGTCCTGTCTTGCCTACTGCGTCGGTGTCGACCTCCGCGGCGATCAGAAGGCCAAGACCTCTAGTGTCAACAACATTAGGTACGCTGAGCAGTTTGCCCATAAGTTCCTCACCCGCTGCTGCGGCTAGGGCTGGAGCGTTCATCGATTCCATCACTCGGAGCACAGCACGAGCAGCTGAGGTGGCAAGAGGCTGCCCGCCGTATGTCGTTGCGTGATCTCCTGGTTGGAATGCTTGAGCTATATCTCTTTTTGCCCAGATAGCACCGATGGGCACTCCATTGCCTAGGGCTTTTGCCATAGTGACA
>DJZU01000072.1 GCA_002448715.1 Candidatus Neomicrothrix sp. UBA6944 | reverse complement strand
TCGAGAACGAGCCGAAGCTGTAAAAAAACGGAACCTCCCGGCCGTAGGCGGCGAGGAAAGAAGACTGTTTATAGAACAGGCGGAACGAGACTTCATGGACTTTTCCATAATCTCTGATGCTTCAGCGACTTTGGAGAACGGAATTCTTACCCTCTCCGTTGACCTCCGCACCCCGGACAGCCACAGCGACGAACAAGGTTGATCTGTTGAGTCCACCGTCAGGCTTGGTACAGTGACGCATTGCCGCGGATGTAGCTCAGTTGGCTAGAGCGCAACCTTGCCAAGGTTGAGGTCGCCGGTTCGAACCCGGTCATCCGCTCAAAGTGACTGTCCCTGGCCCAAAGCGGGTTGGGGACAATTACTTTTTGGAATGCTAAGAGGTTCTGGAAATTGTTCTCTCAGCATGTAGGGTCAACACATGTTCTCGGGATGACCCCGGTGCACGACCTTAGGAGATCCATTGGTTGCAGCCGCTTCGGTGGATCAGAATCGACCAGATCTAGCGCGATTCTTGAAGTTCACATTTCCCTACGTAGCAGTACACCTCGCCTGCCTTTTCGTGTTCATAGTGGGTGTGAGTTGGTTTGCCTTAGTGGTGTCAGTCGTTGTTTACCTGCTTAGGGGCGTCGGGATCACGGGCTTTTACCATCGCAAATTCAGTCATCACGCCTTCAAAACCGGACGCGTCGTTCAGTTCGCCGGAGCATGGCTCGGTACTAGTGCCGCTCAAGGAGGACCACTGTGGTGGGTTGCTCACCACCGTCGCCACCACAGAGTGTCTGATCAAGAGGGCGATATACACTCACCAAAGGTGGAGGGCTTTGGGATTGCCCATCATGGATGGCTTACTCGCAGCGCAGCCGATCCCACCCACATGGACGAGGTAGCGGATCTGGCCGTATATCCGGAGCTTCGATGGTTGGATCGCAACTCGCATCTGCCGATTCTCGCTACGGCCTTCGGACTGTTCTTTGCAGGAATAGCAATCGGTCGAATATTTCCCTGGAGCGGCACGGACGGGCCACAGCTTGTGATCTGGGCATTTTTCATCAACACAGTGCTTCTATGGCATGTCACCTTTGCTGTGAACTCCGTCTGTCACCGGTGGGGTAAACGTCATCACAACACGAATGATGACAGTCGCAACAACTGGGTCATAGGCATATTGGGGTTGGGAGAAGGTTGGCATAACAACCATCACAGGTTCCCAGGCACCTCTCGCCACGGATTCAAGCGAAGCCAATTGGACTTCACCCATATGGTCATCAGGGCACTTGCCCGTATGGGTCTAGCGCGCGACCTGCATCCGGTACCGGCGCGTTTGTGGCTGGGGCCAAAACCCTCTCGGTGGACCACTTAGGAAATAAAAATTGGCCGATTTGAGCGTGCGGTCTGTGTTCTCGCTGTGAAAGAGTTAGAGAGTTCGATCGATAGGGAGATCTAATGGGTTTACTTGATGGACGCGTCGTTCTTATCACCGGCGCAGGACGCGGAATTGGACGTGAACACGCGCTCCTCATGGCTTCCGAAGGAGCCAAGATCGTGGTCAACGACCTAGGTGGCGGCGTAGACGGCTCCGGCGAAGACACCGGACCCGCTGAGGAGACCGCACAAGAAATTCGCGACATGGGAGGCGAAGCGGTCGCCAACAATGACTCCGTAACCGATTGGGAGGGGTCTCAGCGGATGGTAAATGCTGCGGTCGAAGCATTCGGAGATCTGCATGTCCTGGTAAATAACGCAGGCATTCTTCGAGACCGGGTTGTGGTCAACATGACTGAGGGCGAGTGGGACGCGGTTATTGACGTTCACATGAAGGGTCATTTTTGCCCCACACGCTGGGCTGCCGCGTATTGGCGAGAGCAAACCAAGGCAGGAGTCGAGGTTGATGCAGCGGTTGTCAACACAGCCTCGGGCGCAATGTTGGGCAATCTCGGTCAACTTAACTATTCCGGAGCTAAAGCTGGTATTGCAGCTATGACACTTGTAGCAGCAGGCGAGTTAGCCCGTTACGGGGTAAGAGTTAACTGTCTGGCTCCCATTGCCCGTACCCGAATGACGTTGCAGACTCCCGGGCTTGAAGAAGTAGTCGCCGCCCCCGAAGATCCTTCGGATTTTGATCTCTATGACCCTGCAAATATCAGCCCACTTGTCGGCTATCTCGCCACGGAAGCTTGCCCCTTTACTGGGGGCGTTTTCCACGTGGGTGGTAACGAGGTCGGTCTCTATGGTGGTTGGTCGTTGGCCGATGACGATATTTTGGCCACCGATGGGCGTTGGACGGTCGCAGATCTTAAGGATAAAGCGCCCGGTTTGTTGGATGGTCGCAGCAACCTGGCGTCGGTTACCACCTCTATTGGTGACACCTTTAAAGGGTTCGGTAAGCGACAACCAACGGACTAAAAAGTCGGCGTTTAATAGTCGGCAAGGAACCGACCGCTGTTCGCGTCTAAGGCGGCGGAGTACAGCCGTGTCAGCATGGCCTCAAACAACCTTTGACTTTCATCGTTTGGAGTTTCGATGGTCGAAAGGTTGTTCGCCAGCATTCCCATCCACCACAAATGTGCCTGTTCATAATCGCTGCGAATATGTCGAGTTGCGGAGCGATCTATTCCCAACCCCACGAGCGTTTCAACGTAGGTGTCAATGAGGTCATCCTCAAGAGAACGTCGGGTTTCGATAGTCAGGTTGGTTGCCAAAAAGAAAGAAAGATCTGTTGCCCCACCGCTGAACATTGCTGTTTGCCAATCGATAACCGTGATATTTCCGTTGTGGTCGAACAGCATGTTCGCTAGTCGATAATCAGCATGAGCGATGGTTAACGGATTCGACATAAGGTTGCTCTGCCAACCTCCCAACAACGGAACGAAAGAATGGAGCCAGTCAAGTCCTTGCGTGGGGAGCAGCTCACCGAACCGTTCGACGAAACGAGGAAGGGCCTGCGACATTGCTTGGCCTAAGCCCCCTACCAGTTGTGGGGCATCAATACCAGGGACCCAGTTGAGGGAAACGCTACGTGATCGGGTCCAAAAGGGAGCGTGCAATCGGGCGAGGGCTTCAACAGCAGCACGTGCTTGGTCTGCAGAAGCGCCTTCTACCTGATCGCCGGGACTCGCCGGATGCAAGTCATCAAGAATCAAAACTGCTTTGCTGTTCTCCACGAAATTCGCGCGACAAGTCGGTATCGGGGTAGTGATCAGAGGGGCCAGACGAAAATAAAATTCTGACTCCCGGAACCACACATTCAGCATCTCGCCGACCTGACGACCACCCGGATCTTGGGTAGGAAGCTTGATTACCAGACGGTCTGGAAGACCCGTTTCGTTCACTTTCCAAGTCACATGCAACCGAGCGAGACTCCCAAGAAAAGCGCTTTCTGCAGCTAAAGGCTCACTCCGGACTGCTGAAATTTCTACTCCTGGATTAGGGGGAGCGAAGCCGCCTTCACGTAATAGCGAGCTCAGGTGTTCTGGCGAAAATTCAGTCGGATCTTCGGGGAAATCTTCGATCATTATTTGCTATGTGTCTCAAACTTTTCGGGTATCCACGTCGCCAAACGATCACGCACATGATCTGTGGCCTCTACCAAAAGATGTCCGGCGCCGGCTAGTGGCACCAGCTCACCACCACCGATAATCATGCGAACTAACTCGCTGGCTTGCATGGGAAGGATCTCGTCTTTGTCGCCGTGAAACAAA
>DJZU01000088.1:1678-4266 GCA_002448715.1 Candidatus Neomicrothrix sp. UBA6944 | reverse complement strand
CGTTAATAGCTGAAATCTGTCCAGTGAAGGGCAGGCAGCTAGCGCAAGGCCGGTCCACAGCACAATCTCACCGAAATAGTTGGGGTGACGCGACCTGTTCCACAATCCAGTGCGAATAAACGTGTCGTTGCCTGAAAGCCTGAATTTCTTCTTTTGGTCGTCGGCAACGACTTCGATCGAAAAGCCGACAAGCCAAATCAAAAGACCCACTATTTCGACGAGACCCAATGGCTGACTGCTTCCATCGCCTATCACCGTCACGACCGGAGCAGTTGTTACAACCACCCAAGTTCCCTGCAATGTCCACGTCATCAAGAACCATGAAAAGTCGTGCTTCATCGCGTCAAACCGTCGATCAAAACCGACCATTCGAACTCGAGTGACCAAAAAAGAACCCAGTCTGAACGCCCATAAAGAAACGGCGCACATCATCGCAACGTCAAGTAACCCTAAGTGTGACCGCGAGTACAGCGCAGCGATTAGAACAACAAGCACAAAGGTTCCCGAACCAAAGAGGTCAAAGAATCGTTCTGATTTGAACTTCCACGCGAAGCCAAAAGCCAACCACTGAACCAAGATCGCGCCCAAAGCAGCTACAAGTACTGGCGGTAAATCAAACTCACCCCAAAGTCCATCAGCTCCACAAACTGAAACGGCCACTACGAAGACGAGCCCCACAAGAGTGGCCGAAATAGACGCTCCTTTACTCATCGGCCTGTTTGCCTACCGAAGGCGTCACGGACAACTATTGGCGAATCATTAGGATCCACTTAATTGTTCCAAGTGGTTCAGCATTGAAGGGAACCCATCAAGTGACAACACCTTGTCCGGCAAATCTGCCCATACTCCACCGACCATTACAGGTGTTTCCGGCAGCGACCCATGTATTGCCTCGACGGTTTCGACGACCACACTTGGTGATGTAGAGCTGACAGTGCTCAACACGATGGCAGTTAGTTCGTCGGTTGAACGAGCTGCTTGGATGATTGTGTCAATTGGACTGTCAGGGCCAAGATTCACAGGGTGATATCCGCGACTTCGGACCAACTCGGCGCATATAGCGGCTGGCAGTCCATGCGTTTCCTGAGGTGGACAGGCAATGAGAACACTTCCAAGCTTCTTGCCCCGTCGTTGGGGTAGCCCTTGCATCCGTCCCAATATCGATAGAACAACGCTTGATGCTCTGTGTTCTTCGTAGACCTCGAGACGGCCGTGAGCCCATTCCTCGCCTACCGCTCGAAGCGCTGGGACAATGACCTCACATATAACGTCTTCGACGCTGGCACCGCTATCGAAAGCGGCTTGAACTACTGACCATGATCCAGGTGCGTCTCCCGCTAGTAAGGCCTGAAGAAACGGCCCGGATTTGCTTTCTAGTGACCGGCGGCCTCGCCCCGAAGGTGCCCGTTCAACAGACGACATGGAGGCCAAATCGTCGGCTGAGACTTCCCAACTACCACCGCTTTTTCGTGCGGGTAGCTTGCCTGAACGCACATATTTGTAGACAGTCATGTAGTGAAGTCCGAGATGTTCGGCCGCCTCATTCAAACTCAACATTTGAATCGCTTCGTTCATTACGTCGCGCCCTCAAGATCAGGCAGGTCCGGTTTGTCGGCGTTGAGAAGTCGTCGCTGCATTACTTCTCTTCGGTTGGACAGATCTCGCCACGTCAGTACTTCAACGTCATCTCTGATTCCTGCTGCGCGTCGGAACGATGATTCGGAGACTTCTAAATCTTGGATCGCGAGCCCAAGTTCTGCTGATACTCGAAAGCCGTGTTTGGTAAGGAAACCAGCGCTGATAGCAGAGAATTCTCCTAACAGGTCCATCTCAGGATCCAATTTTTGAACGAAAGACGCTAAGTACGCGAAGTTTTTTACAAACAGCATGAGTTCTTTTGGAATTCGCGCTCCACTGGCCAGCAGTTCTTTGAGGAGTGTCTGAAATTCGGCGACGAACTGTTCTTCGGTCAGTTGCAGCGGATCAAAGTCAACTCGATCTAACTGCAGATTTTGAATCAGGTCCTCAACATCAGAGTCAGGTGGGAACGCTCCCAAGTCGCGCACTGCGAGGACTTGGGTCCGGACGTCACCTGACATCAGACCAGTGATGTAGCGCAGAAACGAAATGCGCCGATCATGGTCCAGTCTTCCGACCATGCCGAAATCCACCAGCCCGATGACTCCGTCATCGTCAACAAACAGGTTTCCAGCGTGAAAATCTCCATGAAAGATTCCGTGCAACGCGGCGCCCTCTAAGAGACCGTCAACCATGCTTCTGAACAGAGTTCGTGTTTGCTGATCGCTGATCTGCTCAGAGTCGAGACGGGTCAGGGGAACGCCCGATACTCGGGACATGACGATGACCCGAGTTGTCGTCATGTCAAGCACTGGATCAGGGGCTGCCCACCTTCCGCGCTCTCCAGTTGCCAGGGCTCTGCGGATCTCATAGAGATTCGCGACCTCCAATCGGAAATCCAACTCTTCGGAGATAGTTTCGGCAAACAGTTGCACCAATGCTGGCGGGTTAGCGAGCGCAGATACTGGGATACGCCCAACGAGACGAGGTGCTACCCATGCGAGCACTCG
>DJZU01000088.1:0-1344 GCA_002448715.1 Candidatus Neomicrothrix sp. UBA6944 | reverse complement strand
AGATCACGCACCACTTTCTTGTGGATTGATGGTCGTTGAACTTTTACTACGACGTCGGACCCGTCCTGGAGTTCGGCCTTATGAACTTGAGCTATTGAGGCGGCTGCAAACGGTTGTTGTTCGAACGACGCAAATGACCTATCTAACGGGCCTAGATCGCGTCGAAGGATCCGACGTATTTTTCGCCAGTTTGAAGGCTTTGCTTGATCTCTGCAACGCGAACATTCATCTACGAGGGCTTGAGGGAACACGCCCTCAGCGGCAGAGATGAGCTGTGCGAGTTTTATGTAGGTTGGCCCTAAGCGCTCAGCGGCGACCCGAAGCCTTCGGTATAAAGATTCAGTTCGCGACTGTTGATCGAGCCGGCGGTCGAATATCTTCCAACTGACAAGAGCCCATCCGAAACGGAGCGTGGTGTGTGCAAGTCGTATCACTGGTGGGAATGAAGGTTCGTTGACTAAACGAGGGACCCCGGCAACGATGGTGCTTCGGACAGAGTGAGCGTCTTGAATCCAAAGGTTTTCGGAGTCAGGTGCCGCCATCGAGGTGAGTGTTGCCAATTCGTTGTCAAGACTCGAGCCGATTTGTTCGTTCAAGACTTGTGAAGGGGATTCAAGAATCTCAAATTCGAGCTTCTCGGGGCCCCAAATTCCCATTGACAGTGGCTTCCATGTGACCGGGGCTGCAAGTCGGTATGCGGGAACAACGTCTAAGAAGGCATTGAGTGCTTCTTGTAACTCTGCCCGAGCCAGAGCTGCGCCTAAACAGTGATGTGCCCCTAATCCAAAAGCTATGTGAGGCGCCCGATCATCTCGGTCGATATCAAATCGAAACCCATCATCTGGCTGACCTAAACCTGCCGCGTGTAGCCCTAATAGGACTGTGGTTCCTGCCGGGAAAAACATCCCGTCAACGACTCGGTCTTCGCTCGCCACTCGGGCTGTGGTTCGAACAGCTCCTATGTATCGCAGCGATTCTTCGACAACCGCCGGTACTAGCGATCTGTCCTCGCGGACACGCTGATACTGCTCTGGTTGGCTTGCCAACACTGCCAGTAGGGACCCCAGTTGGTTTCTGGTCGTATCAGTACCCGCCAACAGGATGGCCTCAATCATGGCTACTAGCTCGTCAACACTTAGGCGGTCCTCTTGATAGGACGCTTGGACCAAATCGGTGACTAGGTCGGCGTGTGGGCATCCCTTCCGTTCTGCTACCAGTCCGGTGGCGTAACTATCAAGCTCTCGTTGGGCTTTGGTTATATCTTCAAGTCGACCTAGTACCGCGTCAGCGTCAGCGTCTAGTCCAGAAAAAATTGTGTCAGCCCATCTTCCGAAGCGCTCATGG